>DATHKH010000185.1:0-34550 GCA_035286325.1 Flavobacterium sp.
CGAAGACGGTTACCTGACGCCTGCTGTCTATACTGAAAATGTGGATTCGAATTTCAATACCTGGAATCTCGATTTGTCATATTCCTGGTGGTTTGCGCCCGGAAGCCAGGTTTCCGTTTTATACCGGAACAATGCCAATACATTCTCTAACAATATCGACAAGGATTTCGGGAAAAACTTCTCGAATGTCTTCGATGACAACCTCAACCATGTTTTTTCTATCAGCGTCCGGTATTTTATTGACTACAATCGCGCGAAGAACTGGTTCTGATTTTTTATCTTTGTGGGAGCTGCAATTCCTGTAGCTTACAAATTCCGTGAATTAAAATGAACAAGAAAGTAATCCTGATGATTCTTGACGGCTGGGGAAAAGCGCCAGACCCAAAAGTTTCCGCACCCGACAATGCCAATATCCCGTTTATCAATAGCCTATATAAAAAATATCCAAATGCGCAACTCCGGACCGATGGCCTGAATGTCGGTTTGCCTGAAGGCCAAATGGGAAATTCCGAAGTCGGCCACATGAATCTCGGCGCAGGCCGTATCATTTACCAGGATTTGGAAAAAATCAACCTGAATGTCCAGGACAAATCCATCGAAAAAGAAAAAGCATTGTCCAACGCGTTTGCTTATGCCAACGAATATGACAAACCTGTCCATTTATTGGGATTGGTTTCCAATGGTGGCGTGCATTCCCATATCAACCATCTCAAAGGATTGATCAGCGCTGCACAGGATGCGAAAGTAAAGGACGTTTTTGTCCACGCTTTTACTGATGGCCGCGATGTGGATCCAAAATCGGGAACCGGTTTCATTGCCGATATCCTCAAACACATGGAAGGTACATCCACGAAATTGGCTTCGGTCATTGGCCGTTATTATGCCATGGATCGCGACAAACGCTGGGAAAGGGTGAAAAAAGCCTACGATTTGATTGTCAACGGTATCGGAACGCATTCCAAAGATGCTGTGGCAAGCATCAATGAAAGCTACCAAAAAAACATTACCGACGAATTCATCGACCCCATTGTCATGACCGACGATGACAGCAATCCGATTGCGACAATTAAGGAAGGCGATGTTGTGATTTTCTTCAATTTCAGGACCGACCGCGGACGTCAGCTGACAGAAGTGCTGACCCAAAAAGACCATCTTGACGAGAACATGCACAAAATGAACCTCTATTATGTCACGATGACCAATTATGACGACACTTTTCAGAATATTTATGTCATTTACGACAAAGCGCACATCACTGAAACATTGGGCGAAGTGTTGGAAAACCACAATAAAAAACAAATACGAATTGCCGAAACCGAGAAATATCCGCATGTAACGTTTTTCTTTTCCGGCGGACGCGAACATCCGTTTGAAGGCGAAACCCGGATTTTGAAAAACTCACCGAAAGTCGCGACTTACGATTTACAGCCCGAAATGAGCGCATTCGAACTTGCCGACGCCTTAGTTCCCGAACTTGAAAAAAGAGAAGTCGATTTCGTCTGCCTGAATTTTGCCAATGGCGATATGGTTGGCCATACCGGTGTTTTTAAAGCTGCAATCAAAGCTTGTGAAGCCGTAGACAAATGTGCCGAAAAAGTCATTACAGCTGCCTTGGCTAACGGTTATACGACGATTGTCATTGCCGACCACGGAAACTGCGAAACCATGATCAATCCCGACGGCAGCCCGAATACTGCGCACACCACAAATCCAGTCCCGATTATTTTGGTTGACCCGGACCGTAAGGAAATCCATGACGGCATTCTTGGCGATATCGCACCGACAATTCTCGACATCATGGGCATTCCAAAACCGTCTGTAATGAACAGGCATTCGTTGCTTTAGGGAATTGTAAATTCATTGTTCGTTAATTGGCGCAAAGTCGTACTTTTGTCCAGTTAAATTACGCTTATGGTTATCCCAAAAACGAGAGAGGAAATTGAACTGATGCGCGAAAGCGCTTTGATCGTTTCAAAAACATTAGGCATGATCGCTTCCGAAATCAAACCCGGAGTGACGACTTTATACTTGGACAAACTGGCCGAGGCTTTCATTCGTGATCACGGCGCCGAACCTGCATTTTTAGGATTGTACGGCTTCCCGAATTCGCTTTGTATGAGCCCAAACGCACAAGTCGTCCATGGCATTCCAAATGACAAACCTCTTGAAGAAGGCGATGTGATTTCTGTCGATTGCGGCGCATTGAAAAATGGCTATTACGGCGACCACGCCTATTCTTTTGAAATAGGAGAAGTCGCGCCTGAAGTAAAAAAACTGTTGAAAGTCACCAAAGAATCATTATATGTTGGCATCCGTGAATTCAAGGCCGGAAATCGCGTTGAAGATGTCGGCAATGCCATCCAAAGATATACCGAAAGCCACGGTTATGGCGTAGTTCGCGAATTAGTCGGGCATGGACTCGGAACCAAAATGCACGAAGATCCGGAAATGCCGAATTATGGCAAACGCGGCCGTGGCAAGCTCTTCGTCGAAGGCATGGTTGTCGCTATCGAGCCGATGATCAATATGGGAACAAAAAACATCAAGCAATTAAAAGATGGCTGGACAATTCTGACCGCCGACGGCAAACCGAGTGCGCATTTCGAACACGATGTCGCTTTGATTGACGGGAAACCGGAATTGCTTTCGACGTTCGCATACGTTTATAAAGCTTTGGGAATCGTTTCCAATGAGGAAGATGAGTTCAGGAAAACGCCTTTGGTTTTGTAATGAAAAAGCTTTTCAAATTCATATTAAATACAATCCCGCGGCCATTGTTGATCCGCCTGAGCTATGTTGCGCGCCCGATTTTGGCATTGGCACTCAAAGGCAATACATTCACCGACCCGATTGACGGCAAAAGTTTCCGCATGTTCCTGCCTTACGGTTATGGAACACAGCGCAACAATGTCCTGTCGCCAAGCACGCTTTCGCTGGAAAGGCACCGTTTGCTTTGGCTGTATTTGAAAAATGAGACCGATTTTTTTACGGCCCCGAAAAAAGTATTGCACTTTGCGCCCGAGCAGGCTTTTTACAAATTGTTCCGCAACCAGAAAAACTTAGATTACACGACCACCGATTTGTTTTCACCATTGGCGGATGTTAAAGCCGATATCTGCGATTTGCCATTCAAGGACAATTCTTATGATGTGATCTTGTGCAACCATGTGCTCGAACATATTCCCGACGATACCAAAGCCATGCAGGAATTGTATCGTGTGTTGAAACCCGGCGGTATGGGCATTTTCCAGATTCCGCAGGATTTGGACAGGGCCAAAACTTTTGAGGACGATTCGATTACCGACCAAAAAGAGCGCGCAAAAATCTTCGGGCAATATGACCATGTGCGCGTGTATGGCCGTGATTATTTCGACAAACTCAGGAGCATCGGATTTACGGTTGTTGAAGCCGATTATACCAAAAAAATCGCCCCGGAACTCGTCGAAAAATATTGCCTTGCCAAAGGCGAAATCATCCCAGTCTGCTTTAAATAATTGTTGCGTGGCTTCACGGCACAATATCGGACGGCATAATTTGTTATATTTACATCTCTGAAAATTTACAACTATGCCGAAACACTTCCTGAACCTTTTTTTTCTGTTTATTGCCGTTAATTGTAGTTTTGGGCAAAGCCTATCAGAAGTCGCGCCGCCATACAACATCAAGACAATTGCCTTCATGCAGAACGGCCAGGTTTCGGTGCCGCTTTTCACTTTAGCGGATACTTTCCAGCTGGAGTTTGACGACCTTTTCGGCAACGAGGCAAATTATTACTACGAAATTATACACTGCGATTACGATTGGACGCCATCACAACTCGCCAAAAGTGAATACCTTCAGGGGTTTGACAACCAGCGCATTCAGGATTATACGAATTCATTCAATACACTGCAGCTTTATTCGCATTACAGGCTTTCTTTTCCAAACCGGAATACCAGATTCCTCGTCAGCGGAAACTATATCGTTCGCATCCTCAATGAAGATAAGGGTGTCGTTTTTTCAAGGAAATTTATCCTTTACGAGGATTTGGTTTCCGTTCCGATGCAAGTCAAAAGGGCGCGGAATGTCAGCGTGATCCAATACAAGCAAAACCTCGATTTCGCCATAAAATCTGCTGCCATACTGTTCCAGAATCCGCTTAAAAACGTCAAAGTCCTTTTGATGCAGAACGGCCGTTTCGACACGGCAATCATGAATATCAAACCGCAATATACATTAGGCAACGACCTCATTTATAAATACGATTCGGAAACGCAGTTTTGGGGCGGGAATGAATTCCTGTTTTATGAAAACAAAGACATCCGCGCGGCAAACAACAGTGTCGCCAAAATTGATGCGAACGACGGGATTTATAACGCTCATTTATACACCAGCTCAACCCGTGCAAAAAGCCCTTATACTTTTATGCCCGACATCAATGGCGGTTTTCTGATCAAAAACATCAACGCCGAAAACAATGCTGTCGAAGCCGATTATGCGTGGACATTCTTCAGCATTTCCGCACCCGCGTTTTTTGAGAAGAAGGACATTTATGTTGTCGGAATGTTCAACAATTACGCGTTGACGCCCGACAACAAAATGGATTACAACGAAGCCAAAGGCATTTATGAAAAAGCCATCATGATCAAACAGGGATTTACCAATTACCAATTTGTCGTTGCTGATAAAAAAGGCAAAATCGACAATGAAAATGCGCCCGACGGGAATTTCTCCGAAACCGAGAACAATTATTTCGCGATTGTCTATTATCGCGAAGGCAACCAGCGTTATGACAGGGCTATCGGACGCGGTGTGGCAAGCTCGGTTGATATAACGAATTAGTAAAATTTAACGCTAAAAAAACAAGTTGAATTTTAAATTTCGTAAATTTGACATCATTAAATTTTTGCAATTCATTATAAATCATGGTTTCACAAATAACAAGAGGCATCAAAATCTCGGTTCTTACCAGTTTCGAAGGCACGTACTTCAAAAACTATAAGATCCATTTTGCCTTCAATTATGAGATTACCATTGAAAACCACAGCAAAGACTCGGTGCAGCTGACTTCGCGCCATTGGGATATTTACGATTCCCTAAACGATACCGAAGCTGTCGATGGCGAAGGCGTCATCGGGAAAAAACCAGTGCTTAAACCCGGCGAGATCCACACTTACAGTTCGGGATGCCTGTTGTCTTCTCCATTCGGGGCAATGAAAGGGTATTTCAACATGATCAATTTTACCTCAACGCGGAATTTCAGGGTGATTGTGCCAACATTTAAGTTGAGCGCGCCATTTGCACTGAATTGACTTTTCGCGACTACAATCACTTCTTCTTTTATTATTGCATAAACGATGTCGTCTTTCCCGGCAATTAAAATTATTGCAAAAAGTTTATGGTTTGACAATGGCGGAATAAGTTGTTTTTATGGTTTCATTATCATATAATTGAAACAACCTTTGTACTTTTGCAAACGATTTCGACAACGTATTTGTCGGATGCAACATGTCTAATTTTTCAAATAAAATATTATGCTGAAAGGATTTTTTCACGTACCAAAAGCAGTCAATGAACCGGTAAAATCATATGCGCCGAATTCTCCCGAGAAAGCGGCCGTACTTGCCGAATATAAAAAAATGTGGAATGCGACTATCGATGTGCCGTTGTATATCGGAAGCGAGGAGATTCGCACCGGAAACACCCTCAACATGACCGCGCCTCACGACCACAAACACGTCGTTGGAACTTATCATTTGGCTGAAAAGTCACACGTAGACAAAGCGATTGCCAATGCCTTGGCCTCAAAAGACAAATGGGCCGATTTGGCATGGGAACAACGCGCCGCAATTTTCCTGAAAGCCGCCGAACTGATTGCCGGGCCATACCGTGCGAAAATCAATGCGGCCACAATGATTGGCCAATCCAAAACGATTTTCCAGGCGGAAATTGATGCGGCTTGTGAGCTGATTGACTTCTTGCGTTACAATGTCGAGTTCATGACACAGATTTACAACGACCAGCCAAAATCGAATTCCGATATGTGGAACCGTTTGGAATACCGTCCGCTTGAAGGCTTTGTTTATGCGGTTACACCATTCAACTTTACCGCGATTGCTGCAAATTTGCCCGCTAGTGCTGCAATGATGGGCAATGTCGTGATTTGGAAACCGAGCGATAGTCAGGTTTTTTCTGCCAAAGTGATTATTGATGTATTCAAGGAAGCCGGACTTCCGGATGGTGTCATTAATGTGGTTTTTGGCGATGCGGCGATGATCAGCAATACCATTTTTGACCATGCCGATTTTGCAGGAATCCATTTTACGGGATCGACACATGTATTCAAGGATATTTTCAAGCACATTGGAACCAACATCGATAAATATAAAACCTATCCACGAATCGTAGGCGAAACCGGCGGAAAGGATTTCATTTTGGCGCATCCGACAGCGAATGTGAAACAAGTCGTGACCGGAATCGTGCGCGGCGCTTTTGAATTCCAGGGGCAGAAATGCTCGGCTGCTTCCCGCGCTTATATTCCGCAAAGCTTATGGCCGGCCGTGAAAACACAATTGATCAAAGATGTGCAATCACTGAAAATGGGTTCACCGGAAGACTTTTCGAATTTTGTGACTGCCGTTATCCATGAAGGTTCATTTGACAAATTGGCGAGTTTCATAGACCAGGCGAAAAAAGACGCAGATGCGGAAATCATCCTTGGCGGCAATTACGACAAATCGGTTGGGTATTTTATTGAGCCAACCGTGATTGTGACTACAAACCCAAAATATGCAACAATGGAAACCGAATTGTTCGGGCCAGTCATGACGATTTATGTTTACGACGACAACAAATGGGCGGAAACGATGAAACTCGTTGATGAAACTTCGCCATATGCCTTGACCGGCGCGATTTTCAGTCAGGATCGTTATGCGATTGCCGAAGCGACCGAAGCATTAAAAAATGCAGCCGGAAACTTCTATATCAATGACAAGCCAACCGGGGCAGTCGTTGGCATGCAGCCTTTTGGCGGCGCACGTGCGTCGGGGACGAATGACAAAGCGGGTTCGGCATTGAACCTGCTGCGTTGGGCTTCGCCGCGGACAATTAAGGAAACTTTTGTGACGCCGGAAGATTACAGGTATCCGTTTTTGGGAGAGCAGATGTAAAAGCCAGTATCGACTGCGTCAGGGATTGAAGCCAAGTGCCATGCACCGCGAAAAGCCCGGCCGAAGATTTGAAATTAAAAGGAGGACAACCAGTGGCTGTCAGGTATGCAGCTCGCGTTAGCGATTGAAGTGAAAATCCTTTTGTGAGGAACGAACAAAAGATTGCAACGAAAAGCGAGACCCGAAGGGAAACGCCCAAAATAAATGATAAGATAAAACCTGGTTTAAACACCGGGTTTTTTTATTATGTGCCTGAAAATGAATTTTTTGTATATTCGGTAAAACTTTTTAAAGACACTTCATATGAGAAAAACTACCCTTTTGTCTTTTATGCTATTTACCTTGCTGGCTTTTGGCCAAAACCAGAAAGTACAATACACGAATTCCCCAAATTCAGCGCGACCGAACAATGTGCAGAATGTCAACGCAATCACTTCGATTACGGCGACGATTCCGTACCAGGGTTATGATGAAACAGCTCCATATCTTGGACAAGGCGAATATGAGATTTTTGCGGACAATGTTGGCGGCGTAATAGACAAGCCAATCATCCTGCTTGACGGTTTCGACCCGAATGACAGCCGCGACATTCCTTCCATTTATGGGTTGCTGGATTATGGTGCAGGCCAAAACCTTGCGAATGATTTGCGGAATCTCGGGTATGATATCGTGATTTTAAACTTCCCGAATTATACGCGTCCGGCGACTTCAACACTAGTCAGCGGCGGTTCTGATTATATCCAGCGAAATGCGATGATTTTGGTCGAGCTGCTCAACCAGATCAATGCACTCAAAGTCGGCACCGAAAAAAACGTTGTCATCGGGCCAAGCATGGGCGGGTTGATTGCACGGTACGGACTTCGATATATGGAAATGAACAGCCTCAATCCCGATACCCGATTGTATATTTCGTTTGATGCACCGCATAATGGAGCGAACATTCCGATTGGTTTTCAGCATCTTTTCAATTATATGGCTTATGGACCTTTGGGCGATGCGACTGTCCAGGTTTTGGTCGACGCGATGCTGAAAAGTACGGCTTCGCGCGAAATGCTGATCGACCAATATGAAGGACATTTGCAAAGCGGCAATCCAACGGAATTTGATCCTGCCATTCTTTTGCCGACAGGAAAACCGAGTTTTAGGACCGCATTCCAAAGTGAATTGGATGCGATGGGATTTCCGCAAAACATCCGCAATGTCGCTATTGCGAATGGCGCAGGAAACGGAAGCATGAACGGTACGCCGGGCATGGTTGTCATGGATCATACTTTTGATGTGACGTCTACACAACGCGCAATTATCAACCTGCATTTTACGCCATTGGCAAACCAGACCACGCAAGTCAGCCGTTTTCGTGGACAAGCAAATGTATTTGGATTCTGGATTACGGCTTATGAAAGTGCGGCGAGTTCAAAAGCGCCAACGGATACTGACGGATTGGATTCGGCTCCGGGTGGAAAATTTGACATTACCTCATTGGCAGGCCTTGCAGGAAGCAATGCTTTGCTGACCGAGTTTTTCGACAACCTCGACATTGATTATTTTGATTTTGTCCCGACCAACAGTTCGTTGGCGATTTCAGGCACGCAGAATCTTTATACGCCGGTTACAGGTTCTTCGACGACGCCTTTTGCGGCTTATTATGTTCCGACAGCGAATGAAAACCATGTCACGCTGACTACAGCCAATATGGCTTTTGCATTAAATGAAATATTGAATCCGCCACTGGCTCTCGCACAAAACGCATTTCCGGTATTACAGGTACAGAATCCGGTGGAAGATGCGGTCAATCTGTTTACTCCGAAAGTCATTTCAAATGCCAGCGTTTCGATTGCCGACATCAGCGGTAAAATCGTTTTCAGCAAAAACAACCTGACGATTGAAGGCAATTACCAGATTCCCGTGTCGATTTCTTCAGGCATGTACTTCCTGAATATTAAAAACAGTGAAGGAAACATGACGAAAAAGCTGGTAAAAAATTAGAACCAGAGGACAGAAATAAGAAAAGCGCCAAGATGTCGATATCTTGGCGCTTATTTTATGCTTTAAATTTTAACGGCAAGTGGACGACCTTTTTGGTTTCGAAAAATTCATCGTCAAAAAAATCGGCGATGTTATATTCAGTGGCTTTCGGGAAATCCTTTAATTCTTCGGTCAAATCGCCGCCTTTGAGGTAAAGGATGCCATTTTTGAGTTCGTGTTTTTGCTGTTTTTTGATTTTGTCCTTGATCCACGAAACGAAATCCGGCATATTGGTCACAGCGCGGCTGACAATAAAATCGAAATCGCCTTTGACGTTTTCAGCGCGCATTTGTTCGGCTTTGACATTTTTGAGTTCCAAGGCTTCGGCGACAGCTTTTACGACAGTGATTTTCTTCAGGATAACATCTATGAGATAAAAACGCGTTTCGGGAAACAGGATTGCGAGTGGAATTCCGGGAAATCCGCCGCCGGTTCCAACATCCAGCACATATGTTCCGGGTTCAAACTTTTGTACTTTGGCAATGGCCAGCGAATGCAACACATGCTTGACATACAGCGAATCGATGTCCTTCCTCGAAATCACATTGATTTTCGCATTCCAGTCGTGGTATAATTCGCCGAGCTTTTCGAATTGGCATTTCTGGATATCGGTTATGTCAGGAAAATACTTCAGGATGTCGTCCATTGGGAAAATTTTAAACAAAAGTAATGATTTGGAAATGAAATTTTTCGGTGATTTCCGCGTTTTAAACAATTAATCCGGCAATTAATAATTACCTTTGAAAGCGGAAAATATATCATCCAAATTTATGAATACCACAATACCTACATTCTCCAAAACCGACAGCCTGAAGTTTTTCAGGACGCTTAACTCCCGCGTCAACAGTTACTTTAAGGAGAACAACATCAAAAAAACGGGCAACTGGAAAATCCATTTGAAAACGATTATCCTTTTCACCGTTTTCCTGACACCATACTTTTTGATTTTGACACTGAACCCTGTTTTTTGGGTGACCATCCTTCTGAGCATCGTTATCGGAATCGGAATGGCAGGCGTTGGAATGAACGTCATGCACGACGGAAACCACGGCTCTTACTCCTCAAAACCATGGATCAATAAATTTATGGGCGGAACGATTTATGTCCTGGCCGGAAACGTTTACAACTGGCAGGTACAGCACAATGTTTTGCACCATACATATACGAATATCCATGGCCATGACGAAGACCTTGATGCCGGGCGCATCATCCGTTTTACACAGGAAGCCCAATGGTATAAATTCCATAAGTTCCAACATTATTATTCTGTTTTCCTATACGGATTGTTGACGTTCAACTGGGCTTTGACGACCGATTTCAAACAGATGAGAAGCTATATGAAAAGAAAGTTGTCTTACGGCGAGGCCAAAAGCCCGAAAATCCTGTGGACGACATTAATCATCACGAAAGTCATTTATGTTTCGATTTGGATCGTGCTTCCAATTGTCATCGGGATTACCTGGTGGGAAGTATTGCTCGGATTCTTCATCATGCATTATACTGCAGGATTGATATTGAGCATCGTATTCCAATTGGCACACGTCGTTGACGAAACGACCAATCCAATTCCGAACCAGGAAGGAGAAATGGAAAACACCTGGGCAATCCACCAATTATACACCACGGCGAATTTTGCTCCTAAAAACAAAGTTGTCAACTGGTTTACCGGCGGATTGAACCACCAGATTGAACACCATCTTTTTCCCCATATCAGCCATGTCCATTATGGGAAAATTGCCGATATCATTAAAGAAACAGCAAAAGAATGCAACTTGCCATACCATGAATTCAAAACCATGCGCGGCGCTGTCATCGCCCATTTCAAACATCTGAAAGAATTGGGAATGAACCCGGCATTGTCGGCATAAGCAAGCATAATCAATCACCACACGAGACCGAAGGCCGAACTGACAACGTAAACCAACATAAATGAACCATCTTCTATCGGATAGGATTAACAAATTATCTACTTCACAGACTTTGGCAATGGCCGCACTGGCCAGGGAATTAAAAGCACAGGGGAAAGACATCATCAGTTTAAGTTTGGGCGAACCCGATTTCAATACGCCCGATTTCATCAAAGACGCAGCAAAAAAAGCCATCGACGAGAATTATTCTACCTATTCACCCGTTGACGGTTATGCAGATTTAAAGGAAGCTATTTGCCACAAATTCAAAAGAGACAATAATTTAGATTATAAGCCTGTAAACGTTGTCGTTTCTACAGGCGCCAAACAATCCTTATACAACATCGCACAAGTGATGCTCAACGACGGTGACGAAGTAATCCTTCCGGCGCCATACTGGGTTTCTTATTACGAAATCATCAAAATGTCGGGCGGCATTCCGGTCGAAGTACCAACTTCCGTCGATACCGATTTCAAAATCACGCCACAACAGCTCGAAAAAGCCATCACGCCAAAAACCAAAATGATCTGGTACAGTTCACCGTGCAATCCAAGCGGATCTGTTTACAGCCGCGAAGAACTGACCGCATTATCCAACGTTTTGGAGAAATATCCGGACATCTTTGTAGTTGCCGACGAAATCTACGAACACATCAATTTCTCAGGCACATTTTGCAGCGTCGCTTCGATTCCCGGAATGTTCCATAGGACAATTACCGTAAATGGCGTAGCCAAGGCATTTGCAATGACAGGCTGGAGAATCGGCTATATCGGCGCACCGGAATTCATAGCGAAAGCATGTACGAAAATGCAGGGACAAGTCACCAGCGGCGCAAATTCGATTGCACAACGCGCGACAATCACGGCCGTGGACGCCGACCCAAAAGTATTGGATTTCATGGTTTCCGCTTTCCACAAAAGACGCGATTTGGTCGTTGGTTTGTTACAGGACATTCCGGGCATCAAAATCAACGTTCCCGAAGGCGCATTTTACGTATTTCCCGATGTTTCTTCGTTCTTCGGAAAAACATTGCGCGGCACATTGATCAACAACGCCGACGATTTTTCGATGTATCTATTGTCTGAAGCCAATGTCGCGACCGTAACCGGCGATGCGTTTGGAAATCCGGACTGCATCCGCTTCTCTTACGCGACCAGCGAGGAATTGCTGACCGAAGCGCTCAGAAGAATCAAGGAAGTTTTAGCATAAATATTTTTTAATGGCCACAGATTCACAGATTTTTTTCCTTAATCCGTGAATCTGTGGCTTTTATTTTAATTTTTGGGCGTTGCCTTCGGCCGGGCTTTCCGCAGTGCATGGCACTCTGCTTTAATCCCTAACGCAGTCTGCAACAACCTTCAACATTTGACCTAACATCATGAACAAAAAAATACTCCTGCTCGGATCGGGCGAACTCGGAAAAGAATTCACGATCGCCGCCCAACGCATCGGGCAAACCGTCATTGCAGTCGACAGCTATCAAAATGCGCCGGCCATGCAGGTCGCCCATGGTTTTGAAATCATCAACATGCTCGACGGCGCCGAACTCGACCGCATCGTAGCCAAACACCAACCGGATTTCATCGTACCCGAAATCGAGGCCATACGCACAGAACGCTTTTACGATTATGAAAAACAAGGAATCACGGTCGTACCATCAGCGAAAGCGGCGAATTTCACGATGAACCGAAAAGCCATCCGCGATTTGGCAGCCAAAGACCTCGGACTGAAAACCGCAAATTACCGCTACGCAACTTCAGCAGCAGAACTAAAAGCCGGTGTCGAAGCCGTCGGCATGCCCTGTGTCGTCAAGCCATTGATGTCATCGTCGGGAAAAGGCCAATCGACAATAAAAACCGAATCGGACATTGAGAAAGCCTGGAACTATGCCGTTGAAGGTTCGCGTGGCGATGTCGTCGAAGTCATCGTGGAAGCGTTCGTCAAATTCAATTCTGAAATCACCTTGCTGACCGTGACCCAAAACAACAATCCAACGCTTTTCTGTGCGCCAATCGGCCACCGCCAGGAACGCGGCGATTACCAGGAAAGCTGGCAGCCGGCACAGGTTTCCGACAAGGATTTATACGAAGCACAGGACATGGCGGAAAAAGTCACCGAAGCTTTGGGCGGCGCAGGATTGTTTGGCGTCGAGTTTTTCCTGGCCGATGACGGCGTTTATTTTTCCGAATTGTCACCGCGTCCGCACGACACAGGCATGGTGACTTTGGCGGGAACACAAAATTTCAATGAATTCGAATTACACCTGCGCGCCATTTTAAGCCTTCCGATATTTGAAATCAAACTCGAAAAAGCCGGAGCCAGCGCAGTCATTGCGGCTTCAGAAAACTCCGACAACCCAACTTATTCCGGAATTGAAAATATTGCCGCATTGCCCAAAACAGATTTTCGTATCTTCGGGAAACCAACATCAAGGCCGTATCGCCGAATGGGCGTGGCATTGGTCAGCGACACATTGGAAACCCCGATTGCCGACATTGTTGAAAAAGCAAAAAGCGCCTCTGCCTTGGTAAAAGTCAATTCATAATGGATTTATTCCTCGAAAATATCGCACGCCATGTATCGCTCACGCCCGAAGAGCAAGACTACATCATGTCGCTGACTGAAAAGAAAAGCTACAAGGCGAAAACCATTCTGCTCAAAAGTGGCGAAATCTGCACGGTTTCTTACTTTGTGACAAAAGGCATTTTGCGCAGTTACAACATCGATGAAAATGGCGTCGAACATGTCGTGAGCTTTGCCTGTTCAGGCTGGTTTATCGCCGATATGTACAGTTACCTGTCGCAACGCCCGGGACATTTATATATTGAAGTCAATGATGATGCGGATGTGGTCGAACTTTCTAAAACGAACCAGGAAAAAATGTACCACGATGTCCCCAAAATGGAGCGCTTTTTCAGGATATTGATTGAGAATTCCCTGGTCGCGAACCAACAGCGCCTGATTGACAATATGAGTTTTACTGCCGAAGCGCGGTATGATAAATTTTTACACAAAAGTCCTGAACTTGTTCATAGTTTACCGCAGAAACAAATTGCTTCTTATCTGGGAATTACACCCGAGTTTTTTAGTAAGATGAAAGCGAGGATGTTGAAGAAGTAAACCTTCTTTTGTCTTAAAACAAAAGAAGCAAAAATTCAAGGCCCGCAAATTGAACGTTGGAAAACTATCTCGAAACACGCTCCGCGTACCAAGCCGTTCGCCGCCGAAGCTACTGTTGGAGATGGGAACAATCCGGAAAAGTGAGCTTGCAAAGCGAACAGCTCGGATTGTGGTGGCCGTAGCATGGCTGAGAAAATCAAGGAAAAGAAAATCGAGCCTTGATTTTTTTGTTACTTTTTGTATCAAGACAAAAAGTAAACGTATTTCTTAATTTAGGTTAAGTGCCAACGCTTCCCCATGACCATATCTTTGCTTCATCAAAATACAATATCATGGAAAACACAATTTTACACACAGCAGATTCACGCGGTCACGCCGATCACGGTTGGCTTAACGCATATCATTCTTTTAGCTTTGCCTCATATAATAATCCGCAGCGCCATAACTTTGGGGTATTGCGCGTATTGAACGACGACACGATTGCAGCCGGAATGGGTTTTGGGACACATCCACATGACAATATGGAAATCATCACCATTCCGCTTGAAGGCGATTTGGCGCACAAGGATTCGATGGGAACGGCTTCGACGATTAAAAACGGCGATGTTCAGGTCATGAGTGCCGGAACCGGAATCCAGCACAGCGAGTTCAATCCGAATCACAACCAGCAAACCAAATTATTGCAGATTTGGGTCTTTCCAAATAAAAGAAATGTCGAGCCGCGTTATCAGCAAATTACACTCGATGAAAACGACAGGCACAACAAATTGCAGCAAATCCTTTCCCCAAATGCCGATGATGCTGGCGTTTGGATTCACCAGGATGCCTGGTTTCATCTCGGAAAATTCGACAAGGGCGTTACATCCGATTACAAATTACACAAAGAAGGAAATGGCGTTTATGCTTTCATCTTAAAAGGCGATGTCAATATTAATGGCCAGGAATTGCATACGAGAGACGGTTTCGGAATCTGGAATTTCGACACTTTAAATATTACAGCAGATGCAGATGCAGAATTCCTTTTGATGGAAGTTCCGATGGTATTATAATCTAAAAATAAAGTATAAATCAATATTAAAATTTAAAAAAATGGCAACAACAAAATGGGCAATTGACCCAACGCACTCAGAAATTGGCTTTAAAGTAAAACACATGATGTTCACCAACGTATCGGGGAAATTTGACAAGTATGAAGGCACTTTCCTGACCGACGGCGATGATTTCAACAATGCGACGATTGAATTCTCGGCCGATGTCGAATCAATCAACACCGGAAACACCGACCGTGACAACCACTTGAGAAGCGCCGATTTCTTTGACGCCGAAAATCACCCGAAACTGACATTTAAAGCGTCTTCATTTTCGAAAGACGACGAACACAATTACGAATTGGCCGGCGATTTAAGTCTGCATGGCGTTACGAAATTCGTAAAACTCCCGGTGGAATTCAGCGGATTGATGACCGATCCTTGGGGAAATACCAAAGCCGGGCTGATCATCACCGGAAAAATCAACCGCAAAGAATGGGGATTGAACTGGAACTCGGCGTTGGAAACCGGCGGCGTTCTGGTCAGCGAAGAAGTGCGCTTGAATATTGAATTGCAGTTGATCAGACAATAATTTGGTTAGAAGTTGATTGGGAAGCGCCGTGTTGATGCAACACGGCGCTTTTTTTTGGCGGAATTGAAAGCCAAAACACAAATAATAGCCCTGATGATTTGAGATTAAGAGGAGGACAGCCAGTGGCTGTCAGGTATTTTTTAATGTTGATAAAAACAAAAGACATCCAGGCTTAGCCCTGATGGAAGAGAAAATCCTTTTTGCTCCTAAAGGCAAAAAGATTGAAACGTACAGCAGGACCAAACATCTTAAAAACGAAAATGTCACGCTTCAAAAAAATTACTTATTTTAGCATGACAAAAAACACCATCACATGAAAGCATATATATTTCCCGGACAAGGTGCACAATTTTCCGGAATGGGCAAAGAATTGTACGAGCAGTCCGATCTCGCGAAAGAATTATTTGAAAGGGCGAACGCCATATTGGGTTTCCGCATCACCGACATTATGTTTGAAGGCACGCCCGAAGAACTCAAAGAAACAAAAGTTACACAGCCTGCCGTATTTTTACATTCGGTGATTTTGGCCAAAACGCTCGATGAAAGCTTTAAACCGGAAATGGTTGCGGGACATTCACTTGGCGAATTATCCGCACTTGTCGCGAGTGGCGCATTGACGTTTGAAGACGGATTACGGCTGGTTTCAACGCGTGCTTTGGCGATGCAGAAAGCCTGCGAGCTGAAACCTTCGACAATGGCTGCGGTTTTGGGCCTTGACGACAAAATAGTAGAAGAAATCTGTGCGACGACTGACGGTATTGTGGTTCCGGCGAATTACAACTGTCCGGGCCAACTTGTGATTTCAGGCGAAATAGCAGCTGTAGACATGGCTTGCCAGGCGATGCGTGTCGCAGGTGCAAAAAGGGCTTTGATGCTTCCCGTGGGCGGCGCTTTCCATTCACCTTTGATGGAACCGGCAAGGGAAGAATTGGCTGCCGCGATTGAAAAGACAACATTTTCAAAACCGGTTTGCCCGGTATACCAAAATGTCACGGCAAACGCGGTTTCCGATCCTGAGGAAATCAAGAAAAACCTGATTATCCAATTGACTGCGCCGGTAAAATGGACGCAGACCGTGCAGCAGATGATCAAAGACGGTGCGACTTTGTTTACCGAAGTCGGCCCCGGAAATGTACTGCAGGGATTGGTGAAAAAAATAGACAAGGACGCGGAAGTCGCAGGTGCTTGATTAGATTTCAGAAGGCATTTTGCAGTGCGGAATTTGGAGCAGTTTATAGATCATGAAAAAATTACTATTGGTTGGTTTGTTTTTGGGACAAGCGGCATTTTCGCAAAGTGTCGAAGTGCTTGAAACCACTGACACGCTCCAGAAACCCAAATACCAGGAGTTCATTTTCCTCAATGACAATACGGATATTTCGCAGTCGAAACCTGTTGCGATTATCCGTTCTCGCGGCAGTTTGAAAAATACGGCGCATATTTTTGACGTCATCAAATCGCATGCGCAGAGCAAAGGCGCGAATTCGTTCCGGTTTCTTGAATTTAAAAAGATTGACGGAAAAGGCGAACTGACTTTACAGGCGTATTTCACCACCGACAGCATTTTGGGTGTGAATTTCCAGAATATTGCCAAGAATAAAATTTATGTTTTCGGGGATGACAATCTGCTGGAAGGCAAAACCCAAAGTTATAAGATCAACGACGATAAACACAAAATCAGTTCCGGGCATTATGCGGTTTTTGACGTGAAAATCGGTCAGGAAGTCAGGATTTTCAAAGGCGGATTTACCGGAATGACCTATTACATCAAGGGCGAAGAAGGAAAAACGAGCAAGTTTTATAGTTTTTCCGGATTTGGAATTGCGGGCGGCGGTGCTGAAATCTCAAGTTATGGCACTGGCGTTGGCGTGAATTTCACGACAGGGAAAATCCACCATGTCGAACAGAATTTGGCGTTGTTGCTGTTGAAGATTTACGAAGAAGAGAAATAGACGGCAGTTTTCAGATAGCAGAAAGCAGAAAAGTCACATGCTTAAAAAAATCCCGAATTTACATTCGGGATTTTTTTTAATTATCAATTGTACATTATCAATTAACTTCTGATCTTCTGCTCCCATTTCCACGCGCTTGCCAAACCGTCTTCCAACGTTGATTTCGCTTTCCAGCCCAAAACATTGTTCGCTTTGTCCGTATTGGCATAAGCCGTCGTGATGTCGCCTTCTCGCCTTCCGACGATTTTGTATGGCAGTTTCTTGCCGCTGACTTTTTCAAACGCATGGATGACTTCCAAAACGGTACTTCCGGTTCCGGTGCCAACGTTAAAAGTTTCGACTTTATCCGTGTTCTTTTTGTTGAGCAACCTTTGCAGCGCAACGACATGGGCTTTCGCCAAATCGACTACATGGATGTAATCGCGCACACAAGTGCCATCCGGCGTTGGATAATCATCCCCGTAGACCGACAATTGTTCGCGCATCCCAATTCCGGTTTGCGTAATGTATGGGATTAGGTTTTGTGGAATGCCGATTGGCAATTCGCCTATTTCAGCGCTTGGATGCGCCCCGATCGGGTTGAAATAACGCAATAATATCGCATTGATATTGGATATTTTCGCGACATCCGTAATGATTTCCTCGCCCATTTTTTTGGTATTCCCATAAGGCGATTCTGCAGGTTTGACCGACGCGTTTTCAGTGATTGGCATTTCGTCGGCTTGGCCATAAACAGTACACGAAGAACTGAAAATGAAATTAGCTTCTGGTTTTTTCTCCAATTCCTGAAGGATATAAACCAACGTTCCGATGTTATTTTCATAATACAGTAACGGGTTTTCAACGCTTTCGCCAACAGCTTTTGAAGCGGCAAAATGAATCACGCCAGAAATATCCGAATGCTTTTTGAAAAAATCCTGCACCGCCGATTTCTCGCGCAAATCCATTTTCTCGAAAACCGGAGTTTTGCCGGTAATGGCAACAATGCCTTTCATGACTTCTTCCGAGGAATTGGAAAGGTTGTCAATGACGACGACGTCAAAGCCTTCATTTTGCAGTTCGACAACTGTGTGCGAACCGATAAAACCTAAACCTCCTGTTACTAATATTTTCATGTGCTTGAGTTTATTTTTTAATTTCCTGCTTGGCTTTAATGGTAAAATCAAACAGGAATTTCCCGTTTTTATCATTGTAACGGTATTTCATCGCGACATCGTGCTTCCTGAAATCTTCCATCTGTGGATTGGTATCGAGATTTTGCTGTGCATTATTCAGGACATATTTCTTCGCCGCATTATAATCGATTGTCGTGTCTTCCTTGACATGATTCAGCAACGTATAATTGTATTGGATTTGCGCACCTTCATGCGAAGCCACGCTATCCAGGCGCGTTTCATTATCGACATTGACAGGGCATTTTTTGTTCATTTCAATGGCTGTCTTCTTCAATTGCCTGTCAACAGCATTTCCCGAAAAAAGATACTTAGTCCCGAAAAAAGCGATGGCAAACGTCACCACAAAAATGATGATTGTCGAAATTCTTGTCCTTGAAGTCTTTTGCGAAGTATTTTCCATTAATTTAAAAATTCGAGAATGCTGTCTGTGATGAATTTGATTTGTTCGTCGTCCAGTTCGGTATGCATTGGCAGCGAAATCACTTCTTTTACCAATTGATTCGTCGTTGGAAAATCTTCTTCCTTGTATCTTGAATCCGCATACGCTTTTTGCGAATGCAACGGAATCGGATAATAAATCGCACACGGAATGCCTTTGTCAAGCAAATGCTGCATCAGTCCGTCGCGATTGGCGTTGACAATCCTTAATGTATATTGGTGAAAAACGTGGCTGTCTTTTTCACCCGCAATAAATGGCGTCACAATGTTTTTATGATTGGCCAAAGCAGCCGAATATTTGGCTGCAGCCGATTGGCGTGCGGCATTGTATTGATCGAGTTTTGGCAATTTTGCATTCAAAACCGCAGCCTGGATGCTGTCCAGCCTCGAGTTCACACCGACAACATCATGATGGTATCGCACGTACATGCCATGATTAACAATTCCACGAAGCGTATGTGCCAACGCGTCATCATTGGTAAAAATCGCACCGCCGTCGCCATAGCAGCCCAAGTTTTTAGAAGGAAAAAATGACGTTGACGCGACATGCCCAATGGTCCCGGCTTGTTTTTTAGAACTGTCAGCAGATTTGTAATTCGCACCGATTGCCTGTGCATTGTCTTCAATGACATATAAATTATGGGTTGTCGCCAGTTCCATAATCGCATCCATATTGGCAGCCTGCCCAAACAAATGCACCGGAACGATGGCTTTTGTTTTTGGTGTAATGGCTTTTTTTATCGCATCGATCGAAATGTTGAACGTGTCCATATCGACATCGACCAAAACCGGTGTCAGTTGCAAAAGCGCAATGACTTCAACGGTTGCGGCAAAAGTGAAATCGGCTGTGATGACTTCATCGCCGGGTTTTAGATTCAATCCCATCATCGCGATTTGCAACGCATCGGTTCCATTTGCACATGGAATCACGTGTTTCGCACCGAGATAATCCTCAAGGCTTTTCTGAAAAGTGTGCACTTGCGGCCCATTGATATAGGCGTTTGTGTCCAGCACTTCCTGGATTGAACTGTTTACAGTATCCTTTATTTGTTCGTATTGCCCTTTCAGGTCAACCATTTGTATTTTTTTCATAAGCTGATTCGCGGATTTCCAACAACTTGGATAATTCGGGGAAATTTTAGTGATTAAAAACAGGGCAAAATTACTAATTTAATGCTGACGACAATGAAAATTCTATAAAGTGATGTATTTTAGCGACACAATTCACGAACTATGTTTTTCCTTTACAACCTTGTCCTGATTTCTGCCGGTTTTCTCCTCAAGATCATTGCGCTTTTCAGTCCGAAAATAAAGCTTTTCGTCGACGGAAGGAAAACCGTTTTTACGGCTTTATCGGCAAAAATTCAGCCTGGCGACAAAACGATTTGGTTCCATGCCGCGTCATTGGGCGAATACGAGCAAGGCCTTCCGGTAATGGAAAAGTTTAAGATTAAATATCCCGGCCATAAAATCGTCCTGACATTTTTTTCGCCTTCGGGCTATGAAATCAGGAAAAACAATACAGTCGCCGATGTGACGGTTTACCTGCCTTTGGACACCAAAAAAAATGCAAAACGTTTTTTGGAATTGGTTCATCCGGAAATGGTTTTTTTCATCAAATATGAATATTGGCCGAATTACCTCAACGGACTCAAAAAACAAAACATACCAACATACCTCATTTCGGGGATTTTTCGCGACAACCAAGTTTTCTTTCAGTGGTATGGCGGTTTTTATAGAAAAGCGCTGGATACTTTCAAATACTTTTTTGTGCAGAATATTTCTTCCAAAGAGTTGCTGGCAGCATGGGGAATCACGAATGTTGCAGTTTCGGGAGATACGCGTTTTGATCGGGTTGCCGCGATTTTGGAAAAGGACAATTCGCTGGATTTCATTTCCGAATTCAAAAACAACACACTGACCATTGTCATAGGAAGTTCGTGGCCGAAAGATGAAGCGCTTTTGGCGGATTACATCAATTCAACAAACCAAAATGTGAAATTCATCATTGCGCCGCACAATATCAAACCCGATCAAATTGGCCAGTTAAAAAACAGCATTGCTAAAAAAGCCGTTTTATTCTCCGAAAAAGAAGGGAAAAACCTCGCGGATTTCGACGTTTTTATCATCGATACGATTGGCATTCTGACCAAAATCTACAGTTATGCAGATATTGCCTATGTTGGTGGCGGTTTTGGAAATCCAGGTGTACACAACATTTTGGAGCCTGCGACTTTTGGTGTTCCGATTGTGATTGGGCCGAATTATTCGCATTTTGCCGAAGCGCGCGCGTTGGTCAAGAATGAAGGTTGTATTTCGATCCAAGACCAGAAACAGCTCAGCAATGCTTTTGACGAACTGATCCAAAACGAAGACGTGCGGAATGAAAAAGGCCACATCTGCAGCACATTCGTACAGATGAATAAAAACGCAACCGAAATTATTTTGAAACATTTTTCAGATGACGGCGACCTATAAAAAAATCGGGCATTCGGATATCGGCATTATTGTTCCTTTAATGCAGGAATTCTATGCGATTGACGGTTATCCGATGGATGTGGAATTGGCTTCAACATTGTTTTCAACATTCATCGATAATGAAAATCTTGGTCAAGCATGGCTCATTTTTTCGAATGATGAAATTGTCGGCTATGTCATCCTGACTTTCATCTTCAGTTTTGAATACAAAGGAAAAATCGCTTTTATTGACGAATTGTATTTAAAAGATGCTGCGCGAGGCAAAGGAATTGGCAGGCAAACCGTCGGATTTATTAAGGCTGAAGCCAAAAATCATCAGTTAAAATTGATTTACCTTGAAGTCGAACACCACAACAGCAACGCACAGCAATTGTACCTTTCGGCGGATTTTGAAATCCACAACCGGAAATTCATGCGTTATAAATTAGACAACAACTAAACTTTACCATATGAGAATTTTAAGATTAGCCCTTTTACTATTTGTCATCCAGGCTCAGGCGCAGCAAGGCGGCATGTGGATTCCTTCGTTACTGAAAGGCATGAACGAAAGCGAGATGAAAAGCCTTGGGATGAAAATTACCGCGGCGGACATTTATGATGCGAACAAGCCCGGAATCAAAGATGCGGTGCCGCAATTCAACGGCGGCTGTACGTCGGAAGTGATTTCGCCAAAAGGATTGTTATTGACAAACCACCATTGTGGATTTTCACAAATCCAGGACCATTCGTCTGTCGAGCACGATTACCTGACCGACGGTTTTTGGGCGATGAATATGAGCGAAGAATTGCCAAATCCCGGCGTTGTTGTGACTTTTATTGTGCGCATTGAAGACGTGACGACCAAAGTACTGAATGGTGTCGACGCGTTGCCGGCAGAAAAAGACAAACAGAAAAAAATCCAGGACAATATCAACGACCTGGCGAAAACACTGCCTAAAGAATCGTGGCAGGAAAACAGCATCCGTACTTTTTTTGACGGAAATCAATACCTGCTTTTTGTGACTGAAACGTATAAAGACATCCGGTTGGTTGGCGCGCCGCCGTCATCGATTGGAAAATTCGGGTCGGATACCGACAATTGGGTTTGGCCAAGACATACAGGCGATTTTTCATTGTTCAGGATTTATGCGGACAAGAACAACCGCCCGGCAGAATATTCAAAAGACAATGTGCCATATACGCCGAAACATTTCCTTCCGGTTTCGATTGCCGGCGTCAAAGAAAATGATTTTACGATGGTTATGGGTTATCCGGGAAGAACAACCGAATATCTGCCAGCCGTTGCCGTTGCGCAGATCGTAGACGATTTGGATCCTGCCAAAATTGCCGTCCGTGATGCCGCATTGAAAGTCGAGGACGGATTTATGAGAAGCGACAATGCCATTAAAATCCAATATGCATCGAAGTATGCGAGCATTGCCAATTATTGGAAGAAATGGATTGGCGAAGTGAAAGGCCTAAAGAAATCAAACGCTGTGGCATTGAAAAAAGCCGAGGAAAAAAAGTTCACCGAGAAAGTCAATAAGGCAGGAAAACAGGCTGAGTATGGGAATCTATTGCCAGAATTCGAAAAGAATTACACAGAGATTGCACCTTATGCTTTAGGCCGCGACTATTTCACTGAAGTGTTTTTGAGGAATATGGAATTGACGACCGTTGGCTACCGCCTATACCAATTGGAGCAGGTTTTGGAAACAAAAGGCGAACAGTCATTCAATGACCGTAAAAATAACCTGGTCACATCGATGGCCGATTTCTATAAGGATTTCAATAAAAATGTCGATGAGAAAGTATTCGAAAAGCTGATTGACATCTATGCCAAAAAATCACCGAAGCAGTTTCTTCCTGCGAGTTTGGCGAATGTCGATTCAAAAGCATTGGCTACCGATATTTACGGTACGTCAAAACTGACCAGCTACGATGGTTTCAAAGATCTGCTTTCGGGCGATCCAAAAGCGGTTGTTGCGAAGCTCAATGCCGATAAAGGCTATCAACTGATCAAATCGGTTTCTGAAACTTATGTCAAAAATGTCGTGCCGAAATATGACGAAATCAACCTTAAGATCATCGGATTGCAGCGCACGTACATGAAAGCGATTTTAGAGCTGAATCCGAACGAAAGGATTTTCCCTGATGCCAACAGCACTTTGCGCGTCACTTATGGAAAAGTCAAAGGCTACAATCCCGCCGACGCTGTAACCTATAGTCCTTTCACGTATCTTGACGGTGCGATGGAAAAATACATTCCCGGCGATTATGAGTTTGATGTACCGAAAAAACTCATCGACCTTTACAACGCGAAAGATTACGGGCCATATGGTGAAAACGGGAAAATGCCGGTTTGTTTTATCGGAACCAACCATACTACGGGCGGAAATTCGGGAAGCCCGGCTATTGATGCGAAAGGCAATTTAATCGGGTTGAATTTTGACCGCGTTTGGGAAGGCACGATGAGCGACATTCATTATGATAAGGACATTTGCAGAAACGTGATGGTTGACATCCGTTATGTATTGTTTATCATCGATAAATATGCGGGCGCAAAACACCTGATTGATGAGATGAAAATTGTTAAAGAAAAAAAATAAAAGGCTGAATTTTAAGCAATTCTGACTTTTCAATCGATATCGCCCCCATAAAATTACCCTAAGGCATAAAAAAGATGTTTTTTTTTAAAAAAATTTTCAAAAATAATTTTACATATTAAAAAATTTATATCTTTGCCTCGAATTAATAATTAACCTTTTATATTAAGTAAGATGAAAAAAGTATTTTTAAGTTTAGCATTCGTAATGGCAATGAGCGTTTCTTTTGTTTCTTGTAAAGAAACTAAAACTGAAACTGAAGAAGTTGTAGCACCAACTGAAGAAGTTGCTCCAGTTGAAGAAGTAGCTCCTGCTACTGCTGACACTACAGCTGTTGAAGCTACTCCAGCAACTGACGCTGCTGCTCCAGCAACTGAAGCTCCTGCTGCTAAGTAATTCTAAAATTACAGAAAAAATAAGCCACGTTTATCGTGGCTTTTTTTTGTTTTAAATTTTCGGTTTATTCCAAAAAAAAGCTCCAAACTATGTTTGGAGCTTTTTTGTACTCAGAGCGGGACTTGAACCCGCACGAACATTGCTGTTCACTGGATTTTAAGTCCAGCGTGTCTACCAATTTCACCATCCGAGCAGTACACGATGAGCGAAAAACGGGATTCGAACCCGCGACCTCGACCTTGGCAAGGTCGCGCTCTACCAACTGAGCTATTTTCGCATTTTTTATTATTTATAAGAACTACATTACTTGGTCAGTAATGCGAGGGCAAATTTAATATATTAATTCAATAATGCAAAGGTTTTTTATAAAAAAATAAAGCTAAAATATAACCTGCTGGCAGCGTAAACTTTAAGCCGCCTGTTTACTTCTTTATTAGCATCCTTTTGATTTCATTGAGTTTCATCAGGGCTTCAACCGGTGTTAGCGTATTGATGTCGAGGCTGAGTATTTCGTCCTTGATTTCCTCAAGCAACGGATCGTCAAGGTTGAAAATGCTCAATTGCATTTGCTCCGCCTGTTCGCCTTTCAGGCCCGAGCCATTTTTCGCGGATTTGATTCCGTTGAGCGCTTCGCCGGAGTGGTCTTTCTCGAGTTTCTTGAGCAGCTTCTGTGCCTTGGCAATCACCGTTTGTGGCATTCCGGCCATTTTGGCGACATGAATCCCAAAACTATGCGCACTGCCGCCTTCCACAAGTTTGCGGATGAAAAGCACGTTGTCTTTCAATTCCTTTACAGAAACGTTGAAATTCTTGACCCGCGGCAAGATATCGCTCATCTCATTGAGTTCATGGTAATGTGTCGCAAACAAAGTCTTCGGCCTTGATGGATGTTCATGCAGGAATTCTGCAATCGCCCAGGCAATGGAAATTCCGTCATAAGTGCTCGTGCCGCGCCCAATTTCATCCAACAACACCAAACTCCGATCTGAAATATTGTTTAGGATGGAAGCCGTTTCATTCATTTCCACCATAAAGGTCGATTCGCCCATCGAAATGTTATCCGAAGCGCCAACCCTGGTAAAAATCTTGTCGACAACGCCCATTATGACGCTTTCGGCAGGAACAAAACTACCCATCTGTGCCAACAGGACAATCAATGCCGTTTGCCTCACTATCGCCGATTTACCCGACATATTCGGACCGGTAATCATAATCAGTTGCTGGGTTTCGCGATCCAGGAACACATCATTGGCAATATAAGGCATGCCGACAGGCAATTGCTTTTCAATCACCGGATGGCGGCCATTCAGTATTTTCAGTTCGAAGGATTCATCTAAAATTGGACAAACGTATTTGTTTTCAATCGCCAGCTGTGCAAAAGAAGACAGGCAATCCAATTGCGCAACCAACGACGCGTTTAATTGTACCGGTTTGATATAGGTCGCGATCCAGCTGACGAGCTGCTCAAACAATTCATATTCGAGCTTTTGGATTTTCTCTTCTGCACCCAGAATTTTGGTCTCGTATTCCTTGAGCTCTTCGGTAATGTATCGTTCGGCGTTGACCAATGTCTGCTTGCGGATCCATTCTGTTGGGACTTTATCTTTATGGGTATTGCGGACTTCAATATAATATCCGAATACATTATTGAATGAAATCTTCAATGATGAAATGCCAGTCCGTTCTGATTCACGCTTCTCAATGCCTTCGAGATATTCTTTCCCTGAGTTTGAAATGCTGCGCAAATCATCCAATTCGGCATTAATTCCTTTGGCAATCGCATTTCCTTTCGCAATCGCAACCGGCGCTTCGGGATTGAGCGTGGTTTTTATTTTTTCGCGGAGCAAATCGCAACTGTGCAGGCTGTCGCCAATCATTTTGACCGCTTCCTGTTTGCTTTCAAGTGCCAATTCCTTGATTGGAATGACCGCATCGAGCGAATCTTTAAGGTAAACCACTTCCCGTGGGCTGACTTTTCCGGCGGCGATTTTGGAAATCAGCCGTTCCAAATCGGAAATTTGTTTGATCTGGTATTGGATCTTGTGAAGCGAATCACGGTTTTCCATTAAATACGAAACCACTTCATGGCGATTCCTGATTTTGTTGATGTCTTTCAACGGCAAAGCAAGCCAGCGTTTCAGCAAACGGCCGCCCATTGGCGAAAGCGTCCTGTCGATCACATCCAAAAGCGTCACTGCATTTGGATTGTAACTGTGGTATAATTCGAGGTTTCGTATCGTAAAACGGTCCATCCAAACGTAAGCATCTTCTGCAATGCGATGGATGTTGGTGATGTGGCTTAGCCGATTGTGCTGCGTTTCCGACAAGTAATATAAAACGGCACCGGAAGCAATGATGCCTTCGGGCAATTCTTCAATCCCGAAGCCTTTTAACGATATCGTCTGGAAATGGTTTGTCAGTGTTTCAAACGCATAATCCGCATTGTAAACCCAATCCTCAAGGAAAAAGCTGTGGTAATTCTCGCCAAAAGTTTCCTTGAAATTATTTTTGTCCTGTTTTGGTACCAACACTTCACTTGGGCTGAAATTCTGCAACAGCTTGTCGATATATTCCTCATTGCCTTGTGCAGTCAGGAATTCCCCGGTGGAAACATCCAGGAAAGAAATGCCCAACGTCTTTTTCCCGAAATATACGGAAGCCAGGAAATTATTGGTTTTAGATTGCAAAACCTCATCATTCATTGAAACGCCGGGCGTAACCAGTTCGGTGACACCGCGCTTGACGATGGTTTTGGTCATTTTCGGATCTTCGAGCTGGTCGCAAATCGCGACGCGCAAACCGGCTTTGACCAATTTGGGCAAATACGTATTCAGCGAATGGTGTGGAAATCCTGCCAACGCCGTTTCTGTTTCCGAACCTGCGCCTCTTTTGGTCAGTACGATGCCCAAGATTTTTGAGGCACGTATGGCATCTTCGCCAAAAGTCTCGTAAAAATCCCCAACCCTGAACAAAAGACAGGCATCCGGGTATTTCCTTTTGATTTCGTTATACTGCTTCATCAAAGGAGTTTCCTTCGGAAGATTTTCTTTTGATGCCAAGGGTTTTGATTTAAAAAGTGTAGTAAAATTATCCATGCGAATTTAAAGATTTTATGGCAAAGAAGAAGGTCTTCAAAAAATTAATTTTTTTTTAAGAAAAATTTTTAACCGTGTTTCTTTTTTTTATATAGATTTGCTCGTTAATTTAAATGAAAAATAACATGAAAAAAATAGTAATGTTGGCTATGCTGACAGTTTTAGGAGTAACAGTTTCCCATGCACAAGCTGCAAAATCAACTAAAAAAGCAACAAAAGTTGAAACACCTAAAGTAGAAGGTGCCGGAATCGTCTTCGAATCTGAAACAATTGATTATGGAACTATTCCTCACAATGCTGACGGAAAACGTGAATTCGTATTCACAAACAACGGAAACAAGCCATTAATCATCAGCAATGCTGTTGGTTCATGCGGATGTACAGTTCCAACATGGCCAAAAGAGCCAATTGCTCCAGGAGCAAAAGGTGTGATCGGAGTAAAATATGCTACTGACAGAGTTGGTGCATTTACTAAAACCGTAACTTTGACTACAAACGTAACTGAGCCAACTAAAGTGCTTACTATCAAAGGAAATGTATTGCCAGATCCGACTCCGGCTACAGACACTCAAAAAAGCTAATCAAAGCATTTAAATAATAAGAAAGCCCCGATATTCTCGGGGCTTTTTTTTAACCTAAATTACACCATGCGCAAACTCGAAAACAGCGAACTCGAGAGAAAAACTGTCGAAGGATTTAAAGAAGCGACGAAAACGCCTATCATTATTGTCCTCGACGACATCCGGAGCTTGCATAATATCGGTTCCGTATTCCGTACTGCAGACGCTTTCCTGGTCGAAAAAATATATTTATGCGGCATTACCGCTGTTCCGCCAAATAAGGAAATCCATAAGACTGCGCTTGGTGCGACAGAAACAGTGGACTGGGAATATTCTAATTCCGTGTTATCCGCAATCGAAAAATTAAAAGCCGAAAAAATCACCGTCATGGCGATTGAGCAAGTTGAAAGTGCAGTTTTGCTTCAGGATTTTAAAGTCGAAAAGGACAAAAAATACGCTTTGGTTTTTGGTAATGAAGTCTTTGGTGTTTCACAGGAAGCAATTGAATTGTGTGATGGTTCCATCGAAATTCCACAATTGGGAACCAAACACTCATTGAATATTTCGGTCAGCGCCGGAATCGTAGTCTGGGATTTATTCAGGAAATTAAATTCCTGACCATTTTATTCTTAATCTCATCAAGGATAAAAACGTAATCTTCCTGGTTTTTTACAAAATCCCTATCGGAAACATCAATAACGAGAATATTCAGGTCGGTTTGCGATTTGATGTAATCGAGATAGCCATGGTTGATTTTCTCGAGATATTCCGCCGGAATTTCCTGTTCGTAGCTTCTTCCTCGCTGCTTGATATTTTCCAAAAGCCGTTCGGTATTTTGGTATAAATAAATATACAAATCGGGTTTTGGCATTTCCTTATAAATGATCTCAAACAGCTTTCTGTATAATCGATATTCGTCATCCGTCAGCGTGACTTTAGCAAAAATCAACGACTTAAAAATGTGGTAATCAGCGATGATGAAATCCTTGAACAAATCGAATTGCGCCAAATCATCCGAAATTTGCTGGTACCGATCGGCCAAAAACGACATTTCCAGCGGAAAGGCATAACGGTTCTGGTCTTCATAAAACTTCGGCAGGAACGGATTGTCGGCAAAACGCTCCAAAACGGTCTTCGCATTAAAATCCTCGGCAATCTTAGTCGTCAATGTGGTTTTTCCGGCACCGATATTTCCTTCAATCGCAATGTAATTGTAGTGCTCAAGTTTTAATACATCAAGCGGCGCTTCGAGATTTTGCACGACTTTACACAGGCTTTTGTCTTCTGACACACGCAATAAATCCGGCAAATATTTTTGCAATATCGGATGGCGCCAATCTAAATTCAGGTCGCGCATCGGCAGCAGCACAAAAAGCCGGTCCTGCATATGCGGATGCGGTACTTTCAGATGCTCGGCATCGACAATGTCTTCATTAAATGCAATCAGGTCGATATCGATAATCCGCGATTGGTAGCCTTGTGTTTCCGAGCGTTGCCTGCCGAGTTCAATTTCAATGCTGAGAATTCTGTTTAATATTTCATCCGCAGAAAGATTGGTATGCAAAACCAACGCGCAATTAAAAAACGCGCCACTTTCAAAACCCCATGACGGCGTTTCATACAGCTTCGAAACCTTGACTACGGTTCCGGCCTTAAGGTGAATCAGCCTGATACATTTTTGGATGTTTTCAAGCCTGTCGCCCAAATTGCTGCCCAACGATAAAACGACCAGATTTTGTATTCTCATAAGAAATGCTTCAAAAGCGCCATGCTTATTAACGCCTCAAAAGCGCAATTGGTATTAATCACAAATTAACTAAAAGAATTTTAGAATAGGGCTATATTTGCGTTGCCGTTGATAAATTATTTTCTGTAACTTTTCCAACGGCAAAAGGACTTATAAAACAAAAAAGCTATGAAGTTTTTAGGAAATGTATTGGCAACGATTGTCGGGCTGTTTGTATTCAGCATGATTTTTTTCTTCGGGATTGTATTGATTGCAGCATTAGCAGGCGGCGGCGGCGATGAAGTGTTGGTTCGGAGCAATTCGGTGATCGAACTCGACTTGGCAGATGTCACAAACGATTATGCCGGGAAATCAAACTATAAGGATTTTGATTATTTTGAAGCCCGGCACGATGGGCTTTCCGATGTCATCAAAGCCATTGACGCCGCAAAAACGGATTCCAAAATCAAAGGGATTTCGATCCTGAACAACAATTCCGGATTGGGGATCGCACAGGAAAAAGCGTTGCGCGACGCATTGGAAGATTTTAAGAAATCAGGGAAATTCGTGTTGTCATATGCGAATGTCTATACACAGAAAGATTATTACCTAAATTCTGTAGCCAATACGATTTACATCAATCCGGTTGGCAATCTTGAATTTAAAGGATTGTCATCAGAAATCATGTTCTTCAAGGATCTGGAAGACAAATCAGGTATAAAAATGGAAGTCATCCGTCACGGAAAATACAAAAGCGCGGTCGAGCCTTTCCTCGAGAACAAAATGAGTGATGCCAACCGTGAACAGGTATCGGCACTTTTACATTCGGTGTGGAATTCGATGGTTGCCGATATCTCAAAAAGCAGGCATATTTCTGTCGAACACCTTAATGCTGTCGCAAACGGACTTCTGGCAAGAGATCCTGAAATGGCAAAAAACGAAAAGCTCGTTGATAGGGTTGCATACGAAGATGTATATCACGACGATATCAAAAAACTCCTGAAAGTCGATGCCGACAAGGATTACCACAAAATAAAAATCCTGGATTATGCGAAAAATGTCGCTACGACTTCCGTGGCTTCGATGTCAACCGACAAGATTGCGATTGTATATGCACAAGGCGAAATCCTGAGCGGCGAAGGCAGTGAAAGCTATATTGGTGAAGGTTCTTTGCGCCGTGCCCTGAAAGAAGCGCGCGAAGATGATAATGTCAAAGCGGTTGTCCTGCGAATCGATTCTCCGGGTGGAAGCGCACTGACCGCAGATTTGATCTGGCGCGAAATTGAGCTGACCAAAAAAATCAAGCCGGTTGTGGTTTCCATGGGAAATCTCGCAGCTTCCGGCGGTTATTATATCGCGTGTAATGCCAATACGATTTTTGCTGAAGAAAATACGATTACGGGTTCTATCGGGGTTTTTGGGATGCTTCCAAACTTGTCAAACCTGACGAATAAAATTGGCGTGCACACCGAATTGGTCAATACGCATGACAACGCTGCGGATTATTCTCCGTTTTTGCCTGTGGATGAGAAATTCCGCGCGATTGCGCAGGGTGAAGTCGAAAGAATCTACAACACATTTGTTTCGCGTGTCGCAGCCGGAAGGAAAATGACCTTTGCCCAAGTCGACAACATTGCGCAAGGCCGCGTTTGGGCCGGTTCTGAAGCGATAAAAATTGGGCTGGTCGACAAAATCGGCGGTATGGACGATGCGATAAAAGCAGCCGCAAAACTCGCGAAAATCACGAAATACAAAACCCGCGATTATCCTGAATATGAGAAAAACCTCAGGGATTTATTGTCGAATTTGGGCGTGCCGTTTATGTCCTCGAAAGAAAGCATCATCAAAAATGAAATCGGTGAAGAAAATTATAAACTCATCGAACAATTGAAATTGGCAGGGCAAAGAACCGGCGTGCAAGCGATGATGCCATTTGAAATTAACATCCATTAGAAATAGCCAAAACCATTTTTTAAAATCCGTTTGATTATTCAAGCGGGTTTTTTTTGTGAAAAGTTTTATAAAATCTCCGCGATTATTCCAATTTATCCGCCATTGTCGTTAAATTTGAAGAGATAAAGACTCCCAATTATGTTCAAGAAAATTCTAAAGATTACCGGAATCGTGATTTTGCTGTTGGTTGTGGCGTTGTTTGCCATTCCCTATTTTTTCCAGGATGCGATTAAGGCCAAGATTTTGGCCACGATCAATGAAAATGTCGATGCGACCGTTTCATTTGAGGATGCCGATTTGAGCCTGTTCAGGAGTTTTCCGCAAGCGAGTGTCAATATCGACAAGCTGTTGGTCATCAATAAGGCGCCATTTGCCGGCGATACATTGGTTTCTTTTGGTGAAGTCAACCTGGATATGTCCATCAAGGAAATTTTCAAGGGCAAATCCGAACCGATGAACATCGATGCGATTTCATCCAAAAATGGGATCGTCAATATTCTTTTCGATAAGAATGGTGTTGGAAATTTTGACATCGCGATCAAAAATGCCGAGAAGAAAGACGATGGGAAAAGCGATCCATTGGCTTTGAAAATCAAGAAATACAAAATTGAGAATTTTCGTTTTAAATATTATGATGAGCGGTCGAAAATCAAATTGCAGATCGACAGCCTGAACCATTCGGGAACGGGCGATTTTACGGCTTCCAAATTGGATTTAGTCACGAAATCGGCTGCAAAAGTCTCGCTCGACATGGATAAGGTCAATTATATGAACAAAGTGCCATTGACGCTTGACGCGGTTTTGGGCATCGACATGGACAAACAGAAATATACATTTAAGGACAACAAAGCGCTGATCAACCAACTGCCATTGGAATTCGACGGATTCATCCAGATTCTCGAAAATGGCCAGCAATATGACGTGACTTTCAAAACACCAAGTTCCGATTTTAAAAATTTCCTGAGTTTGATTCCATCGAAATATTCAGGCAGTCTGAGCAATGTCAAAACCACCGGGAAGTTTACCGTTGGCGGTTTTGCCAAAGGGATTTTATCGGATACGACAGTGCCTAAATTCAATATTGCGATTGCTTCTGACAACGCTTCTTTCCAGTATCCGAACTTATCCAAATCGGTACAGAATATCGTTATTGATACCAAAATCATCAATGAAACCGGCGTGATGAATGACACTTACGTGAACCTTGACAAACTTTCCTTTTCTATTGACCAGGATGTTTTCAATGCCAAGGCCAACATCAAAAATGTCGCTGAAAATCCATTGGTTGACGCGCAATTGAAAGGTACAATCAACCTGGCGAATTTGTCAAAAGCCTATCCGATTAAGCTCGACAAACCATTATCCGGAATTTTAAAAGCGGATGTCGTGACCAAATTTGACATGGCGTCGGTCGAAAAAAGCCAATACCAAAACATTTACAATTCGGGGAATATTTCCGTCACCGGATTCCGCTATGTCGACGAAAAAAACAAAGCTTTGAACATCAGCAATGCCGTAGTACAATTCAATCCGAGTCGTGTGAATTTGCAGCAATTCAATGCAACCACCGGAAAAAGCGATTTGAATGTAACCGGCGTTTTGGAAAATTTCTACGGATTTATGTTCAAAAACCAGGAGTTGAAAGGAAACTTCGACCTGCAGTCGAACCAATTGGCGGTTTCGGATTTCATGAGCGAAGATGAGCCAACGACAAAAACCGCTGCAAAACCAAAAGAAGCCATGAAGATTCCGGCATTTTTAAATTGCACGCTAACGGCGAAGGCCAATACCGTTTTGTATGACAATCTCGTAATGAAAAATGTATCCGGAAAAATCATCATCAAGGACGAAAAAGCGACTTTGGAAAATATCAAATCTTCGATGTTCGGCGGATCGATTGGCGTTACGGGAAATGTGTCGACCAAAGGAAAAGTGCCGACATTCGATATGAATCTGAACCTAAATGCAGTTGACATTGCGCAGACGTTTACACAACTCGATATGATGAAAAGCATTGCGCCAATTGCCGGCGTCATCAACGGAAAACTGAATTCGACCGTAAAAGTTTCGGGAAATCTCGACGCTATGGAAATGACGCCCGACCTGAAATCCATCAATGGAAACCTCAATGGGCAATTGCTTTCGACTACGGTGAATTCGAGCAATTCCGGGCTGTTGACATCATTGGACAACAGTTTGGGTTTTATAGACCTCAGCAAAATCAATTTGAATGATTTAAAAGCAGCGCTGACGTTTGAAAACGGGAAAGTCAACCTCAAACCGCTCGATATCAAATACAAAGATGTCAAAATCACTTTGAACGGCCAGCACGGTTTTGACCAATCGTTGAATTACAACCTCAAATTTGATG
>DATHKH010000186.1:0-37673 GCA_035286325.1 Flavobacterium sp.
TTTTGGTATAAATAAGCGAATGCGGCCAACATAAACAAGGAACCGGCAAACGTATAAATGAAGAATTTCACGACCGCTTTTTTGCGTTCTTCGGCGTCGCCATTGCCCCAAAGCAAAGCGATGAAATAGATTGGCACCAAAGACAATTCCCAGAAAATATAATACAGCAATCCGTCGGCGGCGAGGAAAGTCCCGCACATTGCAAACGCCATGAACAAGATTAAGGCATAAATGGATTTCGCATTTTTAAAGTCGTTTCCAAAAGACGAATAGACAATAATGGGGATCAAAGCCGTCGTCAGCAAAACCATCGCGAGTGAAAGTCCGTCGCCTTGGAGTGCGAAATAAATTTTCGGATTCGAAATCCACATGTGAAGGCAATTGATGTCGTGTTTGAGGTTGTATTCATTCAGCAGGCAGATTGCTGTTGCAAATGAAGCCAATCCAAAGAACAGCGCGACTTTCGGAGCCCATTTGTCACCGCTGAAAAAAGTCGCAAAGGCACCGAGTAAAAGGAGGATCAATATATAAGTTACATCCATTATCAAAAAATTATTGTGCTAGGAATAAATAGGTTAATATGGCGGCGACACCCAAAACAAAGCCGAAAAGGTAAAATCCGATGCTTCCGTTCTGTAATGTTTTTCCGGACGTTCCGATATAGTTGGCTGTTCTTCCGAATCCGTAAACCAACGATGACAACGCAGGCTCAATCGTATCACGGAAGAAACGCGACAAGGCATTCAACGGTTTCACAAACAGGAAATCATAGACTTCGTCGACATAATATTTATTGTAAAGCACTTTTGAGAATCCTGTGATTTCACTGTCTTCACCAGGTACTTGTGATTGCTTGATGTATTTCATATAGGCAATTCCAATTCCGATCAATCCGCCGATGACAGCGATTCCCATCAGCATGTATTCCGTATTTCCAAAATGGTGTGCTTCATGGGATACTTTAGTAAAAACAGGTTCCAGGTAACCATTCAGCCAGCTGTTTCCAGGTAAACTGATCGCACCGCCGACAGTCGCTAAAATTGCTAAAACAATCAACGGGAACGTAATCAATCCCGGACTTTCATGCAAATGGTGTTTTTGTTCTTCAGTTCCGCGGAAGTTTTTGAAAAACGTCAGGTACAACAATCGGAACATATAAAAAGCAGTCATAATTGACGCCAATGAAGCAATTCCCCAAAGCGCAATATTGCTGTGGAAAGCCGTCATCAAAATCTCATCTTTCGAAAAGAATCCTGAAAATGGCGGAATCCCGGAAATCGCCAAGGATGAAATCAAAAATGTGACAAACGTGATTTTCATGACTTTTTTCAATCCGCCCATTTTTCGCATATCCTGTTCGCCGTGCAACGCGTGGATCACAGAACCCGAACCCAGAAATAAACACGCTTTGAAGAACGCATGCGTAATCACATGGAAAACGGCAATCTCGTAAGCGCCCAATCCCAAAGCCAAAAACATCAATCCCAATTGGGAAACGGTCGAATAGGCGAGGACTTTTTTAATATCGTTTTGTACCAATCCGATTGTTGCAGCAACCAAAGCGGTTACGGCGCCAACAATCGCAATGATGTTTTGTATTTGTGGCGCCAAATCAAACAGGAAGTTCATCCTTGTGATCATGAAAATCCCGGCGGTAACCATCGTCGCAGCGTGGATCAATGCCGAAACCGGAGTTGGCCCGGCCATCGCATCCGGAAGCCAGGTGTATAATGGAATCTGTGCTGATTTTCCGCAAGCGCCAATAAACAAAGCCAAGCAGGCAGCGCCAATCCAATACGTATTTCCGCCGTTTGTTCCGCCAACGATCAACTCTTTCAGCTGTCCGTAATCCAACGTCGTATATAAACTCGCAATGATGAAAATCCCAATCAGGAATCCCAAATCGCCGATTCGGTTCATGATGAATGCTTTTTTCGCTGCGTTGTTGTATTCGGTGTTTTTGTACCAGAACCCGATTAATAAGTAGGAGCAAAGTCCGACGCCTTCCCAACCGATGAACATCACGAGTAAATTGCTTCCTGTAACCAATGTCACCATGAAGAAAATAAACAGGTTTAAATAGGCGAAGAACTTATGCATGTTCTCGTCATCGTGCATATAACCGATTGAATACAAGTGGATCAGCGACCCGATTCCGGTTACAAACAGCAACCACAGCAATGACAATTGGTCGAGCAAAATCCCAAAATTGACATTGAAATCCCTAAACGAAATCCAGTCGAATAGCGACACTGAAATCGGTTTCCCGGTCTGGTTCACCTGCAGGAAAAAATAAAGCGTCACTGCAAAAGAAACAACGACCGAAAGCGTTCCGACAATTCCGGAAACGCTTTTGCCGACGGCTTTTCCAAAGAACACATTGAAAAGAAACCCTAAAAACGGGGCCAGCAATAAAACTAAAATTAAACTTGTCTCCATTCCGGATTATCCTTTTAGGTTTTTTAAATTATCAATGTCGATTGAGCTCAGGTTTCTGAAAATCGAAACCAAAATCGCGAGTCCGACCGCTACTTCCGCCGCAGCGACAGCCATCGAGAAAAACACAAACACTTGTCCTTGTGCATCTTGGTGGTATGTTGAAAACGCGACAAACAATAAGTTGACCGCATTCAGCATAATCTCAATCGACATGAACATGATGATCGTATTCCTCCTGAACAACACGCCAAAAACGCCGACGCAGAACAATAGCGCCGATAGGAAGATGTAGTTTTCAATGCCGATTTCCTGAAGTATATTTTGCATATTAAACGGTTTTTTCTTTTTTAGACAATAATACCGCGCCAATCATCGATACCAACAGAAGCACTGAAGCAAATTCAAACGGTACCATATATTCGTTCAGCAAGACTTTCCCCAATACTTTTATCGATTGGAAATCCTCGCCAAAATTATCGTATTCACTGATTTCAGGCTGTGCTTTAATAAATGCGGCTACCAATACAAAAGCCAAAAGGCAAAACGAAATCGTCGCCGCAAGCTTCGTCAAAAATGGTTTATGAGGTTCGTCCTCCTTGTTTAGGTTCATCAGCATGATCGTAAACAGAAACAACACCATAATGGCACCCGAATAGACAATAATATGAACAATAGCTAGGAATTGTGCGTTAAACATCAAATAATGGATCGCAATCGAAAAGAAGCAAATCACCAAGTAAATCGCGCTGTGAATCGTGTTCTTGCTGATGATTGTCATAAATGCGGTTCCCAAAGTCACCGCCGACATGATGTAAAAAAGTACTAGTAAACTCATACGTTTGCTTTTTGGTTTTGTGCATTTTTCATCGCCTCGGTCAATGGCATCACGAGTTTGTCTTTGCCAAAAATAAAATCCTCACGCTCATACATCGAAGGTACCAGGACTTTTGATTCGGTCAGATACACCGCATCTTTCGGGCACGCTTCCTCACACAATCCGCAGAAAATGCAACGCAGCATATTGATTTCATATACCGATGCATATTTTTCCTCGCGGTACAAATGTTTCTCGTCCGGTTTGCGTTCGGCGGCCGTCATTGTGATCGCTTCTGCCGGGCATGATAGCGCACATAATCCGCACGCCGTACAGTTTTCACGCCCGAGTTCGTCGCGTTTCAACAAATGCTGGCCACGCCAAACCGCGGCGCGATGGCGAATCTGCTCCGGATATTTCACCGTAACCTTGCGCGTAAAAAGGTGCCTGATCGTAATGAACAGCCCTTTCACGATCGCGACCAGGTAAAGGCTTTCCCAAAAAGTCATCTTTTTGTTCGAAACCTCCTTTTTTCTTCCCGATAATGAAATCGTTTCTATTGACATTTTTTTATTTTATTTGAAGCCATTTCCTGCTATCCGTTTCAATCTTTTGTTCATTCTTCACAAAAGGATTTCCACTGCTATCAGGGCTAGGGCATTCGTTTCAAATTCAACTTTTATTTATCCCACCACAAAATCACGAATCCGGTTACGATAATATTCGCAATTGCCAACGGAATCAGCATCTGCCAACCCAGTCGCATCAACTGGTCGTAACGGAATCTCGGAATCGTCCACCTGACCCACATATAGAAAAAGATGAAGAAACAGAGTTTGATGAACAGTACGCCAAACCCAATCAGCGCTGCAGGATTTTGCCCTAAATGGATTTTCACATAATCCATCCCGAAATAATTGTAACCGCCAAAATATAGCACAGCTAAAATTGTAGATGAAATAAACATGCTCGCGTATTCGGCAAACAAATAGAATCCCATTCGCATTGAGGAATATTCGGTGTGGTAACCGCCAATCAGCTCGGCTTCACATTCGGCCAGGTCAAACGGCGTCCTGTTGGTTTCCGCAAACGAGCAGACCAGAAAGATTAAAAATCCAACCGGCTGATAAAATATGTTCCAATGCATGCCGTGCTGCTGGTACGAAATCTCACGTAAGCTCAATGTTCCGGTCATCATCAATAAAGCGATAATCGACAATCCCATCGCGACTTCGTAAGAAATCATCTGCGAAGCCGCACGCATCGCGCCCATCAACGAGAATTTGTTGTTCGAAGCCCAGCCGCCAATCATAATCCCGTAAACACCAACCGACAACACACCAAAAATGTACAATATCGCGACGTCAATATCGGTCGCCTGCAAAATCACGGTACGCCCGCCAATCAATAATTTATCGCCCCACGGAATGACCGCAGAAGTCATCAAAGCGACGCTCATCGAAATCGCCGGCCCAACAACAAACAAAAATTTGTTTGGCGTATCCGGTAAAAATTCTTCTTTTGAAAACAGTTTCAGCCCGTCGGCCAAAGGCTGTAAAATTCCGCCTTTTCCGGCACGGTTTGGTCCAATCCGGTCTTGCAGCCAGGCTGCGACTTTGCGTTCTGCCAATGTCGAGTACATCGCCATCAGCATCGTCAACGCGAAGATGATGGTGATGAAAATTCCTTTTTCTATGATGATTGCACTATCCATTAGACGTTTCCTTCTTTAAAGATTTCTTGTTCATCGCGTTTCAGCGGCACCGATGCCATACTGATTTTCAAGCGGTCTTCGTCACGCCCTTTGAGGATGTTTTTCTCGGTTTCAATCTCAACAGTTTCGAGTTTCCTCGTATAATTGTTTTGGTTGATGACCGAATCTTTCTCGAATTTCCTTGGTCCTTCAATGACCCAATCCGCTGGATTTTTGTGGTCAAAACGGCATTCGTTGCAGATGAATTCCTCGACTTCGTGGTATTCGTCTTTTCTTCCTGTAACCCTTTGGATTTCATTTCCAAACATCCAAACCGTCGTTTTTCCACAGCATTTGTCGCAGTTTCTATGCGCATCGTAAGGTTTGTTGAACCAAACACGCTGCTTAAACCTAAAAGTTTTATCGGTCAACGCGCCAACCGGGCAAACGTCAATCATGTTTCCTGAAAACTCGTTGTCAATCGCTTTTGAAAGGCAAGTCGAAATATTCGAATGATCGCCGCGATCCATAACACCGTGAACGCGGTCGTCGGTCAATTGATCGGCTACCATCACGCAACGGTAACACAAAATGCAACGGTTCATGTGCAATTGGATATTCGGGCCGATATTTTCCGGCTCGAATGTCCGTTTTTCTTCAATGAAACGCGTTTCTGATTTTCCGTGTTTGAAACTTAGATTCTGCAAGTCACATTCTCCGGCCTGGTCGCAAACCGGGCAATCCAATGGGTGATTGATCAGCAAGAATTCAGTTACCGATTTTCTTGCTTCGGTTACTCTTTCCGACGCGATGCTGTTGACTTCCATGCCATCCATTACGCCGGTGACGCATGACGCCATCAGTTTTGGCATTGGCCTTGGGTCGGCTTCGCTACCTTTGGCAACTTCGACCAAACATGCACGGCATTTTCCACCGCTGCCTTTTAATTTGGAATAATAGCACATGGCCGGCGGAACGATTTCGCCTCCAATCATACGGGCTGCCTGGAGAATTGTTGTTCCTGGTTCGACTTCTATGCTGTGTCCGTCTATGGTTACTTTCATTTTCTATTTTATGAAGTTCACTTCAACTTAGTTATTTTCAATGGGCTCTTTTTTATAAGAGTCGTTATATTGGTTGATGATGTTAAACGCGTCTTTTACTTTGTAGTAACCGTGTTCGTCCATCCATTTATCATAAATCACTTTGTTATCCTTAATCATTTCTGCCAAATTTTTCCGGGTGTTCAACATACCCAACTGCAAAAAAACGTGGTCTTTATATACAAACTCTTTATAAACCGAATTCGGATCAAAATCACCTACTGTATGATACAACCGATAATAAGACAACCTATCATTTACGACTTCGTGATAAAAATGCTTAAAACCATCTTCTTTAAAACTGACAAATTTTAAATTTCCATCAGTTGTGTTTTTGATAAAAAAACTTTTAATGTCCTTTGGCGCATATTTAATTTTCTCTCCTTTTTCAGTCAGAATCTTCACATGATTATATACTGATGCGGCATAAAATATTTTGTTATTAATCATATTCGTTTGAACAAGAAATTTACAGTGAATCGTGTCGTTTGCATTCGTCACGACATAACCCTCTAGTTTTTGTCCGTAGGTTGTAAACCCAAAAGTGACAACCAATAAAACAAATAATAACTTTTTCACTTTAAATTTTATACGGTTAATTTAGAAACCAAATGCTTCACCTGTTCAAACGGTTCGGCAACAAAATGATCCCTGTTTTTAATTTTTTCCGGGAAACGCACATGGTATTCAAATTCCTCACGGAAATGGCGAATCGCCGCTGCAACCGGCCAAGCTGCCGCATCTCCCAATGGGCAAATCGTGTTTCCTTCAATTTTTCTCTGGATGTCCCAAAGCAAATCGATATCTTCTTCACGGCCGTGGCCGTTTTCAATTCTATGTAATATTTTCTCCAACCAACCAGTTCCTTCACGGCAAGGTGAACATTGTCCACAGCTTTCATGATGGTAGAAACGCGCGAAATTCCATGTGCTTCTTACGATACAAGTCGTGTCGTTATAAACGATGAATCCACCTGAACCGATCATCGAGCCTGACGCAAATCCGCCATCGCTCATCGATTCATAACTCATCAAACGGTCTTCACCATTCGCGGTTTTGTAAATCAAATGCGCCGGCAGAATCGGCACGGATGAACCACCCGGAACCAATGCTTTGATTGGTCTTTCGTCAATCATTCCGCCGCAATAGTCGGAGGAGTTGATGAAATCGTAAACGGTAATTCCCAATTCGATTTCGTAAACCCCCGGTTTTTTGATGTGCCCTGAAGCAGAAATCAATTTTGTCCCCGTTGATTTTTCGGTCCCGATTTTCGCATATTCCGCGCCTGAATTATTGACGATCCAAGGCACTGCTGAAATTGATTCGACATTATTGACAACGGTTGGGTTCGCCCACAAACCTGAAATCGCAGGAAACGGTGGCTTGATCCTTGGATTGCCGCGTTTGCCTTCCAAAGATTCAATCAATGCGGTTTCTTCTCCACAAATGTAAGCGCCGGCGCCAACATGGACGTATAAATCCAAATCGTACCCCGATCCCAATATATTTTTGCCAAGAAAACCTGCAGCATACGCTTCTTTAATCGCGTTTTCGAGGATTTTGTAAACCCACATGTATTCGCCGCGGATGTAGATGTAGGACAAATGCGCTTCCAATGCAAAACTTGCCGTAATCATTCCCTCGATTAAAAGGTGCGGAATGTATTCCATCAGATAACGGTCCTTAAATGTTCCCGGTTCCGATTCGTCGGCATTGCAGACCAAATGTCTGGGCTTGCCCGATTTCTTGTCGATGAAACTCCATTTCATTCCCATCGGAAAACCCGCGCCGCCACGGCCTTTGAGCTGCGAATTCTTGACTTCGGTCACAACTTCGTCAGGCGTCATCGTTTTCAGCGCTTTTTCGACAGAAGCATAGCCGCCTTCACGACGATACACTTCATAGGTCTTGATGCCCGGAACGTTGATTTTGTCTAATAATATTTGCTTACCCATTGTTCTGGTAGTGTAAGTTGATTTTTCCGTCCTTGCAATCTTCAATCAATTGGTCGATTTTTTCTTTGGTCAGGTGTTCTTTGAATTCATCACCGAGCTGCATCATTGGTGCGTAACCGCAAGCGCCAAGACATTCAACACCGCGGACTTCAAACATTCCGTCAACTGTTGGTTCGCCAATTCCTACGCCTAATTTGTTACACGTATAATCCATCAAATCTTCGACGCCGCGAGTGACGCAGCAAGAAGTCTGACAGAATTCGAACATAAATTTTCCAATTGGCCTTTGGTTGAACATCGTGTAAAACGACACGACTTCATAGACTTCAATTGGTTTGATTTCGAGGATTTCAGCGACTTTGTCCATCAATTCGATAGAAAGCCAGTTGTCGTGCGCATCCTGGACGTCATGCAAAATCGGCAATAAAGCGGATTTCTTTTTGTCGGCCGGATAATGGCTGATCAATTCGTTGATGCGCTCCATGAGTTTCGCATCTATGTTGATTGTTTGTGAGATGTTTGAACGTTCCATAATCTTTTAGGCGTCGAGTTCGCCGGCTATAACGTTAAGGCTTGACAGCGTCGCAATGGCGTCAGACAGCATTTGTCCTTTGACCATTTCGTTGAAAGCCTGGTAATAAATAAAACACGGCCTGCGGAAATGCAGCCTGTATGCGGTTCGGCTTCCGTCGGTGACAAGGTAAAAACCAAGTTCTCCGTTTCCGCCTTCTACTGGCATATATACTTCCGTTACCGGAACCGGGACTTCGCCCATGATGATTTTGAAATGATAAATCAACGCTTCCATATTATTGTATACGTCCTCTTTTGGAGGCAGATAATAATCGGGAACGTTCGCATGATACGGACCTTCCGGCATTTTTTCCAATGCTTGTTTGATGATACTGATGCTTTGCCAAACCTCGGCATTCCTGACGCAGAAACGATCATACGTATCACCTGATTTTCCGACAGGGATATCGAAATCGAAATCCTCATAAGAGGAATACGGCTGTGCGACACGGATGTCATAATCGACTCCGGCAGCGCGAAGGTTCGGTCCTGTAAATCCGTAACTGATGGCGCGGTCGGCAGGAATCGGCCCGACGTCAATCGTACGGTCCATGAAAATCCTGTTCCTTAAAAGCAAGTCTTCAAATTCTTGCCAGATTGGCGGAAATTCTTCGAGCAATGTGTTGATCAGTTCAAAAGCCCTTGGGCTCCATTCTCTTTCAAAACCGCCGATTCTTCCCATGTTCGTCGTCAAGCGCGCGCCACAGATTTCCTCGTAGATTTCGTATATTTTTTCACGGTATTGGAATACATACAAAAATCCGGTCAATGCGCCAGTGTCGACACCCAAAACCGAATTGCAGATGATATGATCGGAAATACGCGCCAATTCCATGACGATGACACGAAGATATTGCACGCGTTTCGGCACTTCAATGCCCAATGCTTTTTCCAAAGTCATCCACCAACCCATATTGTTGATTGGCGACGAACAGTAATTCATCCTGTCGGTCAATGGCGTGATTTGGTAAAACGGGCGGTTTTCAGCAATTTTTTCGAAGGCGCGGTGAATGTAACCAACGGTCGATTCGCCGTCGAGCACACGTTCTCCATCCATCAAAAGGATATTCTGGAAAATACCGTGCGTCGCCGGATGCGTCGGGCCTAAATTCAGGATCGAAAGCTCGCTTCCGTCCTCATTCTGCCTTTGCTTGATGATACCGGCGTATCTTAATTCTGGTGGTAATAATAAATCTGACATCTATATATTTCAGGTATTACTAACGTTATCTGTTGTCCGTCCGAAGAAACGGTCGTCTTTATCGGTTCTTCCGCCGTCTTCGAGCGGGAATTCTTTGCGCATCGGGAACGAAGTCATTTCGTCCATATTCAGGATTCTTTTCAACTGCGGATGGCCTTTGAAAATGATTCCGAAAAAATCGTATGTTTCGCGTTCCTGCCAATTGGCGCTCAGGAAAATATCAGAAACCGTGTCGATTTCAGGATTGTTCCCGTTTAAATAGCATTTGATTCGGATTCTGACATTGTCAATCCAATTGTGCATGTGATAAACGACAGAAAACTGTCTTCCGATTTCCGCATCTGGAAAATGCATGCCGCACAATGTCGTCAGAAAATTGAAACGCATCGTTTTGTCGTCGCGAAGGAATTTCATTACGGCCGCAATGGAATCCGAATCGACTTCAAAAGTGAAAACGTCGTGAATCTGGACAAAATCGCTGACCGCAGATTCGAAACGTTCGTTGAGTGTATCCTGTATGACGGAAGTTTCTAAAGCCATGTGATTACTTGATATTATAAGAAGCCAATAATTCGGTGTATTCCGGAGAACTTCTCCTGCGCACGGATTCAGATTTCACCAAATCCTGCAAACGCATGATGCCATCGAGAATCTGTTCTGGTCTTGGTGGGCAACCCGGAACGTAAACATCGACAGGAATGACTTTGTCAATGCCCTGAAGCACAGAATAGGTGTCGAAAATTCCACCTGAACAAGCACAGGCGCCAACGGAAATCACCCATCTTGGCTCGGCCATCTGTTCGTAAACCTGGCGTAAGATCGGCGCCATTTTTTTGGCAATCGTGCCCATGACCAAAAGCATGTCGGCTTGTCTTGGAGAAAAACTCATACGCTCAGAACCGAAACGCGCCACATCGTAATGTGAAGCCATTGTCGCCATGAATTCGATGCCGCAGCAAGAGGTTGCGAATGGCAACGGCCAAAGGGAATTGGCGCGCGCGAGTCCAACAACATCGCTTAATTTTGTAGCAAAAAAGCCTTCGCCTGAAATGCCTTCAGGTGCTTCTGCTATATTTATTTTTGAATCGCTCATTTTTTAATTCTTTAATTTAAATCGTGAATTTACAACCTGATTTAAACGTAAAATGCTTGTTTTTATTCCCACTCGAGGCCTTTTTTCTTGATGATGTAGAAGAATCCAATCAGCAGTAAAATCATGAATACGACCATCTTGATCATACCCTGCATGCCCATTTCGCGGAAGTTGACGGCCCATGGATACAGGAAAATTACCTCGACATCAAAGAGGACGAACAATATGGCAACAAGGAAATATTTGATAGAGAAAGGAATTCTGGCATTTCCAACGGACTCGATGCCGCACTCAAAGTTTTTGTCTTTATTTTTGGAATGCCTTTTCGGGCCCAACAACCCTGAAACGAAGATGGTCATTACTACAAATCCGACAGCTAAAAGAAACTGCATCAGGATTGGGAAATAATCTGCCTGGGTGCTTTGCATTTTCAGTAAAAATTTGAAATAAATTAGCCACAAAGATATGCTTCAAAATGATAAAATGCAATTCAAAACAAAATTCCTTTGCCGTGAGGCTGTGCAATCTGTGTAATTTTTAATGAGTATAAATAAGGAAGTTTTACTGGCAAATCAAGGCATAAAAAAAACGTCCCGATTATTTCGGGACGCTTAGTCTTTTTAGGCAACAAAAATAGTATATATTTTAGTCTTCCAAAGTAGTTACCTGAGCGGCAACTTTACCTTTTCTTCCTTCTTCTTCTTCATAACTTACTCTGTCACCTTCACGAAGTTCTTCCGCTCTGATTCCTGAAGCATGAACAAAGATGTCTTTTCCTGTTTCTTCGTCTGTAATGAATCCGTAACCTTTAGACTCATTGAAAAATTTAACTGTACCTGTACGCATTGTAATAATAATAATAATTTATAATGGCGCAAATGTAAACTTTAAAATAATACAAAAATGTATTTAGTTAAAATTTTTCTAAAAAATATTGATATTCAGCCTTTTCTGTATTTTTTCTGACGAAAATCTACTTCAAATCGAGTTTGATGTGCAATTCATCCAGTTGTGCATTGTCAATTGCCGATGGCGCATCAATCATCACATCGCGGCCGGAATTGTTTTTTGGGAAAGCAATAAAATCACGAATGGTTTCGTGTCCGCCCAAAATCGCAACCAAACGGTCCAATCCAAACGCCAAACCTCCGTGCGGCGGTGCGCCAAATTGAAAGGCGTCCATCAAAAATCCGAATTGGTTTTTTGCTTCTTCTTCGGTGAATCCTAAATATTTGAACATCAATTGCTGTGTCGCTTTGTCGTGGATTCGGATCGAACCGCCACCGATTTCGTTGCCGTTCAAAACCATATCATAAGCATTGGCACGGACTTTTCCCGGATTGGTTTCCAATAATTTCATGTCTTCCGGTTTTGGTGAGGTGAACGGATGGTGCATCGCATGCCAACGGCCGCTTTCTTCATCCAATTCCAATAATGGAAAATCGACTACCCAAAGCGGAGCGAATTCTGCCGGATTTCTCAATCCCAAACGCGTCGCCAATTCCATGCGGAGCGCGCTCAATTGTGTCCTTGTCTTATTGGCCGGACCGGATAAAACGAAAATCATGTCGCCGGTTTTTGCGCCAGTTATTTCAGCCCATTTTGCCAAATCGTCCTGGTCGTAGAATTTGTCTACGGATGATTTGAAAGTGCCGTCTTCGTTGCATTTGACGTAAACCATGCCGCTTGCGCCGACTTGCGGGCGTTTCACCCAATCAATTAATGCGTCGATTTCTTTTCTCGTCAATTCGCCGCATTTCGGGGCTGCAATCGCAACGACCAATTCGGCCGAATTGAATACGCCAAAATCCTTGTGTTGTGCGACAGTATTGAGTTCACCGAATTCCATTCCGAAACGAATGTCCGGTTTGTCATTTCCGTAGGTTTTCATCGCATGATCGTAAGTCATTCGCGGGAATTTCTCAACCTCAATGCCTTTGATTTCTTTCAATAAATGACGCGTCAATCCTTCAAAAACATTCAGAATATCTTCCTGTTCTACAAATGCCATCTCACAATCAATTTGTGTAAACTCTGGTTGACGATCAGCTCGTAAATCCTCATCGCGGAAACATTTTACAATCTGGAAATATTTGTCCATGCCGCCAACCATCAGCAATTGCTTAAAGGTTTGCGGTGATTGTGGCAAGGCGTAAAACTGGCCTTCGTTCATCCTTGACGGCACGACAAAATCGCGTGCGCCTTCAGGAGTCGATTTGATTAAAACGGGTGTTTCAATTTCACAAAAGTCTTGGTCGGAAAGGAATTTCCTGACTTCCATTGCGACTTTATGGCGGAACAACAAATTATTTTTCACCGGATTTCTGCGGATGTCAAGGTAACGGTATTTCATGCGGATGTCTTCGCCGCCGTCAGTTTCGTCTTCAATAGTGAATGGTGGTGTCAATGCTGCGTTGAGGATATTCAGTTCGGAAACTAAAATCTCGATGTTGCCTGTTGGCATGTTTGGGTTTTTGGACTCGCGCTCAATAACGGTTCCTTTGACTTGGATGACAAATTCACGGCCCAATGTTTTTGCAAGCTCGAAAACGGTTTTGTCGCTGCGGCTTTCGTCAAACATCAATTGTGTGACTCCGTAACGGTCGCGCAAATCAACCCAATTCATAAAACCTTTGTCGCGGGATTTTTGCACCCAGCCGGCAAGTGTCACTTCTGTATTAATGTGGGAAGCGTTTAGTTCGCCACAATTATGACTTCTGTACATTCTCAAAATTTTAAGTTGCAAAAATACTATTTTGTTGAAGTTTATTTCATATAAACCTGCTTTAAAATTTAGTAATATTCCTTAATTTTATCAGAAATAATTTCCAAACCCCGTTTAGAAGATTATTTTTACAACTTATTATACCAAACTTAACTATCAAAATCATGAAAAAAATGTTGTTTTTCTTTCTGTTTGTTGGCATGGCGACTTATGCACAGACAGATGTTGTGAAGTTCACTGCCAAAATTGCCAACCGCAATACCGATTCGATCCACATCATAGGGCAAAACTTTAAAAAAGATATTGCCGTGAACAAAAAAGGGGTTTTTACCGATTCATTTACGGCGCCAAAAGGCATGTACCAAATGTTTGACGGTGTTGAATACGCCCAATTATTCCTGAAGCCGGGCTATGATTTGTCTTTGACCATGGACGCCAAAATGTTTGATGAAACGGTTGTTTTTACCGGAAACGGATCAAAGGAAAATAATTTTCTGGCGCAAGGAACGCTTCAGGAAGAAAAGCTCGAAAATATGATGGCTGGCGATGATGCTAAATCATTGGAAAGCTCACTTGCCGTAATGGCAAAAGAGAATGACGAAAAATTAGCTGACCCAGCAATCGATGCCGATTTCAAAACCATGATGGGCAAAAGGGCAAAGCAGCAATCGCAAGGAATCATGATGGCTTTCAACCAAGCGCAGGCAGCTAAAAAAATGCAGGGAAATGCTTCTCCGACATTTGAATATGAAAACTTTAAAGGCGGAAAAACCAAGCTGGAAGATTTCAAAGGGAAATATGTTTACATTGATACTTGGGCTACGTGGTGTGGACCATGTCGTGCAGAAATTCCTCATTTGCAGAGAGTCGAAGAAAAATATAAAGGCAAAAACATTGAGTTTGTCAGCATTTCAATCGATACCAAAAAGGATTATGAGAAATGGAAAAAAATGGTCGCAGACAAATCGCTTGGTGGAACACAAGTGATTGCGGATAACGATTGGAACTCAAAATTCGTCAGGGATTTCAATATCAATTCGATTCCGAGATTTATCCTGATCGGGCCAGACGGAAACGTAATTGATGCAGATGCGAAACGCCCATCTGACGCCGCTTTGCAAACGCAATTGGATGCATTAGTCAAATAAAAGAACACATTTTTTTTGATAAAAGCCAATGGGAAACCGTTGGCTTTTTTATTTCCCAATGTTAAGTTTTCATTCAATGTTACCAAATTGTTAAGTAAAAGTTTTTTTAATGTAAATAAATTTATACATTTGATTCATAATTAAGTGAAATCTAAAAACCTACATTATGAAAAAGTTTATGTTTATCGGAGCGATGTTGATTTCAGGAATCATTTCCGCACAAAATATACAGCCAAAATTAGAAGCATACGGCACTATGGTGAAAGCCACATACTATTATGAAAACGGTCAAATCCAGCAAGACGGCTATTTTAAAGAAGGCAAACTTGACGGACAATGGGTTTCCTACGATGAGAAAGGAAACAAGAAAGCCATTGCGGAATATTCAAATGGTGTAAAAACCGGAAAATGGATTTTCCTCGGCGACAAAATGCTCAGCGAAGTCAATTACGAAAAAGGCAATATTGCTGACGTGAAAAACTGGAAACAGGAAGCCATCGCAAAAAACTAAAAAACACTTTTAATAAAAAAAGGCTGTCCAATCGGGCAGCCTTTTTTGTTGTGATAAATCCTTTTATTCTGGAAGGACATCTTCATTTTTATGATTCCTGTCGCGCAACCAGTATTTTGTCCTTTTAACAAGAAAGAACATGACCGGAACCATAATCAGGGTCAGGATTGTCGCATAGGTCAACCCGAAAATAATTGTCCATGCCAATGGTCCCCAAAACATCACATTGTCACCGCCCATAAAGACATGCGGATTCAAATCGGTGATCAGGGAAAAGAAGTCAAAGTTCAGCCCGATTGCCAATGGAATCAATCCCAAAACCGCTGTTAAAGCCGTCAGCAATACCGGGCGAAGCCTTGATTTCCCGGATTCGATAATGACGTCCTTGATTTCATCCAAAGTCAGGTCGTCATGCGAAGCGACTTGTTTGTCGGCGACTTTCTTATCAAGCAGCAAGACAAAGAAATCCATCAATACGATACCGTTCTTCACTACGATTCCCGCCAGCGAAATAATTCCCATCATTGTCATCAGGATCACAAAATCCATATTCGCAATCACATAGCCGTAGAAAACGCCGCTGAAACTCAGCAATACCGTAAACAAAATCACAACTGTTTTCGACACCGAGTTGAACTGCAGCACAATAATGATCGAAATACCCGCCAACGCCAGGAATAAAGCATACATCAGGAAACTTTGGTTTTTTCCTTGTTCTTCCTGTACGCCGGAGAAAGAATACGAAATGTCTTTCGGCATTTTGTAACTGTTCAGCTGCGCCTGGATGGTTTTCGTAATCTCATCACCGTTATAACCGGTCAATACATTCGAATAAATCGTCATGACACGTTTTTGGTTCCTGCGCTTGATTTGGTTGTAAGTCGTCGTTTTTTCAGTAGTCGACACAGCCGAAATCGGCACCTGCACGGTTTGCCCATTGTTCTGGTTTTTAAAAGTCAGCGACTGGTTGAACAGGATGCTTTCATTCTTACGCTGGTCTTCCTGCATCCTGATGACAATATTGTAATCGTCATCACCTTCTTTATAAGTCGAGATTTCCTGGCCGTAAACCGAACGACGCAAATTCAATCCGACCTGTCCGGTTGAGACGCCCGAACTTCCGGCATTTACACGATCGACTTTGACTTCCAATTCCGGACTTTCCTTATTCACGTCGATGCTCAAACGCTCGATTCCCGGAATGTTTTTCGAATTGATGAAGTCGATTATTTTATTGGCTTCCTTCAACATCTGGTCGTAATCCTTTCCTGTGAGCTGCACGCTGATAGGGTAACCGGCAGGCGGACCGTTGGCATCTTTTTCGACGGTGACTTTTGCACCGGCAATGCCTTTGATTTTCCCACGGATTTCTTCAAGGATATCGGCCGTACTGATGCCGCGCCTGAATTTGAACTCGGTGAAATTGACCGTAACTTTTCCTTTATATGGCGTTTCCGAAGTATTTCCGGGATCGACATTAGGGTTGCTGGCGCCAACGCCGACTTGTGCCACAATAGATTCAGCGAGGTAGTTCTTTTTTGTTTTCGGATCGACATATTTTTTAAGGATGTCGATGATCTGGTTTTCTACAAATTTGGTGGCTTTGTCGGTTTTTGTGATATCGGTTCCTTGCGGGTATTCAATATAAGCGATAACCTGGTTCGGGATATTTTCGGGGAAGAACAACACCTTCCTTGGGAAAACGCCCACAAGTACGACTGAAAGCACCAACATAAAAATGATGCCCACCAACGCAAACCATGCGCGACTTCCGGTCAGGATTTTTCTAAGGAAACTCATGTAGCGCTGTTCCATTCTTGGGAAGAAACTGTGCTGGAAATCCTGTGTCCATTTGTAAATCCTGATTTTATAAAGCCACATAAACACCAACGAAATAATCGCCAAATGCCCGATCGCACGCGCGCCTTTAGAATCATAAATATTGCCGACCAATACAAAGATGACCGCGATAATCGTAAATATGATCGAATATTTCTTAGCCGATTTTTTGGTGACGTTCTTGTCCTCAATGTCCATCGAACCGCCTGTCATCGCCGCATTGACAACCATCGCCACGAATAATGAGGCGCTCAGGGTAACTGTCAATGTAATCGGGAAATATTTCATGAATTTTCCCATCGTTCCAGGCCATAAGGCAAACGGAAGGAAAGCCATCAATGTCGTAGCTGTCGATGAAATGACCGGCCAGGCGATTTCGCCAATACCGATTTTAGACGCGTGATATCGGTCCATGCCCTTTTTCATATTGGCAAACACGTTGTCGACGACCACGATTCCGTCATCGACGAGCATTCCCAATCCCATGACAAGACCGAAAAGCACCATCGTATTCAGCGTTAATCCGAACATCGATAAAATACTGAACGCCATCAGCATTGACAGTGGAATCGCAGCGCCGACAAACAGCGAGTTTCGCAATCCCATCGTAAACATCAGTACGATCATGACGAGCATAATACCGAAGATAATGTGGTTCGACAGCTCGTCTACCTGGTGCTCTACTTTTGACGATTCGTCATTGGTCAAAGTGATTTTTAAATCCTTCGGCAGGTAATTTCCCTGTGCTTTCTTGATGTGTTCCTTGACCTGGTCGATGGCCGAAATCATATTCATTCCCGAACGTTTTTTCACATTCAGCATGACCACTTCATGGCCTCTTTCCCTGGCATAAGTCGTTTTTTCCTTTTCCTTGAAACTGATGGTTGCGATGTTCTTTAAATAGACGTTTCCGCCATACGATTTCACGATGACGTTTTCGAGTTCTTTCGGATCCTTGATTTCGCCCACGACGCGGATGTTATTGCGCGAACCTTGTGAAATCAGGTTTCCACCGGAAATCGTCATGTTTTCCGCCCTGACGGCATTTTGGACTTCGTCATACGACACTTGCGCGGCGGTCATTTTGAAGATGTCGAGCGCAATTTCGACTTCCTTATCATCAACGCCAAGGATATCGACTTTCTTGACTTCCGAAATTTCCTCGAGGTCGTCCTGAAGGTCCTCGCCATATTTCTTCAATTGCTGCGTCGTATAATTTCCTTCGAGATTGATGTTTAGGATCGGCACTTCCTCAGAAATGTTCAAATCGAAAACACTCGGTTCAACTTTACTGCCGTTGTCGAGGTTTGGCCAATCGGTATCGGCTTTTACGATATCGGTTTTTTCCTTGACCCTGATTTTGGCCTGTTCGATGGTAACCTTATCGGCAAACTCGACGATGATCATCCCGAAATCCTGGTACGAACTCGACGTGATTTTTTCGACGCCGCTGATGTTCTTGATTTCCTTTTCGAGTGGCTTGACAATCAGCTTTTCAACGTCTTCGGCCGAGTTTCCAGGGAATACCGACGTGATATATACTTTATTTTCAATGACTTCAGGGAAGCTTTCCCGCGGCATCGTAATGTAGGCGATTACGCCCGTGATGACGATCATTGCCGTCAGGATGTAAACCGTTACGCGGTTTTCGACAGCCCAACTGGAGATACTGAATTCTTTACTTTGATGGCTCATTGGTTATGATATTTTAGATATTGGTATTGAGATGTGAGAATTGAGATAAGAAAATGAAGCGTGTTAAAGCGCTCAATTCTCATTACCCATATCCCAATTCTATTTAAAAATTGACTTTCATTCCTTCGGAAAGCGTGTTCGCGCCTTCGGTGACAACGATGTCATCAGCCGATAACCCGCTGAGAATTTCGGTGTAATTTGAAGCCGTTTGGCCCGGTTTGACCAATACTTTTTTGGCAATGCCCGTTGCGCCTTTGATGTCGGTTACGGTATATACGAATTTCTGGCCTTTCGCATCTTCCTGTACCACATTTGATGGCACAATGACCGCATTTTTGCTGGTGTAATCGATTACTTTCAATTGGGCAACCTGATTCGGGCGCAACAAATTGTCAGTATTTGGGACAGAAACCTCAATGTTGAAACTCCTATTGGCCGGATTGATATTATTGGCGACCTGGCGGATTTTTCCAACATAGTTTTTTCCAAGCGATGTCAATGTGACATCTACCGGCGTGCCGACTTTCAGCTTACCGATATATGATTCCGGCACTGAGGTTGAAACGTACATGTTCGATAGGTTTACAATACGCACAATCCCTTGGCCTGGCGCGACGACCTGACCGCGTTCGGTGATGATTTCGTCAACGACACCTGAAATCGGAGCGGTAATGACCGTTTTGCCCAGTTGTGCTTTCAGTTGCGAAACCGCTTTCTGCTGGCTGACCATATTGGTTTGTGCCTGTAAGTATTGGATTTCAGAACCGATTTTTTGGTCCCATAAACGTTTCTGTCTTTCGAAAGTCGTTTTTGCCAAAGCCGCCTGTGTTTCCAATTGCGCGACCTGCTGGCCCAAACCGCCGTCGTCAATCCTTCCGATGACCTGGCCTTTGGAAACCTTTTGCCCGGCAGTGACATTCAGTGATAATAGTGTTCCGGAATATTGCGGATAAATGATGAGGTTTTCTTTCGTATCCACATTTCCCTGCACTTCAATATAGTGGTTGAAAATCGAATCCTTGACCTTAAATGTCGACACCAATGCCTGTTCCTTTATCGTATCAAGCTTGGCAATGGCTTCGTCAAGTTTGGTCATTTCGGTCTGCAGCGCTGTCTTTTTGGTCTTCATTTCCGTCAGGTTGTTGCGTTTGATGACGCCATCGGTACTTTTGTCGCCATCGTTTTTCCCGCAAGAGAAAAGGACTAATGAAAGTAAGGCAAGTATGGATAATTTCTTGATGTTCTTCATGATGTTGGTTTTACGAGATTGATGATTATTTTCCATTTGTTATTTTTTCTAATGCGGCTCTTTTGTTGACGACATCGACCATTGATTGCAGGTAATCCTGCTGCGCGGTGTACAATTGCCTTTGTGCGTCGCTGAAATCAAAGCTGGTCGAAAGCCCTTCGGTGAATTTTATCTGCTGTTTGCCTTCGATGTGTTCTGCCAGTGCCAGGCTGTTCTTTTGCGTGGCATATTCCTCAACGCTGAATTCATATTCGCTTTTCGCTTGTTGGTATTGCAGCTTGAGCCTTTGCTCTGTTTCGGTCAGCTGCGTTTTGGCCTGCTCATAAGCGATTTTGGCTTGTTGTGTCCTGGCGCTTCTCGCAAAACTGCTAAAAATCGGCACATTCAGGCTGACGCCCAAAAGCGAGAAGTCATAGTATTTTTGTTTCGAAGTCAGGAAGTCAAAATCATGGCCGCTGCCAAATGTCCCGTAATTCACGAATGCGCTCAGTGTTGGCAATGCCTTGCTTTTTTGTTGCATCAGTTCCAATCTGCGTTGGTCCTGGAAATTCTGCCCGATTTTATAATCGATATTGTTCTTGATGTCAAATTCAGGCTGCGCCAACGCGAGGTCGAGATTGCTTTGTGTCAAGGCATCCAGTTTGTCGGTCAGCTGTAAATCGGCATTGATGTCAATGCCCAAAGTCAGTTTCAGCATTTGTGAAGCGATGTCTTTCAGACGGCGCGCATTGTTGAGGTTGCTGTTGACCGAAGCTTGCGTAATCTCGAGCTGCTCGACATTTTCCTCTTCAATCAGGCCATTTTTGAAAGTTTCCCTGGTATCGGAAAGTGTTTTGTCGAGAATGGATTTGTTTTTTTCCAAAATTGCGATGCTTTCTTCTGCCAACAATACGTTGCCGTAAGCATTGACAACCATTTCACGCACATCGTTGTCGGTTTTCTGTTTGTAGTTTTTATAATATTGCAGATAGGTTTTCGAAGCCTGCAACGCGACAATATATGAGCCATCAAAAAGCAATTGGCTTAAAGTCGCCTTGGCATTTACGGATTGTTTGTCACCGAGATAAATTGGCTCGCTGACGCCGTCGTTATCGAAATCGGCCAATATGACCTGTCTTTTGATATTGTTCTGGTAATCGATGGAACCGTTGATTTGCGGCAAACCAGCAGCCGTGGTTTCCCATTTTTTCTGTTGGGCAATCTCGATGTCGCGGCCCGAATTGATGGCGGTGTAATTGTGCTGCAAAGCATGGTCGATCGCTTGCTGTAAGCTGAACGAATAACTTTCCTTTGGCGTGTCCTGCGCATTTGCCGCGACAGCAAAAAACAGCAGTGTGATTAAGATTGATCGTTTCATTGATGGTTATATATTAGGATTAATTAGGAGTTGTTTTTCAAGTTCAACAATGCCTTTTTCGGTGGCCATGGCGCGCATGTGGTATTCCATGGCTGCGTGTTCGAGGCGTTGTGCTTCTTTTTCGGATTTTGTGTTTTCATTGATGCTGAAGGTCAGGATGTAATGGAATTTGCTGTACATGTCGATGTCGATGTCGGCGCGAAACAATCCCTGGTCGATTCCCTTTTGGATGTTGTGCTTCATGTAGCGGTTGCATTCCTCAAATTCCTGGCTCATGACTTTGTGGTAAATTTCAGGATAGTGTTTTTTGAGTTGGTACAACGGCGATGTTTCCGCAAACTGGAATATGCCCTTGAACATTTTCTTAATCTCAAAATTCTCTTCTATCGCATTGAAATCCCGGGCAATAATGTCCTCAATGATCTGATAGATGCTTTTGTGCATCGTTTCAGTGGTTTCAGCGATCAGCACTTCCTTATTGATGAAATATTTGTAAATTGTTTTTTTTGAAATGCACATTTCGCCGGCAATATCATCCATTGTAATGCTTTTAAAACCAAGTCTTAAAAACATATCGGTTGCTTTGGCAATAATCTTATCTTTCATTTGTAATCCGGAAAACAATTGGTTTTCAGCCGACAAAAGTACAATGGAAACTTTAAACACAAAAATAGTTTCCAAAGTATTTACATTTATTTAACATTTGATTTCAGCGCGGTGTTTGCCATACCATGTGAATACTGTAAATTAGCCCAAAAATAGTTGTAATGCATTCAATTCAGGAGTATCAGGAATATTTTCTAGCCCATTTGGAAGCCGGAATTTTACTGAAAGAACCAAAAAATCTCTACGAGCCAATCCGGTATATTTTATCATTGGGCGGGAAGAGAATGCGCCCGGTATTGACCTTACTTTCCGCTGAAATATTTGGTGCGGATTACAAAAAAGCGCTTCCTGCGGCCATCGCCGTGGAGGTTTTCCATAATTTTTCATTGGTGCACGACGACATTATGGACGATGCGCCGCTGCGAAGGGGAAAAGAAACCGTCCACGAAAAATGGGACATCAATACCGGAATCCTGTCCGGCGATGCGATGCTGATTTTGGCATATCAATATTTTGAACAATACGAACCGGGCACTTTCCGGGAGTTGGCAAAACTTTTCAGCAAAACCGCACTTGAGGTTTGCGAAGGGCAGCAATGGGACGTTGATTTTGAAAACCGCGACGACGTCAGCATTCCCGAATACCTGAAAATGATCGAATACAAGACAGCGGTTTTGGTGGCAGCAGCCATGAAAATGGGCGCAATAATCGCCGAAACGTCTGAAGAAAACTGCAAAAATATTTATGATTTCGGACTGAACCTCGGTATCGCTTTCCAAATTCAGGACGATTACCTCGATGCGTTCGGGAATCCGGAAACGTTTGGCAAGCAGGTTGGAGGCGACATCATCGAAAATAAAAAAACATATCTCTACCTGAAAGCAAAAGAATTTGCCACCGGAAACCAACCGGATGCATTGATGCATTTGTTTTCGATTCGGCCGGACGACAACCGCGACAAAATCGCTTCAGTAAAGGAAATATTTACCGGAACCGGCGCTTCTGATGCCGCATTGCAAGCGATTAGGGAATATACTGTGAAGGCATTCGAAACGCTTGAAAAAATAGATATTTCGGAAGACAAAAAAAGAGTGCTGAAATCTTTTGGCGAAAATTTAATGGAAAGAAAAGCCTGATGTATAAAGCGCCTGCCACAACCGACCATTTATTGGCCGAAGCCGAAACTGAAAACCTTTACCAGAAATTGCTGGAACAAATCAACAAGGATTTTAACCTCGCCAATGAACCCGTCGATTTACCAAAAAGTACGTCTCCCGAAGACCTGAAAGTGCAACTGCATGAAAAAGTCTACCGTTTAATCCAATATAAATTTGCCGAATACCTGAACCTGCTTTACATCATTGATGTTTCCGAAGAGCAAATCAAAAAACTCGACGGTTCCGATTTGCTGGAACTGTCAAAAGAAGTCGCTTTTTTGGTGTTGAAAAGGGAATGGCAAAAGGTGTGGTTTAGGAATAGACACGCTTCGCTTTAGACACGTTTCACTTCAGAGCGCTTTTGGATTGTTTGCGGTAAATGGTTTTTTTTCTAAAGGCCGTAGGCCGTGTCAAAAGTGAAGCGTGTCCGACAATCTAAAGACGCGAGGTCGTGTCTCCTAAAAATAAACCCTAATAAACGGCATAAACGGCTCGTAATAAACACTTTTATCGCGGTCATACAGCAGATTGTATCTTGCGCCAAGCGTGACATTGTCAAACCGGTAACCGGCGCCGAGGAACAAAGCCGTATTCCAGAAATTATCCTTGATATCCGGTTCGCCCGTAAAGGTAAATGTCGTGTTCACGCGGACTTGCTCGAGTTCAACCGACAGCTGAATTTCCTCGACAGGATTGAAAAGCCCAATCAGGCTTCCGCCATAGATCCACGATTTGTAATTGTTGAGTTCGTCGGTCGTATAATCGCCTTTTACATTGACATAACTGCCTTGCAGGCCGACACCCAATGCGACATAATCGTTGAAATTGTAAATCGCGCCCGGTGCCAACGCCAAGTCGGTATAACCGCTGCCGAAACTTGCCCCGATGCCGCCGCCAAACTGTACGTGATTCCAGAAATCACTCGTGCTTTTTTGTTGCTCCTGTGCCAACAAAAGGGTTGAGGAAAACACAGAAATAAAAACGGAAAGGAATTTGGAAACGGAAATGGATTGCCGGAATTTCATCAGTTTTCAGGGATTGATTTTTAAACGATAAAAGTATCTAAAAAAAATCAGAATTTATTTCAATTATCGTACTTTTGCCCTACTATTTAACAATCTTAGGACATTCAGATACTATTATGGATAGGTTTTCCTTTTTAAATGCAGCCCATACCGAATTTTTCGCCGATTTATACGACCAATATTTAGAAAACCCCGACAGCATTGAACCGAGTTGGAGAAGCTTTCTACAGGGTTTTGATTTCGGAATAACGACTTATAATGACGAATACCCGCTCGGCGAACCGGCCGTTCAAATGGCCGCTGCGGCTTCCGGACAGGACTTTAGCCAATTGTCCGAAAAACTCCAGAAAGAATTCAACGTTTTGAAATTAATCGACGCGTATCGCACGCGCGGCCACTTGTTTACCAAAACGAATCCGGTGCGCGACAGGAGAACATATTCGCCGACGCTTGATATTGAAAATTACGGACTCTCAAAAGCCGACTTAAATACGGTTTTCGACGCTGCAAAAGCGATGAAACTCGAGCCATGTACGCTTCAGGAAATTTTGGTTCACCTTGACAAAATCTACTGCGAATCGATCGGTGTCGAATACATGTACATCCGAACGCCTGGCGTCATCCAATGGATTCAGGACAAAATCGGCTACAACGACAACATCCCGAAATTTTCACCGGACGAAAAGAAAAACATCCTCGAAAAATTAAACGAAGCGGTTTCTTTCGAGACTTTCCTTCACACCAAATATGTCGGCCAAAAGCGTTTTTCGCTCGAAGGCGGCGAATCCATTATTCCCGGCCTCGATGCCTTGATTGAAGCCGCTGCCGAAAAAGGCGTCGAACAATTTGTCATGGGCATGGCGCACCGCGGAAGGCTGAATGTATTGGCCAATATCTTTAAAAAATCGACACAGGATATTTTCTCGGAATTTGACGGGAAAGACTATGACGACGACGCTTTGTTTGACGGTGACGTAAAATACCATCTGGGATTGACGTCCGACAGGAAAACAAAATCCGGAAAAAGCATTAACCTCAATTTGGCGCCAAATCCATCGCACCTCGAAACCGTTGGCGCTGTCATCGAAGGCATCACAAGAGCGAAACAAGACCGATATTTTCCAGACGATTTTTCAAAAGTTTTGCCAATTGCACTCCACGGAGATGCAGCTGTTGCGGGACAGGGAATCGTTTACGAAATTGTACAGATGGCGCAGCTCGACGGATACAAAACCGGCGGCACCATCCATATTGTCATCAACAACCAAGTCGGATTTACGACGAATTATTTGGACGCGCGCTCATCAACCTATTGCACCGATGTCGCAAAAGTGACTTTATCTCCAGTATTGCATGTCAATGCAGATGATACGGAAGCCGTTGTCCACGCGATGCTTTTTGCACTCGATTACAGGATGCAGTTCGGAAGCGACGTTTTCATCGATTTGCTTGGCTACAGGAAATATGGGCACAACGAAGGTGACGAACCGCGTTTCACCCAGCCGAAATTATACAAACTCATCGCCAAGCATAAAAATCCGCGCGACATTTATGCAGAAAGATTAATTTCCGAAGGCGTCATCGACGGCGATTACGTCAAAGGCCTTGAAGACAGCTACAAAGCGGTCATGGAGGAAAACCTCGAAGCGTCGCGCAAAAAAGACCTGACGATTATCACGCCGTTCATGCAAAACGAATGGCAGGGTTTCAAACAGGCCGACCAGGCCGAAATGCTTCAGAAAGTCGACACAACATTCCCGAAAAAGGAATTGACCGAAATCGCGAAAGTCATCACTGAATTGCCGTCCGATAAAAAATTCATCAGCAAAATCCAAAAGCTCATCAACGACAGAAAAACGATGTTTTTCGAAACCGATAAGCTAGATTGGGCCATGGCCGAACTGTTGGCATACGGCAGTTTACTGACCGAAGGCTACGATGTCCGCATTTCGGGGCAAGACGTAGAACGCGGGACTTTCTCACACCGACATGCTGTCGTAAAAGTCGAAGACTCGGAAGAAGAAGTAATTCTTTTGCAACAACTCAAAAACCAAAAAGGGAAATTCAATATTTTCAATTCCCTGTTATCAGAATACGGCGTCGTAGGTTTCGACTACGGTTATGCCTTGGCAAGCCCGAAAACACTGACGATTTGGGAAGCCCAGTTTGGGGATTTCTCCAATGGCGCGCAAATCATGATCGACCAATACATTTCTGCTGCCGAAGACAAATGGAACAACCAAAACGGATTGGTGATGTTATTGCCGCATGGTTACGAAGGCCAGGGCGCAGAGCATTCATCGGCCAGGATTGAACGGTATTTACAGCAATGCGCCAACGAAAATATGTTTGTCGCCGATTGTACAACGCCAGCGAATTTCTTCCACCTGTTGAGAAGACAAATGAAAACAACCTACAGAAAACCATTGATCGTATTCACGCCAAAAAGTTTGCTGCGTGATCCAAGAGTCGTTTCTTCTGTCGATGAATTCGCGACCGGAACATTCCGGGAAGTTTTAGACGACACGACAGTAAAGAAGGCAGCCGTCAAAACGCTCGTCTTCTGTACCGGGAAATTCTATTACGATTTGTTCGCGGAACGCGAAACCAATGGCAGGAAAGATGTCGCATTGGTCAGAATCGAGCAATTATTCCCATTGCCGACCGAGCAATTGAAAGCCATCATTAAGTCATATCCAAATGCCGACGATTACGTTTGGGCACAGGAAGAACCGAAAAATATGGGTGCATACAGTTTCATGCTGATGAATTTCAACGAAGTGAAACTGCGGTGCGCGTCATTGAAAGCCTATAGCGCGCCGGCTGCCGGAAGTTATGCACGCTCCAAAAAACGCCATGCCGCAGCGATTGCGATGGTGTTCGACAAGGATTTGTTTAATTAGGAGCTATTCCTGCTTTTCGCTGCAATCTTTTTATCGCTTGCTGCGCCGCAATAAAAAGGATTTCCGCATGCAATCAGGGCTAGGCAACCGAGTTATAATTAAAATTAAGATTTAAAAATATACACTAAAATATATTACCATGATTTTAGAAATGAAAGTGCCGTCACCAGGCGAATCCATAAAAGAAGTTGAAATCGCGACATGGCTCGTAAAAGACGGCGATTATGTCGAGAAAGACCAGGCGATTGCCGAAGTCGATTCAGATAAAGCGACATTGGAATTGCCGGCTGAAGCCAGCGGAATCATTACGTTAAAAGCCGAAGAAGGCGATGCCGTTGCCGTTGGCGCCGTAGTTTGCCTGATTGATACCGACGGTGCAAAACCTTCTGGTTCGGCTCCGGCTGCAGCAGCTAAACCTGCGACTGAAACGCCAAAAGCCGAAACGCCGAAAGCTGTAGAAGCTCCGAAAGCAGAAGCTGCAAAGCCAAACCCGGCAACAACGACTTATGCTGCAGGAATTCCATCGCCTGCCGCCAAAAAAATACTCGACGAGAAAAACATCCAGCCTTCAGGTATCACAGGAACCGGAAAAGACGGAAGAATCACCAAAGACGATGCAGTCAATGCTGTGCCGTCAATGGGAACGCCAACCGGCGGAAACCGTGGTTCGGAACGCACAAAATTGTCGATGTTGCGCAGGAAAGTCGCCGAACGCCTGGTGGCCGCTAAAAATGAAACGGCGATGCTGACGACCTTCAACGAAGTCAACATGACGCCAATCAACCTGATCCGCAACGAATACAAAGATGCGTTTAAGGCCAAGCACGGCGGCGTAGGTTTGGGTTATATGTCATTCTTCACGAAAGCAGTGACACGCGCCTTGAAATTATTCCCGGACGTGAACTCTATGATTGACGGAAACGAAAAAATTACTTATGATTTTGCTGATATTTCCATTGCCGTTTCAGGACCGAAAGGACTGATGGTCCCGGTCGTAAGAAATGCCGAAAACCTGACTTTCCGCGGTATCGAATCGGAAATCAAAAGATTGGCAATCAAAGCCCGCGACGGACAAATCACCGTTGACGACATGACCGGCGGAACATTCACGATCACAAACGGAGGTGTTTTCGGGAGCATGCTGTCTACGCCGATCATCAATCCACCGCAATCCGGAATTTTGGGCATGCACAACATCATTGAGCGTCCGATTGCCGTCAATGGGCAGGTTGAAATCCACCCGATGATGTATGTCGCCTTGTCTTATGACCACCGAATCATTGACGGAAGAGAATCTGTCGGTTTCCTGGTTGCCGTCAAAGAAGGATTGGAAAACCCTGCTGAACTGTTGATGGACAGCAATCCGCTCAAAGCATTGGAATTGTAAATCCCAACTGATATAAATAAAAAATCCCGTTTCAACCGAACGGGATTTTTTTATGTTTTGATGTTGCGGTTGTCAGCGCGAAGGATTGAGGCGGTAGCCCGCAGCGCAGCGAGGACTAAAGCCGAAAGCCTGACCTGCAGGGTCGCGCCCAAAATTATTCTTTAATAATGCGAACCGTTTTATTTTGCCCGCCAGCCGAAATGGTTACAAAATATACCCCGGACTTCAACATGGAGATGTCAATGTTCGGATGACTGTCTTTCGGCGATTTGCTTAGAACGGATTGTCCTGAAACATCATAAATGACGATACTGTCAATGTCTTGAACATTAGAAACAGACAATGTGTTTTTCACAGGATTCGGATAATAAGACAGGTTTTGGAACGCATTATTTTGGACGCCCAAACCAACAGTGGCAGTTACCGGGAAACGATTCGGGCTTTCTATTCCGTTGATGGTTTGTGAGGCATAATAAGTTGTCCCGTTGACCAAAACGGTAGTCAGCGGTAAAGGCGTTTCGACAGCCATTCTTCCGGTCGGCGAAGCATTTGCATACCATTGGATATTTTGACCGGTGACTACGATATCCGCTAAAGTCTGGCCTGTGTTAAAAGTCTGCGTTGTCGCTCCAAATGGTGCGGAAGGTGTCGTGATATTAAAGGAGATTGTATAGATATTCCCGCATTGGTCTGTGATGGTAAGCACATGAATGCCTAAAGGCAGATTGGAAAACGTATTAGAAAACACTGCGGCACTTCCGTCAAGTACATAAGAGTAACCAGGCTGCGCGCCATTGACGGTTATGGTCTGGTCAACAATATCCAGCGATATGTTTTCCAGTTCAGAATCGTAAACGGTCGCGCTGGCTGAAGCCGAACAAGTCGGGAATGAGACTGTAGATGCAGTTACAGTATAATTTCCTGATTGTGTTGCGGTATATGTATTTCCAGCTGCACTGGCAATAAGCACATCATTAAGATACCATTGGAAAGAGAATACGTTAGGCAACCCGGAATCGAGCAGATAAGCGCCAGGGGAAGTCGTATTGCAGAGATAACCATCCATTAAATTGGGATTGGGCGACGGATTGATGGTCACCATAAAATCAGAGTTGTTAGTACAGCCGCTGGCATTCATGTTTTGCACGTATACGATCTGATTTGAAGTAATGACGGTTCCTGCGGCTACCTGTGTTCCTGTGCCGGCTGGGGCAGTCCAATAACTCTGGCCTGTTGGTAAAGCAGGCAACGTATAGAAATTACAAGTACTGACATTCACTGCCATTGGTGGTGAAGGCAAAGGATTTACCGTAACAGTCACTACAAAAACAGTCGTTGATCCCTGAACCCTCGCAAACAATGTCGCGGTTCCGGTCACATAATTTGATGGATTTGCTATCGGATTGGTATTCACGGTCGCATCGGCTTGCGAGCTGTAATAAGAAACTGCGGACCCTGGGCTTTGGCCGGAGTCTGTAACGAGTTGGGCATTTAACAAAGTCAGGTTGATGGTTTCAATGCCGTTATTGCCAATGTCGCATACGCTGTATGAAACCTGAGAATAGTTGTTGAATGCAGAAACGATAAACAAAAAGAGTAATATTTTTTTCATAGCTGTTTTTATATTGAAGCAAATATATGAATTCCAACAAATTAATGGCTTTTCAAATACAAATAACGGTTGGCATAATCAATAATCGCTTCACCTTCCAATAAAACATCGGCGCCGATGATTCCCTGTACCGGTTTGGCTTTGTGCTGTTCCAAAGCCTCATTGACATGCGACAGGTCAAAAACGACAAGGTTGAAATCATTGTATTTCCAAAGTCCCATTTTGAGCTTGTTCTTATTGGCGACCTGCGTGAACATTCCGATAGCGCCGGCGCCGGCTGCTTTTGTTTTTGAATCGAAAGCATTCAATTTGAAATTGGTGATGTTGTCAAAACCCACACAGCTGTTGGAAGCGCCCGTATCGAGAATAAAATGGCCTTTTACATCATTTATTGCTGCGGCAATCAGCAGGTGGTTGGTTTTGGTGACCTTGAATTTTATTTTCCTGTAACCTTCTTTTTTCAGGATATCGTATAAATTTTTCATAACATCGGTTGAAATCCAAAAGTAAAATTTAAAAACCGGAAAAACTAAAATTCTAACATTCCGGTAAGAACTTGTACCTTTACGGACAGTTTTTTCCAAAATGAGAATCACCGATACCCATACCCATTTATACAGCGAGGAATTCCAAAACGACCGCGATGAAATGATCCAACGCGCCATCGACAATGGCGTCACGCGCTTTTTTATTCCCGCAGTGGATTCATCAGTAACCGAAAGCATGTACGAATTGGAAAAACAATATCCGGAAAATATCTTCCTGATGATGGGTTTGCATCCGACATATGTCAAGGAAAATTACCTCGAAGAGCTTGCTCATGTCGAAAGTGAATTGGCACGAAGGAAATTTTACGCGGTCGGTGAAATCGGGATTGACCTGTTTTGGGACAAATCGACTTTGGACATCCAGAAAATCGCTTTCCGCAGGCAAATCCAACTCGCCAAACAATACAAACTGCCAATAAATATCCATTGCCGCGATGCATTCGACGAAATTTTCGAAGTGTTGGAGTCCGAAAAATCGCCGGAACTTTTTGGGATTTTCCATTGCTTCACCGGAACTTACGAACAGGCTTTGCAGGCAATTTCTTTGAATATGAAACTCGGTATTGGCGGTGTGGCGACTTTTAAAAATGGCAAAATCGACCAATTTCTGAAGCAAATCGACCTTAGGAATATCGTGCTCGAAACCGATTCGCCTTATCTCGCGCCTGTTCCATTTCGCGGCAAGCGCAACGAAAGCAGCTATATTGTAAATGTGGTGGACAAACTTGCAGAAATTTACCAAACCACGCCAACAGAAATCGCAAGAATAACGACAGAAAATTCGAAAGCCGTTTTTGGGATTTAACAGCATTTTGCCATTTGTTTTGAGAAAAATTTGTTAATTTGTTTTTTCAAAAACAAAAAGCCACAATGTCGAAATTTGATACCATTCGCCCTTTTTATGATGCAGAAGTGAATGAAGGAATACGTTCGTCGATGAATCATCCGATGATGAAGGCGCTGATGAATTTCACTTTCCCCGACGTTGAAGATGAAGTTTGGAAAGAACAACTCAAAAAAACGCATTCGATCCGCGATTTTCAATGCAATTTCATATACCAATCATTGCAAAAAGTACTCGAAAGAAGCTCGGATGGATTGACGACTTCAGGTTTTGAAAAACTTGAAAAAAACACTTCTTATCTTTTTATATCAAACCACCGCGACATTATCCTCGACACGTCGCTGATTAACGCGAGCCTTTTCGACCATGGTTTGGTCATGACCGCTTCGGCCATTGGCGACAATCTTGTCAAAAAGAATTTCCTGCACGTCTTGTCAAGATTAAACCGGAATTTCTTGGTGAAAAGGGGTTTGCCGCCAAGAGAATTGCTGCAGAGTTCCAAATTAATGGCCGAATACATCGCACAATTGCTGCTTCGCGAAAACCGCTCGGTATGGATTGCGCAACGTGAAGGCCGTACCAAAGACGGAAATGATGCGACACACCAAGGCGTTTTGAAAATGCTTGCCATGGGAAGCGATGAAGAAAACCTGATGGAATATTTCAGGAAAATCAAGATTGTGCCGGTTTCGATTTCTTACGAATACGATCCGACCGATGCCTTGAAAATGCCGCAACTGATGGCTGAAGCGAACCAGGAAATCTACATCAAGGAAAAAAATGAGGATTTCATTACGCTGCTGAGCGGTATTATGGGGCAGAAAAAACGCATCCACATTCATGTGGGTGATATCCTTGATAAGGAATTTGACGCAATTGAAGCGGAATTCGACAACACCAACAAGCAAATCCAGGCTGTAGCACAAGTGATTGACGATTCTATTCTGAGTACGTACAAATTGTGGCCGACCAATTATATCGCTTACGACATCATCAACAAAACCGACCGATACGCCGATAAATATACCGAAAACGAAAAATCCCTTTTTGAAAGAAGGCTTGAAATCAGGATTGACGAGAATAACCCTGTGGCATTGCAGGGATTCCTGGCGATGTATGCCAATCCGGTCGTCAACAAATTAAAATATGCAGATGCTGTCTAAGCCCAACATTCTGCTGATCTATACCGGTGGAACGATTGGTATGATGAAGAATTTTGAGACCGGCGCGCTCAAGGCTTTCAACTTTGGCAAATTGCTGCATAAAATCCCTGAACTCAAACAGCTCGATTGTGAAATTGAAACCATTTCGTTTGAAAACCCAATCGATTCCTCAAATATGAACCCCGAAAAATGGGTCAAAATCGCCGGAATGATTGAAGACAATTACGAAAAATTTGATGGTTTTGTCGTGCTTCATGGGTCGGATACGATGTCCTATTCCGCTTCAGCATTGAGTTTTATGCTCGAAAATCTCAACAAGCCGGTCGTGTTTACGGGTTCACAATTGCCCATTGGGGATTTGCGTACCGATGCAAAGGAAAACCTCATTACCGCGATACAAATCGCATCGCTGCGGAATAAAAACAAATCAGTCATAAGCGAAGTTTGCCTTTACTTTGAATACAAATTATACCGAGGCAACCGCACGACAAAAATAAATGCCGAACATTTCAACGCTTTTTCGTCACCGAATTACCCGCCATTGGCAGAATCTGGCGTCCATTTGAAAATCAATCCCGATTTGCTGTCGCCAAAAAACGGCACCAAGAAATTTGTCGTCCATAAGAAAATGGAAAGCCATGTCGCCATTGTCAAAATGTTCCCGGGAATCAACGAGCCTGTTTTTTCAGCCATCTTAAATATCCCAAACCTCAAAGGTATTGTGCTGGAAACCTACGGGTCGGGAAATGCACCAACCGACGATTGGTTTGTCAAGGCATTGAAAACTGCAGTTAAAAATGGGCTACAGATTGTCAATGTCACGCAATGTTCGGGTGGAAGCGTCAATATGGGACAATATGAAACCAGCACACAACTTCGTGAAATAGGTGTGATTTCTGGAAAAGACATCACAACGGAGGCCGCAATCACCAAACTGATGTATCTATTGGGACAGCAGGTTTCGGCTAATGTGTTCAAAACCATTTTTGAAACGTCGCTGCGTGGGGAATTGTCGTAATAGTTGAATTTTTATTTTCAAAAGCCAGTTTTTTTCGTGTTCTTTGCAACCGCTTAAATTTAGAGAGGTGGCCGAGTGGTCGAAGGCGCACGCCTGGAAAGTGTGTATACTCCACAAGGGTATCGTGGGTTCGAATCCCATCCTCTCTGCAAATTGTTAAACGCTGTAAAACATAGGCTTTTACGGCGTTTTTTTGTTTTACGGGTAATATCAAAGAAGTTCATGGGTATCGTTTAGCGGGTTTGAATTAGACTTCAGACGGATCAATTCCTTCTTTTAGCAACCCACTGTAATATACATAATTGAGATAGGCAATTTCGGTAATCAGGATAAATTCAACCACCAATAAATAATAAGTCACCGACAATGGAATATTCGCCAATGATAGAATCAGGAATGCCATTGCGGTTAGCAATAATGATAATCTCATCGCGCGCTTCATGGTATCAAAAACAACGGGATATACCAATAACTGCATAATCAGCACGATGCAAAATAGAAAAGCTCCGATTGAATATCCCAATAGATTTTGCAATGAAGTATCGGTATCATTCACTGTAAAAAAAGACTGAAAGCAAGCCGCAGTTATACATAAAGAGATTAACGCCGGAATATAAAGCAATTCTAAAAGCGATGCCTTATCAAAACCTTTTTGAACTTTACGGGTAGATACAAAAGTGAAAAATATCCACCATAGCGAAAAGACTACGATGATGGCAAGCGAAAAATTGACCCAGTCTATAAAATTAAGAAATTCTATTTCGCTTACGCCGTTTATTACGCCTATGACAAGTTCGCCAAAAATGATTATTGTAAACAATCCCAACCTTTCAAACATGCTTGAAGACAAGTTCAGGTGTTTTGATGAGCGCAGCAAAAACCGGTTCGCAATAAAAGGAGGCATATAATTACACAAAAGAATCGCAGGAAGTAAGAATTGCAGCCAATAATCGGAAAGGAATAGGGACAAGCCCATTAAGCAAAATGAAACGAGGAAAAGTATAATGTAAGGCCGGCTGTATTTCCTGTGTTCTTTGTCATAAAGGCCAACGCTCCACCATTGATAGGTGATAAAAAATTGCATCCCCATAATAATCACCGTAATCTGACTATAGTCCTTTAGTGTTTTGCCGAGGGTAATTGCAAGCGCAGCAATAATCAGCATTTGCCATAGCATCATTAATCTGGTCCTTAAGCCTTGATTCCCGTGCAGGTCATGGTGTAAGCTTCCATTTAGCCAACCCCAAAAGATGAGCGTAAAAATACTTATGAATTCAAGAAACCCTTCACAATTCATATGCTGGGATACATGATGGGCAAGCCGGGCAATTGCTATAACATAAACCAAATCATAAAAAAGCTCCAGCCAACTGATCCTGCGTTCCTGCTGATCAGTGGTGAATTTTTTTGGCGGACCCCACCAAATCGAAACCTTTTTGCTTAACCCCATATAAATTTATGATACCGGTCTTAACAAAAATAATCAATTTATAAAATTACATACTGATATAATCAATGTAAAAAGGTTTCAGGTTTGCTTGTACGCGCTTGGAGCTTCTGTAAAATAAAAAAGCTGCCAAATAAGGAAACGCCTTTTAGGGTTTTATGAGATGTGGCCGCACCGTTTCTTCCCAGATGCCATAGCCTTTGGCATTCATATGCAGCATGTCTTCGACGAATAATTCGGGGCGTGATTTGCCATCTTTAATCATGGGTGAAAAGATGTCTATGAAAACGGTATTTTTTTCTTTGGACAAAAAGGCCTTAATCAGGAAATTACACTCCTTTGCTTTGGATTGGTATTTGTCACGCGACGGACTTGGTTTCATGGCGATATAAGCAATTGGGACAGTCGGAAGTTTGGCGCGTATCAGTTTGTAAAGTTTTACCGTCCGGTTTAATATCGTATCAGTCGTGGCACTTTCATTGGGCAGATCGTTTTCACCGACATAAATCACAATCTGACGTGGTTCATAAGGAAAGACGATGTCGTTTAAATAATAGGTAATGTCATTAGTCACTGCACCGCCGATGCCGCGGTTGATGACGTTCAAATTGCCGAAAGCGACTTGCAATCCTTCCCATTTCCGGATGGAAGAACTTCCGACAAACAAAATGGGATGCTTGGGCACTTGGTACATCTGGTCGTATTTTTTAATGGCCTGTACATCATCCCAAAAAGGATGGTTTTGTGCGAAAAAAGTATTTGTCAATAAAAAGATAAGGAAAAGGAAGGCGGTTTTTTTCATGATCGGATCATTTGGCTTCCACAAATTTAAGGATTTAGAAAACAACTACAAGTCCGCAGCCCATTTGCTTTCCATTATAAAACGGCGCCATCGTCGATGATACTTTTTTGTCCTTGCTGCCAAAGATTTTGTCTTTTACATAAGGATTGATCCAATAAGCGATTTTCGTGCTGAAAATCCCAATTCCCGCACCGGCAGCGACATCATTAAGCCAATGCCTGTTGTTGTACATGCGAAATACCCCGGTTCCGGTTGCAACGGCAAACCCGGCAACACCATACCATGGCGAAACGTCCTTATATTCCTGCCATAGAAATTCGGCTCCGGCAAAAGCTGTCGCTGTATGCCCAGATGGAAAAGAGTTTTTTGAACTTCCGTCAGGGCGTTCTGTCTTGATGGCCGATTTTAAAGCCAATACTGTCGAACTCATGATTAAATATGAGGTCGCCATGATGATTGTCCGGTCTTTTAAATTGTGCTTGCCTTCAATCCCAAGCGCATTCAGCCCGTAAACAGAAACCATTGGCACATATTGCGAAAAGTCGTCAATCGTGATTTTCTCGTCAATGTCTTCTTTGACTTCCGATTGAATTTGGTGATTGAAATCCAGCAACTGGTCATTTCCTATCGCAACCACGCCGTAGGAAATCAGCGCAGCAGGAATGATCAATGGCTTGTAATTGAATTTGGTGTGTTTCGGATTTTCAGCAATCGTATCAACGGGCTGTTGTGCATTTGCGGCCAACAGTTGAAACAGCAGACAAAGTAAAAAGAGATTTCTCATCAATTGGTTTTTTACCTGAACGGATGAAAATCCATTAAATTGAAGCGGCGCATTTGTTTTAAGCCAATCTTAAGTCATACAATTGGCAGTTGGCTTTTTTTTGTAACTTTAAGCCAACAAAAAACAATGATGCGGAAATTCCTCAATATTTTTCTTCTTTTAACGGCAAGTTCCATGTTGGCGCAGGAAACGCCAAACTTTGAAGCCCTTGATTCCCTGTATCGCGAAGACCAGTTTTATTTTGCGTTTACCTACAACATCTTGCAGAAAAGGCCGGAAGGCGTCAGGCAGAACAAATTTTCGTCGGGGATTGCATTTGGTTTTTTGCGCGATATGCCTTTCAACAAAAAACGGACCTGGTCGATTGCGGCCGGATTGGGTTATGCCATCAACAATTTCAACCAGAATATTGCCATCACAAAAGTCGGCGGCGATCCGGTTTATGGCATTATCGATCCCGATCTTTCGTTTGACAAGAACAAGATTATCCTCAATTATGTCGAAATTCCGATAGAAATCCGTTGGCGAACATCAACGCCTGAAAGCCATAGATTCTGGAGGGTTTACACAGGGGTTAAAGTCGGTTATCTTGTCTTCGACAGATACAAATACCAGGACAACGACAACAAATATTCGATCAGCGGCAATCCTGACTTCAACAAGTTCCAATACGGCGCTTATATGGCCGTGGGTTACAATACCTGGAATTTCAATATCTACTACGGACTGAATCCCATTTTCAAATCGGCTGAGCTAAACGGCAACTCCATCGACATGCATACGCTCAATATGGGGCTGATGTTTTATATCCTATAGCCAGAAATACCAAAACGCCATTTGGGAAACCATGCCGCACAAAAACCCGATGACCAGTTCCTTGTTGGTATGCGCTTGCATATATAGCCGTGATGTCGCGACAACACCAGTCATGATGAAGAGAAAGGCAATATACGGGATGCTGTTGTGTTGCGTAAAATAACTG
>DATHKH010000187.1:0-36676 GCA_035286325.1 Flavobacterium sp.
CTGTGCTGCCTCAAATAAATATTCCGCTGCTTTATGCGACATCTTTTTGATTTCCGGAATTCGTTGCTGCAAGATGGTTTTTATTTCCTTTTCATCCCTAATCATTTCATCGAATCGTGCGATCAGCTTTTGGGCATCCGAAATTTCGTCGAGATTCAGCACAAGTTTTTCTTCTCCAAAAATATCTTTTGCAATACCTTTCGATTTGACACTGTAACCCAAAACCATCGTCGGGACAAAATTGGAATACGCCGCAATTGTCGCATGCGTCCGCGCGCCGATAAAGAAACGCATCCGGGCAATATATCCTTTGTATTGGATGGCATTCAGGTTTCCCGGAAGCAATAAAACCCTTCCGGAATCTTTGAATTGGTTCAAAAAATCGAGCAGGCATTCGTAATCGTCATTGTCTTTCATGATGACATGCGGCGTAAACGCGATTGTCATGTCGGTGGTTTTTAAGATGTGCTCGACCAGTTTGATAGCGGCATCTTTTGAATTTTTATTCTTTTTCCAGACGAGCGGACTAAAATTAAACCCAATCGTATTCCCTTCCTGCCAACCTTCGGGTAATGGCAATTCTTCCTTCGCCATCGTGAATGCGCCGTCAGCACAAAGTTTGACGTTCTGGACATCATTTTTTTTCAGGATATCCAATGTCAGGCTTTCGCGGGCAAGAATCAGGTCGAAAAGTTTCAGGTCTTCGATTTTTGCAGGTGACAAATCTTCTTGTCCAATCGATGCACCCCAAAGAATGAGTTTTTTCCCCGCTTTTTTGATGCAACGGTCAATTTCGTAAATGCCCGGTTGTTCCCCATAGCAATAATTGTCGCCGCCAATGGACAAAAAAACATCGTAATCCGGAATTTTATCAATGATATCGCGGTGGATTCTGCGGAAAGAATAGTTTTCATCTTTGAATAATTTGACATTCAATGCGCTGATGAACCAATCCGTTGAAAACCTTTTTATCGTACGGATTTGGTCGAGTTTGATGGTATTGATCATTGGGATTCCCGCATCCGATTCCGGATTCCAGGAAGCAAGGTCAATAATCACGGATGCATCTTCTTCTTTAATCAGCGACACGCCGGAACGCACAATAGCCTCACAGCCGCGGTTCAGGCTTCCACCATGGAAAAACATTAAAATCTTCATCTATTTTTTATTTCTTAGGTTGCTGTAAAACACAGCTGGCAGCAAAGATAGGGCTGATTTGCTTTTGATGCAATTTAAAATAAATAGTTGGTACCGCGAAGTGCTGCGTGTGAGTATTTGCCAATATTTATGGATGTTTTGATTCACAATGGCATTCGCCAGCATTTTTTTGACATAGCCATAACGCGTTGAGAAAGGAATGGTTTTATTTGGTTTGAGGTAAATGTGGATCAATGACACGACCGATTCCATTAATCGGATGGCTTTGAGCTCAGCCATTTTTTCAGGGCCGATATCGAGGCTTAAAAACTGTGTGTAATCCATATGATAAGCCGAAAGCGTACTGCCAAAATAATCCCTTTTCAAAATATCACGTGTCGCACTTCCTGCCACTTCTTTGTAAAAATAGCCATTGTAATCGGCGAAAATCACATTTGATGCCTTGGCGAAGGCCTGCATATTGAACAATGCATCTTCACCAAGCGCCAACCCCTGTGGAAATATGATCTGGTTTTTTTGCAGCAAATCGCGCTTGTATATTTTGGTGCAGCAAGAGTTCAATCCGTCAGCTGATATGAAAAAAGGCAATATTTGTTGTTGGATCTCAATCTGTGCAAAGACTTTATTGGTTTCGAAAAACGATTTTGAATGTACAACAACACCATCTTGTTCGGCAATGAAATTGGAAACCACAATATCGGTTTTATGAGCTTCAGCAAGGGCAAAAAGTGTCGCATACATATCATTTGCCACGGCATCGTCGGCATCGACAAACCCTATATAATCGCCTTTCGCCAATTCGATTCCTTTATTCCGGGCCGCGCTGACACCTGCATTTTCCTGGTTAAAAAGGATTATCCGGTTGTCTTTTTGCTGAAATCCTTCAATAATCTTTTGGCTTTCATCCGTTGAACCGTCATTGATGAAGATAAATTCTGACGACGCCAATGTTTGTTCGAGCAGTGACTCGATGCAGCCCGAAAGGTGTTTTTCCGCATTGAAAACCGGTATGACTACAGATATGTGTATCATTTTCTTTTGTTTAGCAACGCCTGCAATGCGTGATAGGCGATGAAAATTGTCCAATGGCGGTCGAAATACTTAAACTTCTTGCTGATTTCCGCGTTCAGGTAATCAAGGTTGTTCTTTTTGACCAATGCTTTCAGTTGCCTGAGCCTTGTGACCGAACGTGTTGGAATAATGCTCGACATGATCGGCAATTCGATGACGCGCATAAACGGCCTGTCGAAATATTTGATTTGTTCGGCGGTATATTGCGGTTTATGCGTTTCAAAATAGTCTTTCACCAATTGGATCATTTTAAGATAACCGTAAAACGCCTTATCGGAAAAGCGCAAATCTGATTTCAATGCCGAGCCTTCGCGAATCAGGTATTTATAAACCGGCAATTCCGAATATGTCACGCGCCTGGCAATCACATGCACCCAAAGATTGAAAAGCGCGTCTTCACCAATCGGGATGCCTGGCGTAAACCTGATATTTTTTATCATCTCTCTTTTGTAAAGCGAAAAAATAAACCCACGGCGGTAATGGTTGAATCCGTCCGCAATTTTGATTTCCGGATCTTCCATGACAAATTCGCCTGTGTTGTTGCCGTTATCGTCAAAATAAATCATGCGTACATATAGCAAATCGAGATTGTCCCGTTTGCATTGCTCATAAAGCGTCTTCAGCACATTCGGATACAGCGAATCATCAGAATCGACAAAGAAAATATATTCGCCCAGTGCCATTTCAATTCCTTCATTCCTCGCAACGGAAACACCTTGGTTTTCCTGGTTGACCAGTATGATATTGGAATTTTCTTTTTGGTATTTTTCAATGATTGCATTCGAATTGTCGGGCGAGCCGTCATTGATGAAAATGATTTCATATTCGTCCTTTGGCAAATCCTGCTCCAGCAAACTTTTAAGGCATTTTTCAATGTATGCCTCGACTTTATAGACCGGAACGATGATGCTGATTTTTTTCATTATGCCAATTTATGAAATAAATGTCCGCTGAAATTGAACAGCCATTTGTTGAAGGACATTTTTTTGGATTGCTGCAAATCGGATTTGGACAACGGAAAGTGGATTTTTGCTTTTTTTATCGATTGGATGGCGGATTTTTTTTCCGAATTGGAAATGTCTGTATGGAAATAATCCAGTAAAATACCGAACAAGATTTGCTTGTATTCCGCATTTTTCCGTTTTAGGAAATCAACATTCAAATCGTTTACCGCATTGGTGAGATTGATTAAGTTGATGTAGGAAGCCATTCTTTTTTCGAGCACATTTTTACTCCTGTTTGTCGTCAGGCTTTCATTTCTTCGCGTGTAAAAATACAACGGCTGCGAGATTTTCATGATTCGTTGAATCTTTCCGAAATAACTCAGGTTGAAATAATCGTCTTCGTGAATCTGGTTGGGTTTGAAAGCACAATCGTTGTCTGAAAGCCATTGGCGTTTGTAAATGTGCAGGCATGCGCTCGTGAAAAACCTTTCCGAAATTTCGATATATTTCAGTCCTGTCATAACCGGAATATCCTGCGGATTGCTGACATGTGAATATTTCCCGGTATCTTCAAAAAAATTGACATGTGAAAAGGCAAAAACCTCGAGGTCGTTTTCGGTAATGTATTTTTCTATGGTCAACAGCGCATCTTTTTCAATCCAGTCGTCGCCGTCGACAAACCAGACAAAATTGCCTTTCGCGACTTTCAGTCCGCTGTTTCGCGCTTCGGAAAGCCCACCGTTTTTTTGATGGATGACAATCGCTTTTGCATTTTTTGCAGCCAAATCATCGCAAAGCTGCCCGGAATTGTCAGTCGAGCCATCATCGACAAGAATCAATTCGAAATTGTCGAAACTTTGCCCCAAAATGCTTTCGACACATTGGACAATGTAATTTTCAACATTAAAAACCGAAACGACGATCGAAAAAAATGGCTTCATCTTAATAATATTTCGGTTTGATCAAACATAAAATTTTGTACTTCCAATCTGCGAAAAATCCAAAAGATTTGAACAGGAAATAATATTTTTTCGCAATGTGGCTTTCCTTTGCCTCGCGTTGGAATCTCGAAATGTAATAGTTGTTTTGCAACGCCTTGAATTGCTTTGGCGTCAGATTCTTTGCAAGCGTTTTTCGGTTTTTCCTGCGATAATACGCATCTTTTTTTGCGAGGAAATGCCAATATTCCGCCTTAAACAAATTCTTGTTGGCCGAAATGCTGTTGTCATTGATCCGATAAAAATATAAAAATTGATCGACGAAGATTTGCGGACCAAATTCCTCCAATTTCAAATACAAATCCTGGTCGACCGCGCGCTTGAACTTTGTGTCAATGCCAGAAGATTGGTCGTAACACGCTTTCTTGAACGATGCAAAAGCCGTAATCGCGCCATTGCCAAAAGTCAGGTAGGATTCGCCTTCGGGGATTTGCTGGCCGTGGGTTCCATATCCTGTAATGTTCAAATTCAGGTCGGTTAACGTATATTTTGCGGAAACAATACAGGCTTCCGGATTTTCCTTGTGCGCATTGGCCATGACTTCCAACGCATTGTCCGTAATCGTATCGTCGGGATCGAGATACGCACAAATATCACCGGTCGCCAATTGTGCACAACGCCGTTTGGTAAAACCGCAGCCTTCATTTTTCTCGTTTGAAAACACACGGAACCGTTTGTCGTTTGCGACCATTTTTGCGATGACATCAAACGAATTGTCGGTCGACGCATCATCAACAATGACGACTTCAAAATCCTGGTAAGTCTGTGCCATAATGCTGTTGAAGCAATCTTCGAAGAAAGCCTCATTGTTATAATTCGCTATGAGAATTGAAAAAAGCACAGGCATTTTGTATTTAAATCGAAATTTTATACCGCATTGAAAATCGCAAGCCAATTGGCCGTTGTCGTCTGCGGAAATAAGAATGATCGTATTTTCTGGTCGTTGGTTTCGTTGGCTGTTTTGTATTTTTCCGGTGCTGATAAATAATCAGAAACCAATTGGGCCGCAATATCAAAAGTTTCCGCTTCGCCAAACGCCAGCCCGTTTCTTCTCAGTATTCCGTACGGCAGCCAGCTTCCTGCGATGACATGGTTTCCGGCATACAGCACTTCGGTCATCGCACCGCTTAGCGCATCGCTGATTGGCATTTGGATCATCAAATCGGTTGCAATTCGCAACAAGGCTGTTTCTTCAGGATTCAGGTAATTGTGCAATGGAATGATTGGAAAATCTGAAATTGCCGACACAAAATCTTCGAGTTTCTTTAAATAATCGTCATGTCGCCCGTAACCCAAAGGCAAAACGACAGCGATTTTATTTTTTTCTTCCGATGATAATTTCAACAGCGATTCAATCACCGGAATATGGTTGTTCGCGGCATACGCATTGTGTGAAATGGCAATAATGGTTTTATCTGCCGGGATATTTTTCTCTTTTTTGAATTCGGAAACTTTCGACAATTCCGATTTATAAACATCCATTTTTTCATAAATCCCGGTATGGATCGTAAATTGGACAATCTTGGTTTTTGCAGTGAATTCACGACCGTATTTGCAATACAGCATTTCAGCCAGTTCCTGTGATTGTATCGTAATGAGATTGGCTTTTGCCAACGCTTTCCTGACGTAAAACACATTTGAAGTTCCGGTTTCGCGCATCAAATCCGAGCCCCAAAAACTACAGATAATCTTGCTTTCCTTTGGCAAAAAGTGCGCAAATTTCAGGTTTTCAGGATTGCAGTAATGGAAATGAAAGATGTCGTAATTGCTTTTGGTGATGACATTTTCAACGATGAATTTCGACCATGCATAACTAAAAAGAATGCTTTTCGCCTCACGGAATGTCTTGCCCTGACTGCGTTCAAAATAAAAAATCTGCCAGAAGAAAGCCGTACGCATAAAAGCAAACAACGATTTGTAAAGCTGTAAACCGCTGACCTTTGTGGTTTTAAAATTGAGATGCTGCCGGTAAATGGAATTTTCGTTGGCACCACTTTTTGAAATGTCAAAAAAACCGTCGATATGGACAGACAAACTATCGTCCTTCCTGATCAAATCGCCGTAAAGCTGATTCAGAAAATTAGACTGGCTGATGCCGAGAACCAATATCTTTTTTGTTTTTTTCATTCTGGTTTAATCGATTTCAGGTAATGTTCCTGAAACAATCTTTTGTCTTCGGGCGTGTAACTTTCGCCATCATAAATTTTTTCGAAAGTCGCCGGCGTTTGGAATAAAACGCCTTTGGTTTCGCATTTTTCGATGTAATCTTTCACGTCACAAATATAACGCGCAGGATTTCCGGCAACAACCGTATAGGGTCTGACTTCTTTAGTGACAATTGCGCCAGCGCCGACAATCGCGCCGTCGCCGATTTTTACGCCGGGCAAAACCACGGCATACGCGCCTAAAAATACTTTATTCCCAATAATCGTTTTCTCAATCCTGTGTTTGCGGACGTGGTTGTATAATGAAGCGTCGTGTGCCAAAATCAATGATCCGGGCGCGGAAATAAAATCATCCCCGATTTCAACCATTTGCGGAATCAATCCGTCGACTTCAGTATTGTGGTATTTGACATTCCCGATTTTGTATTCGGGTTCGCGGCGGGCAACAGGATTCTGCACGGCTTTTGGCGCCGGAAAAAAAGTCCTGAATATTCTGCTGAGCACTTGCCTTACACCCATAATTTAGTATTTATAGCTTCCTTTGATAAAAGCGCAATTCATACTGCGAATCAATTTGCCCGAATTGTAAATGTCTTCCGGCATGACTTCCAATGACAGGGCATTTGAAATCGTATCGACATAACTGTCTTCTTTAGTCGCATCCAAAAAGGAATAAATCGACGCCGAATAATTGCCCGGCCTGATCGAAAATGACGGAATCACGAGTTCAATCTCATTCTCGCTTTGCTTTGAATCGCCAAAATTAACGCCCATTTCATCCGACGGAAAAGCGCAGACCACATTTTCAAAACCGTCAAAAAAGACAATGCTGATGATGAGTTTGCCGAAATCTATCTTTTCGTTTTGGGTATATGTCAATCGCAATTTTATCGATTCATTGACAAACACTTCATTGACGACGTCATTCTTGGAATTCAATATTTCAAGCGAAGTGAATTTCAATTGTTGTTTTCCAAGCCGGTCTTTCCTTTCGCCAAGTGACAAATCCGTGTAATTGTTGCTGCTCAGGTAAAAATCAATTGCGCTGTCGGACGAACCGTCGTAAATCAATCCGCCATTTTTGAGTACGATGCCACGACTGCAAAGGTTTTTGACCGCTGCCATATTGTGGCTGACAAACAAAACCGTACGGCCTTCTTTATTCGTCACATCGCCCATTTTACCCAAACATTTCTTTTGGAACTCTGCATCTCCAACGGCCAAAACCTCATCGACAATCAGGATTTCACTTTCGAGATGCGCGGCAACAGCAAACGCCAATCGCACGTACATACCCGAAGAATATCTTTTTACCGGAGTATCGATGTATCTTTCAACACCTGAAAACTCTACGATTTCGTCAAACTTGCGCGTGATTTCCTGTCTTCTCATTCCGAGAATCGCGCCATTGAGGTAGATGTTTTCGCGGCCGGTCATTTCGGGGTTGAAACCGGTTCCGACTTCAAGCAATGACGCAATCCTGCCGTTGACTTTAAAGCTGCCGGTGGTTGGTTTGGTGACTTTACTCAGCAATTTTAATAATGTACTTTTCCCCGCGCCATTCCTTCCGATAATCCCGACGGCATCGCCCTGCTCGATTTCGAAATTGATGTCTTTTAGCGACCAGACATAATCGCTTCCGCCTTTTGCACTGCGGTCATTGCTTTCGCCGATTTTCAGGTATGGATCTTCTTTCCCGCGGATTTTGCTCCAGAAACGGTTTAAATCGTGGGTTAAAGTTCCGGTACCAACTTCACCCAGGCGGTATTGCTTGGAGATATTTTCGGCTATAATGGCTAAATCTTTCATATATCAGACGGTATCCATGAAACTTTTTTGGACTTTATTGAAGATGACAATACCCAGAAACAAAAGCACAGCGATAATTCCGGTGCTGTAAATCAGGCTCGACGGATTAAAATTCCCCATGCCCAGATACGCATAACGAAAACAGTCAAAAATCCCAGTCAACGGGTTGTATTCAACAATCCAGCGGTATTTTTCAGGCAGTTTGTCAATCGTATAAACGACCGGCGTCGCATACATAAACAATTGGATTCCGAAGGTCAGCAAAAACACGAGGTCTTTGTATTTGGTGGTCATCGATGAGAAAATCATTCCCAATCCGAGCGCAAACGCAGCCATCAATAATAGTAAAATTGGCGTCGCAAGCATCCAGATATTTGGATGGATTTCGTTGGTGACAAATGTATAATATAGTACGACGACTATGAACAGGCAGAACTGCACCAGGAATTTCAGCAATCCCGAAAATACAATCGACAATGGCATGATCAGCCTTGGGAAATACACTTTCCCGAATACCGCAGCATTGTCTTTAAAAACGGTCGACGTTTTGGAGAGTGAATCCGAAAAGTAATTCCAAATCGTGACGCCCGAAAGATAAAATGCGATTGGCGGAACTCCAGCCGGTGCAATTTTGGCAACCTGCGCAAACAGGATCAAATAGACCGCAGTAGTCAGCAAAGGCTGGACGACAAACCAAATCGGGCCTAAAATCGTCTGTTTGTAAAACGTAATGAAATCCCGTTTCAGCAACATCAACAGCAAATCCCGGTAATGCCATAATTCCCTGAGGTTAATCGAGAATAAGGAATCCTGGGATTTGATTTCTTCGGTCCATGTGTGTTTGGAATCCATATTAGTTGTATTGTTTCTGGTAATATTGCTGATATTCTCCGGAAGTTACGTGTTTTAGCCATTCTTCATTGGCCAAATACCAATCGATGGTTTTCTCCAATCCTTCCTCAAAAGTCACCGATGGTTTCCAGCCCAATTCTGTATTGATTTTCGATGCATCGATGGCATAGCGCAAATCGTGACCTGGACGATCTTTAACGTAAGTAATCAATTCTGATGATTGGCCTTCACTCCTGCCGAGTTTTTTGTCCATGATAGAACAAAGCAATTTCACCAAATCGATGTTCTGCCATTCGTTGAATCCACCGATGTTATAGGTTTCATGGTTTCTACCTTCGTGGAAAACCAAATCGATCGCGCGTGCATGATCTTCGACATAAAGCCAGTCACGGGTATATTTCCCGTCGCCATAAACCGGCAGCGATTTATTGGTGATGATATTGTGGATAAACAGTGGGATCAGTTTCTCGGGAAAATGGTTCGGCCCGTAATTGTTCGAGCAATTCGTAATCACATACGGCAATCCGTAGGTTTCGCCATAAGCGCGCACGAAATGGTCGGAACTCGCTTTGGATGCAGAATACGGTGAATTCGGGTCGTAAGCCGTCGTTTCGGTAAACAATCCGGTTTCGCCAAGGCTTCCGTAAACCTCATCAGTGCTAACGTGGTAAAAACGTTTCCCGTCGAAATTTCCCGCCCATTGTTTTTTGGCGGCATTCAATAAATTCATCGTGCCGATGACATTCGTTTTGACAAACGCCAACGGATCGGCAATCGATCGGTCAACATGCGATTCGGCTGCCAAATGGACAACGCCATCGAATTGGTGTTGCTCAAATAAATCATTGATAAAACTTTCATCGACGATGTCGCCTTTGACAAAAGTATAGTTGGATGCCTTTTCGATATCGGCAATATTCTCGAGATTTCCGGCATAAGTCAGCGCATCCAGATTAAAAATATGATACTGCGGATAACGCGTCACGAAGCGTCTAACCACATGTGAACCAATAAATCCGGCGCCGCCTGTTATCAGAATTTTTTTACTCACAGTTTTATATTTTTTTTTGGAGTTCGTGAATCTTCGATTTCATAGTTGTATTATAAATGTCCGTCTGCTTTTTTGCCTAAAACCCCTTTAACGTCAAACACAATGCTGTTGGGATTTTTCAATTTGTCGAGGTCGAGCGATAGGAATTCCTTATGCGCGACGCCCAAAACAATCGCGTCAAATGTTTTTTCCGGAACCGTATCGGTGGTTTTCAGTTTGTATTCGTGCATGACTTCGGCGGGTGTAACCCACGGATCGAATATCGTGACTTTAATGCCATAATCCTTAAATGCACGGACAACATCAACAATTTTCGTATTGCGAACATCCGGGCAATTTTCCTTAAAGGTAATGCCGAGCATCAGCAATTCGGCACCGCTGATTGAAATGCCTTTCTTGATCATCAGCTTTACGACTTGTGAAGCGACATATTCGCCCATGGAGTCGTTTAATCTTCTTCCGGCAAGGATAATTTCGGGATGGTAACCCGATTCCTGTGCTTTTTGCGCGAGGTAATATGGGTCGACGCCAATGCAATGCCCGCCAACCAATCCCGGTTTAAAAGGAAGGAAATTCCATTTTGTGCCAGCTGCTTCCAAAACTGCATGCGTATCGATTTCTAAAAGATTGAATATTTTAGCGAGCTCATTGACAAAGGCAATGTTGATGTCGCGTTGGGAATTTTCGATGACTTTTGCCGCTTCTGCGACTTTTATTGATGGCGCGAGATGCGTTCCGGCAATGATGACCGATTTGTATAAATCGTTGACTTTTATTCCGATTTCAGGGGTTGAGCCAGCGGTGACTTTTAATATTTTTTCGACCGTATGTTCCTTGTCGCCCGGATTGATCCTTTCAGGGGAATAGCCTGCGTGAAAATCTTCATTGAATGTCAATCCGCTGATACGTTCCAAAACCGGCACACATTCCTCTTCGGTCACGCCCGGATAAACAGTCGACTCATAAATGACAATGTCGCCTTTCTTCAGGACTTTCCCGACGGTTTCACTGGATTTGTACAATGGCGTCAAATCAGGCCTGTTGTTTTTGTCGACTGGTGTAGGAACCGTCACGATATAATAATTGCAATTGGCAATGTCGTTTAAATCGGAGCTGCAATACAATCCGGATTTTTCGGAAGGATTGTCGACCAGAACGGATTTGAGTGTGGCTTCGTCAATTTCGAGCGTTGTGTCTTTTCCGACATTCAGCTCGGCAATCCTGCCTTGGTTGATGTCAAATCCCACGACCGGATATTTGGTAGCAAAAAGCCTTGCCAGCGGCAGGCCTACATATCCCAATCCTATGATTCCAATCCTGATGCTCATTTGTATAAATTAAAAATTATTATTATTCGGGAATCAGGAACCAATAGATTGATATACGAATCCGATGTCGGTCAATTTTTTATCGTCGAGCAAATTCCTGCCGTCAAATATGAAAGCCGGTTTCTGCATATTGTCATAAATCCTTTGCCAATCATAGCCTTTGAACACATCCCATTCGGTGAGAATGGCAATCGCATGGGCGTTTTTGCAAGCTTCATATGGATCGTCAAATGAAATGATGCCTTTCCTGTTTTCATCAGAAGCCCTTGAATCGAGGTAATCCAAATCGGACAATACTTGTTCTTCGGATACTTTTGGGTCGTAAACGGCAATTTTCGCCTGCTCGTTAATTAGGTCATTGGCGACATAAATCGCGGCCGATTCCCTGGTATCATTGGTGTCTTTTTTAAATGCCCAACCGAGGAACGCAATTTTCTTGTCGGCTACGGTATTGTAAAGCGTTTGTACGATGTTCTTTGAAAAACGTCTTTTCTGGTGATCATTCATGATGATGACCTGTTCCCAATAATCGGCAACGGCATTCAACCCAAACGATTTTGAAATATAAACGAGGTTCAAAATGTCTTTCTGGAAGCATGAGCCGCCAAACCCGACGGATGCTTTCAGGAATTTCGGCCCGATACGGCTGTCCATTCCGATGGCTTTTGCGACTTCATTGACGTCGGCGCCAGTTTTTTCACAAAGCTCAGAAAGCGCATTGATCGAAGAAACGCGCTGTGCAAGGAAGGCGTTTGCAGTCAGTTTTGACAGTTCGGACGACCAGACATTGGTCGTTAAAATCCTTTCAGAGCTGACCCAGTTGGCGTAGACATTGGCCAATGCTTTGATGGCATTTTGTCCTTCTACAGTTGTATCGCCGCCAATCAGGACGCGATCCGGGTGTAATAAATCCTGTACGGCTGTTCCTTCTGCAAGGAATTCAGGATTGGAAAGAATCTGGAATTGCACGCCATTTCCGGTATGGTCGAGGATGCTTTTTATCGCTTCGGCTGTGCGTACGGGCAAAGTTGATTTCTCGACGACAATCTTATCATCTTTTGCAATTTTGGCAATCTGTCTCGCGCAAAGCTCGATGTGCTTTAAATCTGCCGCCATTCCTTTTCCGGAACCATAAGTCTTTGTTGGCGTATTGACGGAAATGAAAATAATCTGAGCTTCGTCAATGGCTTTGTCGACATCAGTCGAGAAAAACAGGTTTCTTCCTCTCGATTCGGCTACGATTTCGCTGAGTCCCGGTTCATAAATCGGGATATTATCGACATTCGGATCGTTCCATGAAGCAATCCTTTTTTCGTTCAAATCGACTACTGTTACTTGGATATCCGGGCATTTTTGTGCGATAACGGCCATTGTCGGGCCACCAACATATCCGGCTCCAATGCAACAAATTTTTGTTATTTTCATCTATCAATTATTTCTAATGTGCAAATATAGTGCTTTTATAAACTTTCGTTTTCGGGATTCTTTTTTAGGTTTTTCCAGTACCAATCCACCGCTTCCTTCAATCCTTCCTTAAATGTGAATTTGGGCGAATATCCCAAAAGTGCTTTCGCTTTGTCAATGCTGGCCAATGAGTGCGCGACATCTCCAATTCGATCCGGGCCGTGAATGACTTCAATTCCTGCAATGGTTGAATCATATTCAGAAAGGAATTCCTTCAGGTAACTGACCAATTCATTCAATGTATTCCTGTCGCCAAAAGCCGTGTTGTAAACCGTATCCAGCGCTTCGGGATTTTGTGTCGTCATTGCCAAATTGTTCATCTGGATGACATTATCGATATAAGTAAAATCGCGCGAATGATTCCCGTCGCCGTTGATGATTGGGCTTTTGTGCTGCATCAATTGCATGACAAATTTTGGAATCACCGCTGCATAAGCGCCGTTCGGATCCTGTTTTCGTCCGAAGACATTGAAATACCGCAATCCTATGGTTTCGAGTCCGTAAGTCTTGCTGAAAATCTCGGCGTATAATTCGTTGACGTATTTCGTGATTGCATAAGGTGACAACGGTTTGCCGATGGTTTCTTCGATTTTTGGCAATGCTGCGGAATCTCCATAAACCGACGAACTGGCCGCATATATAAAACGTTTTACATCAGCTTCTTTCGATGCGACAAGCATATTCAAAAAACCGGAAACGTTGACGTCATTGCTCGTAATCGGGTCGTTTATGGAACGTGGCACCGAACCCAAAGCCGCCTGGTGCAGGACATAATCCGCCCCCGAAACTGCTTTTTTACAATCGTCAAGATTTCGGATATCGCCTTCAATAAGCGTAAAATTCGGGTTTGCGGCAAACTCAGTGAGGTTGTGTCTATGTCCGGTCGAAAAATTGTCAAGGCAAACCACACGATGCCCTTCAGACAAAAAATAGCCACACAGGTTGGAACCGATAAAGCCGGCACCGCCCGTAATTAAAATGGTATTTTTCTTGTTTTCTGGCATGGAAAGTTATGTGAACGCGTTATTTCCCCTTGTTGTTCCTTATGAATTTCCTGTAAATCTTTACAAAAATATTGCGCGGTTCATCTTCTTCATGGTAACCTTGCGAATAATTTCCATAGCCATAACCGTAACCGTAACCATAGTTGTAACCATAGCCGGAACCATATTTGGCTTTGTTTTCATACCCGTTGAAAATGATGCTGATATTTTTGAGTTCGCCCCTTTTATTTCGGTTGTTCAGCAGCGTGATCATGTCTTTTTTGGTGTAATTCTGCCTCATGATATACAGCGTCACATCGGCATACTGCGCGAGTTCAATCGCATCTGAAACCAGTCCGACCGGCGGCGTATCGAGAATCACGTAATCGTATTTCGTCTTCAGTTCTTCCATAAATTCCTTCATGCTGTCGCCGATGAGCAATTCGGAAGGGTTCGGTGGAATCGGCCCGGAAGTAATGACATCAAGATATGGAATGTGCGTTTGCTGGATGATTTCGTCAAGCGATTTTTGCCCGATCAGGTAATTTACGACACCGATATCATTCCGGATATTAAAATCGTCAAAGATTTTCGGCTTCCTTAAATCCATCCCGACAATGACGCTTTTCTTTTCGCTCATGGCAAAAACCGTAGCGATATTGATGGTAGAGAATGTCTTTCCTTCACCACTGATGGAAGATGTCAGCATTAAAGTCTTGGCGCCTACAAACTCCTGTTTCTTATACAAAAACTGCAGGGAAGACCTGATGGCGCGGAATGATTCCGCCAATGCCGATTTCGGTTTCTCAAAAACGGAGAGGTTTGAAGGCGTATGTTTGACGCCAACGACACCGATGATCGGAATTTTCGTCAGTTTCATGATATCATCCGTGTTCAGGATTGCATTTTCAATAAAGAAAATCCCGAAAACAAAGAATAGCGGAATCAGGAATCCAAGGAAAAAAGCCATGATATAATTGACGCTCGTGTTCGGCCCGACCAACCCTTTTCCGGTATCTTTTGCCGGGTCGATAAAATGAATATCGGAAAGGTTTGCTGCTTTTACGATATCGGCTTCGTTGCGTTTGGCCAGGAATGAATTGATGATGCTTTCGTTCAGGTCGTATTTCCGCTTGATTTTCATGTATTGCTGCTGATCTTCGGGAAGCTTGCTGATGTTCCCTTCAATCTGCGCGATTTTGGCATTCGCCATATTCAGGTCATAATCGAGCGATGCCCTGGCCGTAACGATATTGCTGAGCAATACTTTTTTCAGCGCATTGATCTGGTTGTCAAAATCATTAAAGATTTTCTCGCTTTTAACGGCATAGGCCATTTCCGAACGCCTGGTTGACAACTCGACAATCTTCGAGACATTCACCATAATATTCGGGTCGTCAATTCCTGCCACCGACGGCGCCGGCAATTTGGAGTAATCAACACTGCGCTCGAGGTAGGATTTCAATGAATTCAGATAAACGATTTTCCTGGTAATGGCATCTTTAGCGACATCATATTCTGTCAGTTGGGTCGAAAATTTTCCGCCACCGCCTTCAATATCATAAATGTTCTTGTCTTTGGTAAAGTTTTTTATCTCGCCTTCAGACAATTTCAGCTGGTTGTTCATCGCAGCGAGTGTGCTGTCGATAAACCCAATCGTATTGGTCGCGAATTGATTTTTCCTGTCGAGTTGTGTCTTGATAAGCGTGTTGACCGTTTCATTCAGGTAATCGACCATTCGGGCTTTGTTGGTTCCCGTAAGCGACAATTTTATAATGGATGGCGCTTTTTCATTGATTTCGGTGGCAACACCTTGGTATCTCGAAACCACATCGTCAAAATTCCTGAATCGGATCAGGTATTCGCTATTAATGTAAAGCCCCGGATTCTCTTTCAATTCCAGCGTAAAGTTTAAAAACGGAAGTTTCACCTGCTGCCCGATCTTGTATCTTTTTGCGACATCGCCTTTGACGACAGGAACTGTACTGACCGTATTGTCGGAATAATGGATAATTGCGGCACTTTCGCCTTCAAAAGACGTTTTCAGCACATATTCATTGGGACTGACAAATTTTATGGTAACAAGCTTATCAAGCAGCTGCCCATTCTTCTTGTCGGGAACAATATAAAAAGGCACTTCACCATAAACATCCTGTGTATAATATTTCCCCTGTTTCAGGTAATCGATATAATAGGCCAGCTTGGCAACCACCATTTCGTTATGCGACCTGGATTTGACGGTCGAAGCGATATTCTGCACCTGGTCAGAACTTCCGCCCCAATTGAAAACAAGGCTTGTATTTGACGTGAAAAACGGGTTGCTTTCCTCCTTTATCGCAATGGTCGTTTCCATCGCATAGATTTTTTCCTTACGGATATTGACCTGGTGCGCTATGGTAAATGCTATGGCAAGGCTCGCAAGAAACCATTTCCAATAGCTTGCTGTCTTGATTAAAAACCCTTTAAAATCAAAGTTGTTCTGGTTTTCAAAAAAAGCAAAGTCTTTTGTATCGAGCATGTGCTGCTTAATTTTGTGTTAATAGGAGGATTGTCGTGGTCACCAAAGTCAATACCGAAATAATCGTCGTAAAAGACTGAAGGCCGGTCGTGCCGGTTCCCCATGCTTTCTGCGGAAGCGGCTTGACATAAATATAATCGTTGGGCTGAAGGTAATAATAAGACGACTGCATGGCTTTGATATCGGTCAAATCGATGGTATGGATTTCTGTGCCTTGTGGAAACTGCCTGATGACAGCGACTTTTTTTCGGTCGCCTGTTGTCGTAATATCGCCGGCATTGGCAATGGCTTCCATAATATTCGCCTTTTCCTGGAATAGTATTTTTGAGCCCGGACTTCCAACTTCACCATTAATGGTATAACGGAATCCGGCCAATTTGACCGTCACGAAAATATTGGCTTCCTGCTTAAAATAATCGGCCAGCAATTGGCTTTCCACTTTAGCCCTGACTTCTTCAAGCGTAAACCCAAGCACATTGATTTCCTTCAAAACCGGAATCCTGATATTGCCATGATCATCAACGGTATATCCATTGAAATACAAGGTCTGTTCGCTTTGTCCCATTTGTTGTGCCTCAGAAAAAATACTGAACATTTCCACCAGTTTCGGGTCGATGGCTTTAATGCTGACGTTGATGATGTCGTTGGTCTGGAGTCTGTATGGTTTGGAAGCCACCGGATTTACGGCCTGTACGGAATCCTTGTTTTCTTTATTCTGGAGGTATACCAAATCTTTTGTCGGGACACAGGAAGTAAAGAAAAGGCCCGCAAAAAGTAAGATATATATAAACGGTTTATTCATTTTTTTCGAAAATTTTAGCAAACAAAGATAGTTTTTCATTTATAAATACAAAAAAGAACGACCTTATTAACATTAATTGTTTTTAAAGGAGTTTTCAAACGGAACCCTTTGCAATATACTTCTTCCGAGCGTGACTTCATCGGCATATTCGAGGTCGTCGCCAACGGCAATTCCGCGTGCAATCGCAGATGTAATAATATCACAATCTTTTATCTGTTTGTAAATGTAAAAATTCGTCGTATCGCCTTCCATTGTTGGGCTGAGCGCAAAAATCAGTTCGGTGACATTTCCCTGTTTGACTTTCTCGACAAGTGAACCGATGTTCAGCTGGCCTGGACCAATGCCGTCAATCGGCGAAATTTTCCCCGACAGCACATGGTAAATACCGCGAAACTGCCCTGTATTTTCTATCGCCATAACATCGCGGATGTCTTCGACAACACAGATAATGTTATGGTTGCGCGACCTGTTGGAACAGATTTCACAAACCGCTGTGTCAGATATATTGTGGCAGCTTTCACAAAAACGAATGTCTTCGCGCATGGACATCAGTGCTTCCGACAAAAAGCCGGTCTGTTCTTTGGGCTGCTTGAGCAAATGAAGCACGAGACGCAATGCGGTGCGCTTGCCAATGCCCGGCAGCCGCGACATTTCATTGACCGCTTTTTCCAAAAGTTTTGAAGAAAATTCCATGGTGCAAAAATAGTACTTTTTGACAGTTAGGGCGTTACATTTTCAGATAATCGGCGGCGTAAAATAATAAAACCTTTTTCGTATTTTGCACGGATAAATATTCGCAAATGACACCCATCGCCATCTTATCGCTGATCATCGTTTACTTCGGAATCCTGTTTTTCATCTCGCATGTCGTCAGCAAAAAAGACGGCGGAAATGATGCTTTCTTTAAAGCCAACAAGAATTCGAAATGGTATTTGGTCGCTTTTGGGATGATTGGCACCGCGCTTTCGGGCGTGACGTTCATTTCGGTTCCGGGACAAGTGGGTTCGCCCGATGTGCAGTTCAAGTATTTCCAGTTTGTTTTGGGAAATGCAATCGGGTTTATATTGATCGCGAAGGTTTTGCTGCCGTTGTATTACCGCATGAACCTGACTTCGATTTATGGCTATATCGAGCAGCGGCTCGGCCATGTTTCCTATAAGACTGCGGCTTCGATCTTTTTGATCAGCCGTACGATTGGTTCGGCAGCGCGGTTGTATCTCGTCGTGATTGTTTTGCAGCGTTATGTTTTTGATGCGTTTGGCGTACCATTTTGGCTGACGGTTTTGATTTCGTTGGGATTGATTTTCGCTTATACGTATCGCGGCGGACTCAAAACGATCATCATTACCGATACTTTACAGACCGTGTTTTTGGTCTCATCCGTGATTTTTACGATTTACTTCATTTGCGACAGCCTTGATTACAGCCTTCCGCAGGCTTTTGAAGCGGTCAAAAACAGCAATTATTCGAAGATATTCTTTTATGAAGACTGGCTCAAAAGCAATTTTGTCGTCAAGCAGATTCTCGGCGGGATTTTCGTCACGATCGCGATGGTTGGGCTCGACCAGGATTTGATGCAGAAAAACCTCAGCTGCAAAAACATTGGCGAAGCGCAAAAAAATATGTTCACTTTCACTGGGATTTTTGTAATCATCAACATTTTCTTTTTGAGTGTCGGTGCGTTGCTTTATATGTATGCAGCGAAAAATGGCATCGATATCCCGACACTTGCCGGGAAACCGCGCACCGATTTATTGTTTCCCGAAATCGCCTTCCATTACCTGACGCTGGTTCCGGCAATCGTGTTTTTGCTTGGATTGACGGCAGCGACATTTGCGACAACCGATTCGGCGTTGACGGCTTTGACGACGTCATTTTGCGTTGACTTTTTAGGAATGGACAAAGCCGAAAACTCGGGGAATACAGGCATGGTCAAAACCCGCCATACGGTCCATATCGGGTTTTCAATGCTGATGTTTCTGGTGATTTTGGTGATTTACCTGTTGAACAGCGATTCTGTCGTGAGCCTGATTTTTAAAATTGCGGCATATACATACGGGCCGCTTTTGGGTTTGTATACCTTTGGATTATTTATGAAGACGAAAACCGTCAAGGACAGATTGGTGCCGCTGGTTTGTTTGGCCGCGCCGACTGTGACGTTTATCATCAGCCTGTATTCAAAGGAATTGTTTGGGAATTATGAGTTTGCCGAGGAGTTGATTATTCTTAATGGCGCGCTGACGTTTTTAGGGTTGCTGTTGATTAGCAAACCCGCGACTTCGGAGACAAGGTTTTAGCCCCGATAGCAGTGGAAATCCTTGACATTGCGAACGGAAAACCTGATAAGATTGCCACGCTGCGCTCGCAATGACAAGATTGCAATGGATAGCGGGAATAGCTTCTAATACTGCTTAATCGACAACAAAACCAACGTACACGCGACTTCGACCTGGATATTGTTCGAGCGCAGCAATTGATAAAATTCCGGGTTTTCGGTTCCGGGATTGAAGATGACGCGTTTGGGCGCAATCTCAATGATATAGTTGTAATATTCCCTTTGGCGCGCCGGATTGAGGTACAATGTGACCGTATCAATGCCTTTGAGTGGGATTTGTTTTGTATGGATTTTGACGCCGGCGACTTCTTCAGCCTTGAGGCCGATTCCAATAACCGAATGCCCTGCCTCGACCAGCTTGTTGACGGCCATGTATGAATAGCGCGCAGGATTTGCGGAAGCGCCGAGTACGAGTGTTTTTTTATTTTTCATCAGGAATTTAATTTAGATTCCGTTCGGCCTTGCGGCTTCGGGTTTGCAAAAGTAGTTTAAAATAACGGTTATCAAATTGTATTAAAAATACTATCTTTAAGGTCAAAGTTTCTTAATTTCATGATAAAATATTGGGAAACTTAATCCCGATTTGACTTTGCCTTGACGTTCTCAGCCCTTTCGCCACCTAATTTTACACAAAAAACATGGAACTATTCATTTATCTTTTTGCTGCACTTTTTTCGGTTTTGAATCCGATTGGGACGGTTCCGATATTTGTCGGACTGACACAGGACGATGACAAAAAAGAGCGCCAGCGCATCTCGTTGTGGACAGGAATTGACGTGTGTATCATCCTTATGATTTCTTATTTCTTAGGGCAATATGTACTGACTTTTTTCGGAATCAGCCTTGATGCATTGCGGATTGCGGGCGGATTGGTGATCGTGAGTTCCGGATTTTCATTATTGAGCGGGCAAATCACCAAAAAACGCGGGCTGAACAAACAAGTCCAAAACGACATCCAGGCACGGAACGACATTGCGCTGACGCCATTGGCGATGCCGATGCTTGCCGGTCCGGGCTCGATTTCGCTGCTGATTGCTTTTTATCAGGAGCACCACAAAACAGACGAAATCATGATTGCCGTAGTGGCTATTTTGGCGGTTGCATTTGTCATTTTCATTATTTTGAGAAGCGCGCATTACCTCGCAAAAATACTTGGCGCCGCCGGCATTGTCGCGATTTCGAGGATTGTCGGCTTTATCGTCATTGCGATTGGCATCCAATATATTGTCAGCGCGGTGTTAAACATCATTCGCGGAAACTTCCTCAAATAAAAAAGCCCCTTAAAAAGAGGCTTTTCAACAAAAAAACTAACTAATCTACTCAAAACTCTTTGTCCCGCTTGGCTGATAGCTGTAATTGAATTTATAGTATGCCGATGGCTCCAAACCTGTTGGCACTGCCGGCGCATCCTGGTAATAATTCAGGATTTCCATTTTGGCATATTTCCCATCGTGTGTTTTGATGACGATGACACGGCCTGCAATCGGGCTGATGACATGCGTTTCGGCATTGTAGGAATACCAACCGTTTCCGCTTCCTGTTGGAATCGCAGTAGTTGCGGCATCTTGCGCAAATAAGTTGTCATCCGGTGCAGTGGCTACTTCTGCAAAAGTTCCGGTTACGACCGATGCAGCGCCCAATCCGGTTCTTTCCGGCTGGCCAGTTGCAGCTGTTCCACCGTTGACCAATATGGCGGTCGCGCGGAAAGCGATATCCCAATCGTCACCTGAAGTCACGACTTCACCTGTTGCAAAACTGAATTTCACAAAATCCCCTGCTGGCGGTTCGCCCGGATTAGAAGTCGTTGGCGCATGTAGGTTGCTGACGGTTTTGGTATCAACCGCTGCCGTAGTGTGGTTGTCATCACTGCTGCATGAAGCGGCAACTAATGCGATTGCAATAAAAAATAAACTTGATTTAAGGTTTTTCATGATAAAAAAATTGAGTTAAAAAATAAATTAGAATTAAAATTGGTACCGGACTTTCCAGTAGATTAATCTTCCTGCGATATTGGATGCATTTTGGGTATCGGTAAAATTGAGGATGTTGTCCATGCCCAGTTGCAATTCAATATTGTCGCTAATTTCTTTGGTGAATGACGTATCGAGTGTGACATATTCCTTGGCGAACGTGTCGTAATTGTCGAGAATCTGGTTGTTGTTGGTGTCAAACAAACCGTATTTGCTGCGATAAGTCGCGCGCAACGTATGACTGGCTTTCCATGCCGGAATCTTCCATGTCGTTTTCAGGTTGGCCGTATGCTTCGAACGGTTGAACAGCCCGAAATAATCACTTTTCCCCAATTGGAAAGACTGCTGCGTTTCCGGATCGCGGGCATAGATTTCGCCGTTTTCAATCGCATCGATGACATCATTGTCTTTGGCAATCAGGTATTGGTAACCGCCGGAAATCTGGAGATTATCGGTAACCTGGACTTGTGAATTGACTTCCAATCCTGCCGTAAAAACCGACCCGACATTCGTATAACTGAACACATTCTGTCCATTTGCCAATGTAGCTACAACTTTGGTGTCAATCAGGTTCTCGACATTGTTGTAGAAAACATTCACAGACGATTTTACTTTTTTATAACGGTGGTCAATGCCAAAATTATAGCCGATGCTGTTTTCCGTTTTCAGCGGACTGTCAAAAAAATTACCCGGAACAAGTATGTTTTCGATTTGCCCTTGGCTTTGCAATTCCACCAAGCGATTGGCCGCAACATTGTAGCCCAAAACGATATATCCGACAGCCGGGTTGTTAAAATCGAAGTACAATTGCCTTAAATCCGGCGCCTTGAACCCATATCCGACAGATGCTTTAAATGACACAGACTCATTTGCCTTGAAATTGACTGCGAGCTTCGGGCTGAAAGCTGAGGCATATGCGTCATTTTTGTCGTAGCGCGCACCGGCGAGTACGTTCCATTTTTTATATGTGAAGTCGTATTGTCCGTAACCGTAATAGGAATTGTAATTGATTTTTTCGGCAAAAAACGTACGGTCAAGGTTGTTGAAACTGTAACCGAAACCGGCGGTGTAAACGACATTTCCATGCCTGTATGTTGCCCTGGTTTCCGGGCGCAGCAGGTTTTCCTTGTAGAATCCGGATTCAGCCAGCTCATTGGAATCGTCAAAACGCGTTTCATCATTGGTATGGTATTGCGTACCGTAGACTTCGTATGTCAAACTCAAATTCTTATTCGGGTTGTGGAACACGCGCGTATGGATGTTGAATTCGTTCGTGATCGTATTTCCCGAGGCCGATTCGTCGTCAATCACGCTTTCGAGGTCGCCGTCCTGCCCAAAATACCTTGCCGAAACCAATGCACGCCATTTCTCGGACGCTTTGTATTGGAACTGCAACTGCGACGTCACATTTTTATAGGGCAGAAGGGTTCTGTAGGCATCGGATTTATCCAAGTCGTAACCTTCGGAAGAAAATGCATCAACATACGCATTGAAACTTGTTTTCCCTTTTCCGAACGTAACACCAACATTGGCATCTTGCGTCAAATAGCTGCCTAACCTATAACTCACATCGCCTTTTAGCGGTGTTTCTTTTGGCGTTTCCGTAATGATATTGATGACGCCACCAATCGCTTCAGAACCATATAATCCCGATGATGGCCCTTTTACGATTTCAATCTGCTTTACATTATTGACGGCCACGCGACTCAGGTCAAAAGTACCGGCGGAACGGCCGACCAATGGAACGCCATCAATCAAAATCAAAGTGTATTGTGCGTCCAGGCCTTGCATTTGTATTCCTAAAACGCCACCGAAATCCGGGACGATAATCAAGCCTGTCTGCTCGTCGAGAATGTCATTTAACCTTAAAGAACCGGACAATTTTATCTGCTCTTTTGAAATCAGCTGCACCGGAAGTGGCAATGACGAAAGTTGCCTGACTGTGCGCGTTGCGGTGACCATGACTTCGTCGAGATTTTCCATTTTTAATGAATCAACGGTTTGTTTTTGCTGCGCATTTGAAAATGAAGCAGTTAGGAAAAAACAGACAAAAAACACTCTATTTAGAAACATTCTTGATAATTTTTTTGACAAAAGTAGGAACTATTTTTAATTATTCTAAATAAAAATACTATTTTTGCAAAAGAAATTTTAACAACTTAATCACATGAAATCGAAGATTCGCGAAAACAAAAATTTAAAATTATCTATGAGCAAAAAAGCAATTTTGGGAGCATTTATTTTACTCTTATCAATCAGCGCTTTGGCCCAGGACAAGAAACAACAAGACATCAAATCAATCAAATCAATGTGCGGCTGTTATGAAGTCGAATACAATTTCGCCGAAACTTTCCGCGCGACGCGTGACGAAAATTACAAACCATCAAAAACGGAAAGGCTTTACGGTCTCGAATGGGCCGAATTGGTCGAAGACACGCCAAACAAGATCGTCTTGCAACATTTGCTGATTGTCGATACGATGATTGTCAAGCATTGGCGTCAGGAATGGGAATTTGAAAATACCGACCTGTATCAATTTTATAAAGACAAAACCTGGAAATTCCAAAATCTTCCAAAGAGTGCAGTGAAAGGACAATGGTCGCAGAAAGTATTTAACGTAGACGACAGTCCGAGATACGCCGGAACTGCGACCTGGATGCATGCCGATGGCCGCGATTACTGGACCAACACGACCGATGCGCCACTTCCAAGAAGGGAATATACGGTACGGAAAGACTACAATGTCCTTAAAAGAACCAATACGCAGGAAATCACCAAATTCGGCTGGATCCACAATCAGGACAATGTGAAAATGGTTCGAGGCGATGATGGCAAAGATGTGGTACTTGCCAATGAAAAAGGCTATGATGTCTATACGAAAGTCGCCGATTCAAGATGCAAAAAAGCACAGGATTACTGGGCAGAAAACAAAAATGTCTGGAAAAATGTCCGCGACAAATGGCAAACGGTTTACGCCCGCGACAAAGACCTGAACCTGCAGACTACGGTTGAAAACAAACCGCTCTATGAATTTCTGTTTGATTTGAAACCAACCGCAACAAAAGCCGAAAGCGATAAGATCATCGACAGTTTCGTGAAGTAATTTTCAGCCAAAATAAAAAGGCCACAGATTCACAGATTATCCCGAGCATTGCTTAGAAAAAATCTGTGAATCTGTGGCCAACTTTTTTTATTTTACTTTCGGAAGAAAAATTTCCGCCATCATGCAACGCGCGCTTCCGCCGCCACAAGCTTCAATCGTATCGAGGCTCGACGAAATGATATCGCCGTGCTTGCCCAGCTGCTTGATTTGTTTCTCCGTCAGGCTGTCGTGCGCCGCAGCGCTCATCACAATGTAACGTTTGTCGTTCGCACCACGGACTTCAAGCATATTCCCTGCAAAACTGTCAACCTGTTCTTCCGTAATCAGAATGATTTCTTTCTTGTCTTCTTTCAGGTTGTCCAACACATGCTTGCGCTCTTTTTTGTCGTCAATGCAATCGGCACAGATCACGGCAAATGTCTCGCCCAAGCACATCATCACATTCGTATGGTAAATCAGTTTGCGTTCGCCGTTGACCGTTTGGAATGCCTCAAAAATCACGGGCGTGAACTCGAAATCCTCACAAAATTCAATGCACAATTCCTCATCAGCCCTTGGCGATAACGCGCAATAGGCTTTGCTGTGCTGCCTGTCCAAAAGTAAACTTCCGGTGCCTTCAAGGAAAAAACCGTCGTCCTCAGCCGAAGTATAATCAACGATATTCTCAATCTTAAACCCTTTTTCCTCCAACGTATCCAGGATTTCCTCGCGGCGTTCCTTGCGCCTGTTTTCGGCAAACATCGGGTACAACGCGACATCGGCATTTTCGTGGAAAGAAATCCAGTTGTTCGGGAAAATACTGTCCGGCGTATCGCGTTCGGCAATGTCGTCAATGACAGTCACATCAACGCCGATTTCGCGAAGCTTGTCGACAAAAATGTCAAATTCCTGCTGCGCCCGGGCGTTTACGGTTGCAGGAAGCAAATCGTTCAGCACTTTCTGGTAATAATTATTGACTGCGGTCTGCTCATTCATACGGAATGCGACCGGGCGGATCATCAAAATGGAGTTGGTAGTTTGTTTCATGTTTTTATTTTTTTGGCGTTTCCCTTCGGGCAGTCGGCTTGCAGCCTCGTGTCACTGCGGGTCAGGCTTTTCGCTTCAATTTTTATTTCCTTTCGCTGCGCTACAGGCAAATAAAAGATTTCGCTTCAATCCTTAACGCGGCTTTGGATTCACATTAAATTATTCTCTAATTAATGGCAATGTCGAACAACGCAGTAAGCCTTCCTGCTTCGCAATTTCCGCATACGGGATTTCTTCAACCGTAAATCCGTTTTCGCGAAGCCATGCATTCAACCTCGTGAAATTCCTTTCCGAAACGACCACATCGGGCGCAATCGAAAAAATATTCGAATTCATATCATACATTTCATCCCTGGTAATATGGAACAGGTTGACTTCTCCAAACAAATCCACCAGAAACTGGTAATCGTTCTGATCGCGGAAGCCGCCTTTATAAATGATGCCTTTGTTCCTTCCGACCGGTTGGAAACAACAATCCAAATGCAACGCGTTGTCACGCGCTTCCGTCGTCGATTTCACCAAATCGAATTCCCTTACAATCTTGTTTGGGAACAAATCCCTGATAAATTTCACGCCTTGCCAATTGGTGCGCGCGGTCTTGATATCCGAGTAATCGCTGCCTTTATAAGCGCCGATGAAAATATAATCGTTCCATAACATCACGTCACCGCCTTCAATATGGACGTCGTCCGGCGGCTGCACAATTTTCTCAGAATCAATCTGGCCCATGACATATTGGATGGCCGGCAATTCCTTGTCCCTTTCGGGCAAGATGTTGGCTTTGACAAAAATATCGTCAATCACAAACGCAATGTCGCGCGTGAAAATCTGGTTTTCGTCGGTTACGATTTCCGGACGGAATACTTTCACATCGTATTTCTCGAACACTTTGTTAAACGCTTCCATTTCGTCGACCATATCGGCTTCCACCGGATACGTTCCTGCTAATATGTGTTCGAGGGATTTTGGGTCGTATGCCTGTTCGGCAGTCGGAGTCGGGCCATTGCTGACTGCGGTTCCGAGGACAACAGCCCGTAATCTTGACGTTTCATTCTTAATATTCAATTCCAGCATAAAATGGCTTTTGGCTTCTTACTCCATACAGTTCGGCCTTGCGGCCTCGAGTGGCAAAGATAAAAAAGCTTCCCGATTTTCAGGTGCTTTTGCCATTTATAAATCGGCACAATTTCGTTAAATCGCTTTGGAATAGTGCTTTTCTAGATTGTAGTAAAAAAGCAAAAACCGATTGGCCTTGATTTTGGCGTACAGTTTAAAACCTGCTTTTTCAATTCCGCGGATGGAGTTTGCATTGTCGGTATTGACGATAATGAACACTTCCGGATATTTTTTTTCCACCAGCATTTCGTGTGCAATATGGTTGATCACAAATGGATAAATCGATTTCCCCTTATATTCCGGAATCGTGACACAATCGCCAATCGCCGGACCTTTTTTCCCAATCAGCCGCAACAGGTACAATTTGACAAACAAATAACTTTGATGTATTGAAATCCCATGATCCATGATAAAATATTGCACCCTTGAATCCGGAAGCGTTTGCTTTTGGATTTCATATCCAATGTCGGGCAAAGCAACCAGATCAGCTGCGGCCATGCTGTAAATCAGCACGTCGATATCGGCTACTTTCAGGTATTTCCGGAGTTTCTTTATCATTTCCTTTTCAGCATTGACAATATTTTTGAAAGCGTTTTTTTATGCGGTTTCAATTGCTTTTCAACAAACAGGTAGGTTTTAAAAAATGCAGGCTTCAAAATCCAATGGTATTTGGAATTGATGAACATCACCTGCACATCCGCATAGCTGTTCTTCAAATCCACAACTCCTTTTGAGCCGCCTAAAGATATGTTATACCCGCTTAATTTTTGACGGAAAGATATTTTTATCGCTTCCCAATGCAGGAAATGACCAACTAATAGATCCGGTTTTTCCTTTTTGGTTCCACCTAAAATATAAGTGTTGTAATTGCCCGATTTTATTACAAGCGCGGCGCCTTTGAGATTTTCATCTTTAAACGCCCCGAGGAAAACCGCGCTTTTATCGGAAACCATATTGATTAAAGTGTCCTTAAACGAATCCCAGTCACGCAATGTATAATGATGGTTCCGCGCATTTTCAAGGCACAATTCATAACCCATTTTGATATCGGTTTCAGACTCAAGAAACCGGGCTTCCAATTCTTTGCGCTGCGAACTCCGAATGTAACGCCGCACCGAAGGACGGAAACTTTCCAATAATTCTTCCTCATTATTATGATCGGACAAATCGACCCAATTCAGCCCATTTGAAGAATAAACATATTTGAACAAATGCCCTTCTTTCGCATTGATTAAAGCCGGAAGTTCGGGCAATGCATTAAAAACATGCGCGTTTTTGGTTTCAGAAACCGGCAAAGTAATATGGCAATAACAGCAATTGTGGCATTTGGCTCTTTCCACGACAGTTGTAACCAATATATCGAGGCAGTTCTCAAATCCTCCGGAAACGATTGGCCCATAAGGAACGATATAAAATTTGAAGAACAGCGCCTTGGCAATCACGCCTGAAAATCCGCCATGAATGACACCATTTTCATGGCAAATGCAAATCTCATAATCAAAACCGTATGACTGGAAGGATTTATTCCATTCGGAAAGCAACAAATGGCTGGCTTTGTTTTCCCTTAGGACATACGCATCCCATTTTTTGAGCCATTCCAGGTCTTTTGTATAGAGTATTTCCATTAGTTCACCGTTCTGTAATGCAGCCCCGAAGCGCTGGTTGCGAAAATGTTTCCATCGCCATCGACATCTGAAACTGCTTTTTCAAAATTAGCCAAAAAAACGACGAGTTCGTTCAGCGTTGGATTCCAGATTTCGCCAGTTTTGATTTTGCCGCCAAGAACCCTGAAATTTTCAGCCACTTCCGAGTCAATTTGCTCTGGCGTCTTGAAAATCCTGCCATGATGGTGCCGCATCGGTACGGAAAAATAAGTGTGCGCGATAAATAGCCCACTCTCTTTTACCAATGTGGAAATGTTCTCTTTTGAAAGCGCTTTCTTGAAATCGACCATTTCCATCGTCTGGAATATGTAAAATTTTTCTTTGGAAATCGTATGTCCGAAAATAACCGGCGTGTATTTGGCCAACTTATAAGGTTTATTTTTCAGCCAATTCCAAAAAAGGAATACGCGCAGCAATGAAAATGAAAGCACTATGACATTCCACAAAAACGGAAAAAAACTTTTGACATTCCGCTTTTTAAATAGCCTTTTTCCATTGGCAATCATGAAACCCCAATTGTTTTTCGGGTCGGCATAATGGTGCGCCATGGTATTTTTTACATTATGCGTCAGTCTTTGGGTAAAAGTTTTTCCGGGATTGCCTTTGTAAAACTTATCGAGTGTAAAATGGTCTGGATTGAGCTGGTTGATAACGCCGGAAGTCGCCGTTGCCGAATCGATGTAATTCCACAATGTCGCAATATTTTTTGCTTTCAGCGTATTTTCATAAACCACAGGGTCAATATTATTCTCTCGATATAGCGATAGATTATATGGTTGGTAGCCATGGTCAATCCATGTCGGGATGTCCGGAAATGGCGGCGTAACCCCAAAGAAATCATCAAAACTTTCGGCATCATTCTTAATGGATTGCGACAAGGAATGATAGGCCAGTTCGTGCCCGTCGGAGCGCCATTTTGCCAATTCGGAGGCGCTATTTTCAAAAGAAGCATTGTCGTGTCTTTTGGAATATTGGTTCAGGAAAAAACCCTTTGTCACCTTTATGGAATGTTCGTTGAAAAATTCCCTTTGCAAAGGCAGGCTTTCGGGCGTATCGAAATCGCAATGGTCGGTAAAGCAGGCAATTGCAGAAAACGGATGGGCAGAACGGCTGAATTCTACCGCATTGGCATTGGAAAACAGCAGCGCAGGGTTTTCAGGAAAGTCGAAAACCGTATTTGCGGAATGGACAATTCTTTCGTTTTTGTTGCCCGTGTAAGCGGAAAGTGGCGCGGCATTTTCGGGGTTGAAACGCCAAATCAATACTTTCGAATTGTTTTTTTTGACTTCCCAGATACCAAAATTGATATTGGCCTGTACCAAAAAACCATTTGAAAGCCTAACGATTTTTGGTGAAAATGGCGCCGAAACCAAGTTGCGGCTGCATTTTATCCAAGTGTAATCGTGGTTGCGGAATTCGGAAATTTTATTTTCAAAAGTAATGATAAGATCGAAGGACTTTTCATTTGCTACTGCTGATAAATCCAAAACCGTCTTAAAGTCTTTGACAACTGTATGTTTACAGTTTGAGCTTCCTGATTGGGTTATTAATGAAATGGATTTGATCATGTGCTCGCTATTTGACGTTCACCCCCGCAAAAGTGATGATTTCATTTTTATTAAACTTCACCGTTTTAAAAGGATAATCCATCTTCCTGAAAAACGCTTCCATTTTAATGTAAGTCTGTTCACCGTTCACAACATGATAAGAAGCAATGGCAAAATCAGGCTTCAGGTTTTTTATGGTTTCTACACAACCGTCCATCGCTTCGATTTCGGCGCCTTCGATATCCATTTTAATGAAATCGAGTTTTTGGATGTTGTTTTTAGCAACCCAATCATCAATCCGAACGGCTTCTTTTTTAACGACTTTGTCACTTCCGGGCATCCATACCGCCGACGAGCCGACTGTTCCCGCTTCGTAGAAATCCACGAAAGTGTTTTCATTCCACAACAGCAAATCTTCTATAATTATATTTTTGACATCTTCATTGAGGCCGATATTTTCCTCAATGTATTTGATATTGATGGCATCTGGCTCAAAAGCATAGACTTTTCCGTTTTCACCGGCAAGTTTCGCAAACAACAAAGCAATATAGCCGTTATTGGCACCTGCATCCATAATGACATCCCCGTGTTTCACTTTGTGGAAATGCTGGTAAAAATCGAAATCTTCAACGATATTATAAAGGGCATCTTTGGTGGTGAATTCTAATCCTTCATATTTTGTTTTAAAGAGCAGTCTATCCAATTGTATAAGGGAAAATGACGCATTTTTTCCTGACAATAAATTATAATAAGTCAGTTTTATTTTTTCCTTCAACATCCCTTTTGGCATCAATCGACTTAAGAATTTCTTTACCTGCTTTTTCATCCACAACTATATTAAAGGTATAATATTACGATTTCTTTTCATCAATCAGAAAATAAAAAAAGCTCCTTTTTCAAGAAGCTTTTCAAAATTTATCTTTTGTCCATCGGCTTAAAATCCCTTAACGGATGGCCAGTGTAAATCTGCCTTGGCCTACCGATCGGCTCTTTGTTGACCCGCATTTCTTTCCATTGCGCAATCCATCCCGGAAGCCTTCCGATCGCGAACAATACGGTAAACATATCGGTTGGGATTCCCAAAGCGCGATAAATGATTCCTGAATAGAAATCGACGTTCGGGTATAATTTCCTGGATACGAAATATTCGTCTACAAGCGCAGCTTCTTCGAGTTTTTTGGCAATCTGCAAAATCGGGTCGTCTACGCCCAAAGTCGACAATACCTCATCGGCCGCTTTCTTGATGATTTTAGCGCGCGGGTCGAAGTTTTTGTAAACCCTGTGCCCGAAGCCCATCAATCTAAATGGATCGTCCTTGTCTTTGGCTTTAGCCATATATTTGTCTGCATCACCGCCATTTTTCTGGATTTCCTCAAGCATTTCGAGAACAGCCTGGTTGGCGCCACCGTGAAGCGGACCCCAAAGTGCGGAAACACCGGCAGAAATCGAAGCGAATAATCCGGCGTGCGATGAACCGACCATTCTCACTGTCGACGTCGAACAGTTTTGCTCGTGGTCGCCATGAAGGATGAACAATTTGTCAAGCGCATCAATAACTGCGGGGCTTGGTTTGTATGGTCCGGTTGGCAATTCAAACATCAGGCGCATGAAATTCTCGACATAGCCTTTCGTATTGTCGTAATAATTCAACGGATAGCCCATTGATTTCCTGTACGTCCATGTCGCGATGACGAGGAATTTACCCATCGTTTTACAAACGCCTTCGTACAATTCCTTTTCATTCTCAACATTTACCGATTTTGGATTGAATGCGGTCAACGCACTTGTCAATGCCGACAACACGCCCATCGGATGTGCTGTTTTCGGGAAACCGTCAATGATGTTTTTCATCTCTTCATTGACCAATGTGTATTTCCTGATGTCGTTTTCGAATTGCTCGAGGGCTGCGGCTGTTGGCAATTCTCCAAAAATCAAAAGAAAAGACACTTCAAGGAAGTTGGCTTTTGCAGCCAAATCTTCAATCGAATAACCCCTGTAACGCAGGATTCCTTCTTCACCGTCAAGAAAGGTGATGTCACTTTTGCAGGAACCGGAATTTTTATAACCCGGATCCATGGTGATGATTCCTGAAACGTCACGTAATTTGTTGATATCGATGGCGACTTCATTTTCGCTTCCGACGATTATCGGAAATTCATACTTCTTGCCATCAATTTCTAATATTGCTGTTTTAGACATGATAAAATTGGAAATTTATTTATTGAAATAATAATTTAACAAAACTAAGGAATTTCGGATGAATTTAAAAACGAATATCGCATGGAAAAGTAAAATTATTTTATAAATGTGCAGGTTTTTGAAAACAATTAAAATATTGGCGGTTCAACGCATAAAAAAAACCTGCAAATGAGTTGCAGGTTTTTGGAAAGACAAAGTATATTGGCTTAGTTCTTTATGATTTTTTCGATTTTGATTCCGTTTTCCGACGTGATTTTCAGGAAGTAAATCCCTTTTTGTTTTCCGGAAATATCCACAATTGCTGAATTCTCACCAAACAGGTTGGTTTGCAATACTCTTCCCTGGATGTCATAAAGCTGTATTGATTTGATGATTCCCAAAGTTTTGACATTTAATATATCACGCGTTGGATTTGGATAAACCGCAATGGAATTGTCAAAATCAGGATTGTTCACGCCAAGGGATTCAAATACCGTAAAAGCATCATTCGTCGCAACAGGGAAGTTGTAATCAAAATAAATATTGGCGGTATTGATTACGAAATCGCCTTCAGACAAAGTGTTTTTGGTCTTGACTTCAAATACAACATTGCCATCTGCATCCGGGGCGAGGTTGATGTTTTGGAATACAAATTCGACCTTGTCATCAATAATCCTGGCCACAACCGGGTGAGAAGTATTTAAAACCTGTAGTGAATTGATGTCGAACATCGTTGCATCAATGTTGTCCTGCACCACAATGTTTTGCGCTGCTGCGGTTCCCGTATTTTCAAAATTGATGACATAATGCAGGTAATCCCCGATTTTAGTTGGGGAAACCGATGTGCCTTCAAGACACAATTTGTTATTCGGATCAAAACTGCCGCCAACAATCGGCTTGCTGACACACGTATTATTCAACGGCGTGTCATCCGGCCAATTTGGCGTAATGGTCGAAGTATAGGTAATAATATCGCCAATATTCGCTGGCGGCGTGTCAGTTGGCGCATTGAGATGCAGGTTGACGCTTACCCTGCGGGTTTCAAACGGCATCAGGTTCGTATAATTCCAACTCAAATTTCCACTGCTTTGAGTATCCGGTATAGCACTGGTTGAAACAACGTCCAATACGGCATCGTCATAAGCCAAAGTAACTGTTCCTGAAGAAATGATCTGGTTTCCGCGATTCCTGTAAATGACGTCGCAATAAGAATTGAAGCCCGGCATAAGTTGGCTTGGGGCAATCATCACTTCCAAATCAGGATGCACGCCATTTGCGGCAATGCAGAAATCGTTTACAGACGAAAGGTTGTTAATCGTCGCAAAATTGACCGTCGCATTATTTGGCGTAACCGTAAATAACGAAGGGAATTCCAAATCTGGTGTCAGGGTAAATGTACCTGTTTGTGCGTAAAAGGAATATGCGGCGGCAGTATCTGTAAACGTTGCCCGGTTGTGCGTGCCGTCGGTCATCCTGATTTTGAGGTTTGGCAGCATCGTGTCACCGGCATCGCATCCGTTGTCGTCAGCATCAAAAAGCATCGTACCGCTAATCGTATTGTAATTTCCACCCGGAACAAATGTACAGAACGAATTGACCACAATATCCGTCGGGTCGATAGAAGTCAGGATTGTAGGTATTTGCGAATCGTCGGCACAGATATATTGCATCGGCTCAGGGTTAAAAACAAGTGCCTCGTCCATCCCGTTTTTGACATACAGCGAAGTCATTGTAGGCGTATCACAGGACAATTGCTCCAGGTTGATGCAATGGCTCGCGTCCAATGTAGTCAATGGATTATTGTTGCAATACATGGTTTCCAAACTCACCATGTCGGTCAAGTCCATCGCTGCAATCTGGTTGTTGTCGCATTCAAACTGTATGACTTCCACCAAGCCTGTCAAATCAATTGAAGTCAGCTGGTTATCAGAACATTCTATTACTTTCAGGTTCTGGAGATCTGAAATATTCAGGGATGTGAGTTGGTTGTTCTTAACCATCAGCTCTGTCAGTGCAGCACAATCCGAAGCATCGAGTGAGGTCAGCTTACAATTATCGAGATAAAGCACGTCCATGTTCGTGCAGCCAGCGAGATTTAAAGAATTCAATTGGTTGTCGGCAGCAAAGAGCGCTACCGAGCCTAGTTGAGGACAATTTGACACATTCAGCGTTTCCAGGGCAGCATTCATTTGTAAAGAGGTCAAATCTGTCAAATGGGTACAGTTAGAAAAGTCGGCCGACGCCAAAAGTGGACAATCCAATAAATTAACACTGGTCAGCATAGTACAATTCGTGATAGACACCGAAACCAATGATCCGCAATTGTTCAAATCAAGGTTCCATAAATGGTTTTGCGCATTGGCAGTAAAGTTGGTGATTGGCGTATGGTCGAACTGCATCCATTCCAAATTAATCATGCCGCTGATGTCTAATGACGTAATTTGTGTATGGCTGCCATAAATGTAATAGACCAATTGCAGGTTGGCGACATCCAATGCTGTAATCGGCGTATCTTCAATGTGCAGCACACCGATATTTGGCGTACCGCTTAAAGAAAACGCAGCAATTTGTGTCTGGTTTACGGTTAGGAAATTCAAATCGTTCATATTCGTAACATCCAGTGCAGCCAATGCGGGATTATTACTGCAATCCAAAGAATTGAGATTAGTCAAACCACTAGTAACCAATGTTACCAACAGGTTGTTGTGGCAATCCAAGGCATATAAATATGGCGCGGCGATTAAGTTTAATGTCGTCAGCTGGTTGTCCTGGCATTCAATTACGCCAATGTTGATGAAAGCTTCAATTCCGGTCAGGTCAGCAATGCTGGAAGCGGAAACATCCAGATGTCCAATCAATTCTGCCTCTGTATTCTGTATTTGCCCATCGCCATTCTGATCAATTTTAAGTCCGCCGCCAATCTGATTATTGGTATCAGCGGCCAAAAGTTTTGCCTTAAAATTCGCATCGGGAATACTGACAATCTGGGCTTGGGAAATTGCGGTAAAAAATAACAATAGGTAAAGTTTTTTCATTTGTTTTTGCTTTGCTTTTCCAAATGTAATAAAATCTGTAAAAGGACTGTTATTCAATCGTAATTATTTGGATAACAAAGAAAAAGTCCGCAAAAAAAGATTTGCGGACTTTAGGGAAACTCAACATAATTAACTTAATTCTTGACTATTTTTTCGACTTTGATGCCTTTATCGGAAGTGATTTTCAGGAAGTAAATCCCGCTTTGTTTACCTGAAATGTCAATCGTTGCCGTATTCTCGTTTACCAGGTTGGTTTGCAAAATCCTGCCTTGAACGTCAAATAGCTGAATGGATTTGATATTGTTTTGCCCTTTTACATTCAGGATGTCATGCGCAGGATTCGGATATACGGTAATGGAATTGTCAAATTCATGCTCATTCACGCCCAAAGCCTGGAAGGTCGTATTGGCAATATTAGTCGCAACCGGAAAATTGTAATCGAAGAAGATATCAGCTTTGTTTGAAACCACTGCGCCCGTCGTTAAACTGTTGAGCGTTTTGATTTTCAACAAGATGTTACCGTGTCCGCCTATGGCGAGGTTGATGTCTCTGAAAATGAATTCTGCTTTATTTCCTGTCACACGAATGTCGACCGGATGCGAACTGTTCATGACACGTAGTGAATTGATATCAAATTTGGAGATATCAATCATGTCTACGACTACAATGTTCTGTGCTGCCTGAGTGCCCGTGTTTTCAAAATTTATTACATAATGCAGGTATTTCCCAATTTCGGAAGGTGAAACAACATTACCTTCCACACAGGTTTTCACATTCGGGTCAAGCGAACTCACGACCGTCTGATGATAATTCATTGTATTATCGGCCGGCGTTTCATCGGTGCCGTTTAAAGTGATAGCTGTTGTAAAATCCAACACATATCCGGCATTCACCGCCGGCGTATCGGTTGGCGCATTGACATGCACAGTTACCTTGGCTATACGGTTTTCAAAAGGCAGCAAATTGGTATAATTGAACGTCAGCAATCCTGTCGCCTGGCTGCTTGGCACAGGCGTTGCAGAAACGAAATTCAACACATTGTCATTATAATTAAATGTCACCGACCCGTTTTGGGTTTGGTTTCCCTTGTTTTTGTAGACGATTTCATATTGGGCATCAAAACCGGGGCGCGCCAGCGTAATCGGGGCTATCGCAACTTCTACATCCCTGTGTACGCCATTGGCTGAAAGGCAGAAATTTTGCGTCGAAACGTTATTATTGACATTCGGGAAATTCACGGCTGCACTTGCAGGTGAAACTGTAAAGAAGGTTGGGTTTTCTAAGTTTGGCGTCACAGTAAAGTTTCCGGCACCGGTATAAAAACTGTAAAGCGAATTGGCGGTGGTAAAAGTTGCGCCCGTATTAACGCCTTCTGTAATATTGACTTTAATGAATGGTGCAGTCACATCATTGATGTCGCATCCATTGTTGTTCCCGTCGAAACGCACCGCACCGGTAATCGTGTTGTAATCGCCACCGGGCGTAAACGTGCAGTAAGAATTTACCACGACCGACGCGCCGGCCGTCGTTTGCACGGCAGTCACCTGGCCCTCATCGGC
>DATHKH010000188.1:0-6927 GCA_035286325.1 Flavobacterium sp.
ACCTACGAACAAAAACTGAGTTTGCTTTCCGAGATGATCGAGTTTGCCAAAGTTGACGGCGAATTGCACGAACGGGAACTGGAATTCCTGGCTTTGGTGGCCAGCGAGTTGCAAATTGACAAGCCCGTTTTTGTCGAACTGTTCCGCAGGCATTCGGATATTAAGGTCATCAAATCGGAAGCACAGCGCATACACCAATTCTACAGACTGGCGTTATTGATGCATTGTGATGGTAAACTCCACCAAAATGAAAACATCGCGATCCGCCAATTGGGAATCAATATGGGATTGAGCCCAAGTGCCATGAACCGCGTGCTCGAACTGATGAAAGCCTCGCCAACGGGCATGATTGATGCGGAAGAAATTGTGAATACGTTTAAGGAACAACAGAATTAGGCTTTTAAGTCAAATGGCGTAATTCTTCGCCCTAATATTTTACCGAAGCTTTGCGATCTTAGCAAAACCTTCGAGGAACTCCGTCTGTCGGAAGATTAAATTTTTATTGAATATTAATCTTAACGATAACAAACATGGATGCTGTTTCAATTATGGAGCGTCTCAATAAGGCGCAATATAGATTTACTGAGTGTGGTAAAATCAGAAGCCAGGTAAGGCAACTTGACGAAGATGACCGTGCAGACTTGCACCGGGAATTGAAAAAATTACTGCTGCAATCCAATTATGGTGATTTGGCGGGTTATATCACTGAGATTTTTAGCAGTTATAAGGAATTGGGGAAAAAATAAATTTGTGTGTTTGCTTTGAATTAAGCTTTCTCCTGCAACATCTTAATTTCATCCCGCCATTTCGCAGCCTGCATAAAATCCAAATCCTTTGCGGCTTTTTCCATCGCTTTTCGCGCTTCTTTAATCTTCTTGTCGATTTCCGGCTTGCTGAGGTATTTGCTTTCGGGTTCGGCGGCTTTCGCCAACTTGTTCTCGAAGTATTGCGTCGACACCGAATTTTTCGCGAGTGCGCTGTCGATTTTTTTGTTCAGCGCCATCGGAGACAAATTGTGCGTCGTGTTGTATTCGATTTGCTTGCCACGGCGGTAATTCGTTTCGTCAATCGTGGCTTTCATGCTTTTGGTAATCGTATCGGCATACATGATCGCTTTGCCGTTGATATGGCGTGCGGCCCGGCCGACAGTCTGCGTCAGCGAACGATTGCTTCTCAAAAATCCTTCTTTGTCGGCATCGAGGATTGCGACAAGAGACACTTCGGGCAAATCCAATCCTTCGCGCAATAAATTCACGCCAATCAAAACGTCAAACAAACCTTTGCGCAAATCCTGCATAATTTCGACACGTTCCAGAGTATCGACTTCAGAATGGATGTAACGGCAACGGATGTTGACTTTCACCAAATATTTGGTCAATTCTTCTGCCATTCTTTTGGTCAGGGTTGTAACCAATACGCGTTCGTCGAGTTCGACGCGCTGCTGGATTTCCTCGATTAAATCGTCAATCTGGTTCAGGCTTGGCCTGACTTCAATCACCGGATCCAATAATCCCGTCGGGCGGATGACTTGTTCGACATAAACACCTTCCGATTTCTGCAATTCATAATCCGCTGGCGTTGCTGAAACATAGACGACCTGGTTTTGCATAGCTTCAAATTCCTCAAACTTTAATGGACGGTTGTCCATCGCAGCCGGCAATCTAAAACCGTATTCGACGAGATTTTCCTTTCTCGAACGGTCGCCGCCATACATCGCATGAACCTGTGAAATAGTGACATGGCTTTCGTCAACAACCATTAAAAAGTCTTTTGGGAAATAATCAATCAGGCAGAAAGGCCGCGTTCCTGGCAAACGTCCGTCAAGGTAACGCGAGTAGTTTTCAATCCCGGAGCAATAGCCGAGTTCGCGGATCATTTCAAGGTCGAAATTCGTGCGTTCTTCCAAACGTTTCGCTTCCAGATGTTTGCCTTGGCTATTAAAAAAATCAACCTGCTTCACCAAATCCTGCTGAATGGCCCAAATCGCCCCTTGTAAAACCTCCGGCGAAGTCACGAACATATTCGCGGGATAAATATTCAGCTTGTTGTATTTTTCCAAAACGCGCGAGGTCTTTGCGTCAAATGCCTCAATTTCCTCAATCTCGTCGCCAAAAAAATGGATGCGAAAAGGTTCGTCACCATAACTCGGAAACACTTCGACCGTATCGCCTTTGATGCGGAAAGTTCCGGGCGTAAACTCGGCTTCAGTCCGCGCATAAAGGCTTTGTACGAGCTTGTGTAAAAGTTTGGTGCGTGAAATGATTTCGTTTTTGGCAATGGCAATTACGTTTTTCTGGAATTCCACCGGATTTCCAATGCCGTACAAACACGAAACAGAAGATACGACAATGACATCCCGACGACCTGAAAGCAACGTGGATGTCGTGCTCAAACGCATCTTTTCCAGTTCCTCATTGATGGATAAATCTTTCTCTATATATAATCCCGTAACCGGAATAAAGGCTTCGGGCTGGTAATAATCGTAGTAGGAAACAAAATATTCGACTGCATTATTTGGGAAAAACTGCTTGAACTCGGAGTACAATTGTGCTGCAAGCGTTTTGTTGTGCGCGAGTACCAAAGTCGGTTTTTTGACGTTTTCAATGACATTGGCCATCGTAAAAGTTTTTCCCGAACCAGTTACACCCAGCAGCGTCTGGAATTTCTCGCCGCTTTCGATTCCCTCGGTTAATTTGGCAATCGCTTGTGGCTGGTCGCCCGTGGGTTTATAATCTGATACAACCTGGAATTTCATCTAAAAAAATAAATTTTGTACACAAAGTTACGAAGTAAACCCGCATTAAAAAGTTTATTAAAACTTAAAACTTCCAGTTTTTTTGCTGGGATTCAGACAGGAAACTCCACGCTACAATACGGCTGTTTTTTTGGCCTTGGCCCATATCAATCGTTTTGACTGCGGCGGCATTGACCTTTTCCAGGATTTTATATATAGCGGATAAGTGTGCTGATTTTGAAACCAATGTCGTAAACCACAAACTTTGGCTCGGGTATTTCGCGCTTTCGTAAATCATTTGCGTGATGAAAGCGGGTTCACCGCCTTTGCACCACAATTCCGATTGCTGGCCGCCAAAATTCAGGATTGGATTTTCAGTCTTTTTATTTTGCAGGTTATTGATTTTGCGCATCGTTCCTTTTAACGCTTCTACTTCAGAAGCATGAAACGGAGGATTGCACATCGTAAACGCGAATTTATCTTCCGGAAGGATGATGTCTTTGAAAATATACCTGCTTTCCATTTGTTGCTGTAGGCTGATCGCATCATTTAATGCAGCATTGGATTCGATAATTTTTACGGCGCTGGAAATGGCTTTGGCATCAATATCCGTCCCGACAAAACTCCATCCGTAAGCGGAATGGCCAATGATTGGGTAAATGCAGCTTGCGCCTGTACCGATATCGAGAACCGTAATATGATTGCCTTCGGGGATGATCCCATCATTCGATAAAGCCAGCAAATCTGCCATATAATGAATATAATCAGCACGCCCGGGAACTGCCGGACAAAGGTAATTGGCAGGTATATCCCAATTGGAGATGTTATAAAACGCCGACAACAAAGCCTTGTTCAGCATTTTGACCGCTTCCGGGTTGCTGAAATCTATCGTTTCGACACCATGGATATTTATCGAGACAAACAGCTTTAAATCTGGATTGGCTTTGACCAATGCTTCAAAATCGTAACCAAATCGGTGCGGGTTTCGCGGATGCAGGTTGTTTTTTTCGGATGTCGTTTTTGGTTTCATATCAGGCTATTCCCGGCAAAGATATATCGTTACGGGAGAATTTTCCATAAAAAAAGCCACTCTTTTGAAGTGGCTATCTTTCTTTACTTTTTGAATGACAGTTTGTATTTCCTATAACCGATAAACGCGATTAAAACGATGAGCAGCAAACCCCAAAGCTGTGTAAAGAATACCAGTAGCGCGGTTACCATATTCCATCCGGTTTTTAACGAATCCATAAAACGGCTTCCCAAACCCTGGTCGTATTTGCCGCTGTCGTCATTGGCGATCATTTCGTGGGAAACCGCTTCGTTCTGATACATTGCGATGTTTACGGTACTAAAACTGACCTGGTCTTTTAAGGATAGATTTTCGAGTTTTGCATTGTCGGATTGCTCTTTTTTGGTAGTCAATTTGTCTTCTGCATTGGCGATATCATTGAGTTTTTTGCCTTTGCCGTCAATTGCGTTTGCGAGGCGTTTGCTGCTTTCGGCTGAGCGCGACTGCGCCATTTTATTGGAAAGCATGGTCAACGAAACGTCATTTGCCTTGATAACCCTGAAATCGAGATGGCCAATCAATGGCGTAATGGCTTTTAAAGTCGAATCCAGTCGGGTATTTGGAACGCGTAAAACCATTTCATTTTCGACGGTAAAATGTTTGGTCACTACGCTGGAATCGGCATTGAGCTTATTGGTTTGCTCTTCGTTTGTGGTACTTTGGAGATTGGTATAGGCGACAAATCCGCCCAGTTTCGTGGTAATGTTTTCAATCGCGTAGGTAGTTTTCGCGACGTCTTTTGCCTTAAATTTTAAATCTGCCGTTCGGATGAATTTTCGTGTACTGTCCAGTTTTGTAACGACTGCCGCTGAGGAAGTTGTTGTTGAAGCCGCTGATTCCTCTGTCGTTGCTTCAGTTTCAGTTTTTGATTCTTTTTTGCAGGAAACGATCACTGCTGCTGCCAATGCCAATACTACGATTAGCGAACGGGTGTTTTTCATAAAAATTAAAATTTAAAGGTTACTAAATGTTAAAATTTTGCGATTCAAATGTTATGCCAATAAAAAAGGCTTTGGAATTAACAGCTGTCATTTGGCTTAAAATGCCGATAATTATACATTTTTATGAAAAAAGAACATCCTTTTGAATTGAAGGAAAATAAAAAAGCCGCCCGTTGAGGCAGCTTTTTGTATGCGGTATGATTGGGTTTTAAGCCAGTTTTTTATCCAAATTTTCCTGGATGGCAGCAAGGAAATCTTCCGTGTTCAGGTAATCGGCTGATGTCAAACCTTCTGGTTTTACCAATGTTGCCAAATCCTTCGTCATTTTTCCGCTTTCCACAGTATCGATGCAAACTTGCTCCAATGTGAGGCAGAAGTCAATCAGCGCTTGGTTTCCATCGAGTTTTCCGCGGTGTTCCAAACCTCTGGTCCATGCAAAAATGGAAGCGATCGGATTGGTTGATGTCGCGCGGCCTTTCTGGTGTTCGCGGTAATGGCGTGTCACAGTTCCGTGTGCAGCTTCGGCTTCAACGGTTTTCCCATCAGGCGTAACCAATACCGAAGTCATCAGTCCCAAAGAGCCAAAACCTTGCGCGACAGTATCCGATTGGACGTCGCCGTCATAATTTTTACAAGCCCAAACGAATCCGCCGCTCCATTTCATAGCAGAAGCGACCATATCGTCAATCAGCCTATGCTCATAAGTGATGCCGTCAGCGGCGAATTTTGCTTTGTAGTGCTGTTGGTACACTTCCTCGAAAATGTCCTTGAAACGCCCGTCGTAAGCTTTTAAGATCGTATTTTTTGTCGAAAGATATAACGGCCATTTTTTGGTCAATGCCATCTGGAACGAGGAATGTGCAAACCCGTAAATGCTTTCGTCGGTATTGTACATTGCCATCGCTACGCCGTCGCCTTCAAAATCGTAAACTTCCCAGGTTTGGGTTTCGCCGGCTTCATTGGTAAAGCTCATCGTCAGTTTCCCTTTTCCTTTGATGACTGTGTCAGTCGCTTTGTATTGGTCGCCAAAAGCATGACGGCCAATGACAATCGGTTTCGTCCAACCCTGAACATAACGCGGAACGTTGCTCATGATGATCGGTTCACGGAAAACAGTTCCACCGACAATATTCCGAATCGTTCCGTTTGGGGATTTCCACATTTTGGAAAGGTTGAATTCTTTTACGCGTTCCTCATCGGGCGTAATGGTTGCGCATTTGATGCCGACATTATATTTTTTGATGGCTTCAGCCGAGTCAATCGTAATCTGGTCTTTGGTTGCCTCACGGCTTTCCATGCCTAAATCGTAGTATTTGATGTCAAGGTCAAGATAAGGAAGAATGAGTTTGTCTTTAATGAATTTCCAGATAATTCGTGTCATTTCATCGCCATCCAATTCGACCACCGGATTGGCTACTTTAATTTTTGCCATTGTATATAAGGTTGTTTTGTAAATTTCGATTACAAATATAAGAAAACGATTGCGGAAACATAAAAGCAAACGAAACTGATTTTGTTTGAAAAGCAACAAATTGCGGAATTGTTATTTTATAAGATTCAAAAAGCGAAATCGATAATTTAAAGCAAAAAAAATCCCGATACGTTAATATCGGGATTATAATTGAATGGCAATTGATTACCTTCTTTTGTCTTTGATTTTCGCTTTCTTTCCAGTAAGTTCCCTGAAGTAGAAAATACGCGCTCTTCTGACAGCACCTTTTTTGTTGATTTCAACTTTCTGCAAAGCTGGCAAATTCACTGGGAAAATACGCTCTACACCGATTGAACCTGACATTTTACGGATTGTAAAAGTTTCAGTGCTTCCTGAACCTCTTCTTTGGATTACAACTCCTTTAAAGAACTGTGTCCTTGTTTTTTCACCCTCACGGATTTCGTAGTACACAGTAATTGTGTCTCCAGCTCCGAATTCAGGGAAATCTTTTCTTGTTACGAATTCGTCATTTACGAATTTCATTAAATCTGCCATGATAATTTTTTTAATTATGGTTTTAAACCAGAGCAACGTTCGCGGATTTCGCCAGAGGTTGGTCCAATGTGGGCGCAAAGATAATTAAAATGTTTAAAGTTACAAGGAAAAGTATTGAGAATTTAGAATTGAATATTGGGATTTGCTTTTTGAGTATAAGATGTTGAAATTTAATTGATTAAGTCCAATATATTTC
>DATHKH010000189.1:0-6251 GCA_035286325.1 Flavobacterium sp.
AAATTAAGGTTTTTGTCCTTGTCGATATACGGATTGAAATGTTGCTCAAAAGGAAGTTCAATATTCAAACCTACGGATGTTCCGCCGCCCAAATGCGCGCCTTTATTTCCCGCTTCCATAATTCCCGGTCCGCCGCCAGTGATGACGCCATAACCGGCTTTTGATATTTTGAAGGCGATTTTTTCAGCCAGCAAATAGAAATGATCCGTCGGTTTTGTCCGTGCCGAACCAAAAATCGACACACATGGCCCAATTCTTCCCATCGATTCATAACCGTTTACAAACTCGGCCATAATCTTGAAAATTGCCCATGAATCGTTGGTGCGGATTTCATTCCACGTCTTTTGTTTCAGTCGGTCCTGGATGATTTTGTCTTCGTCGTTATCGAAATCTTCTAATCTCATTTTATTTTTTTTTGAAGCTGTTTCCGGCTATTCATTCCAATCTTTTTTTTAAAGAAATTTGCCTTCAGCTGACGCTTCAGTCAAATTCTTTTAAAAAAAGGATTTCCATTGCTATCCGGGCTATGGCTTTAATTGTCAATTGAAAAAGCGGACTAAGATAATTCTTTTTTCAAAAATTTCGCTGTGTAGCTTTTGGTATTTTTGATGATTTCCTCCGGCGTGCCTTTCGCTACAATCTCGCCGCCGCCTTTTCCACCTTCATATCCCATATCAATGACGTAATCCGCGAGTTTGATGACATCCATATTGTGCTCGATGATCAGGATCGAATTGCCTTTGTCTACGAGTTTGTTGATGACTTCCATCAGCACACGAATATCTTCAAAATGCAGTCCTGTCGTAGGTTCGTCGAGAATGTAAAACGTATTTCCGGTATCTTTTTTCGACAATTCAGTCGCCAATTTAATCCGCTGCGCTTCACCGCCCGAAAGCGTCGTGCTTTGCTGGCCAAGCGTAATATAACCCAAACCAACGTCTTGGATCGTTTTGACTTTCCGGTAAATCTTTGGGATATTTTCAAAAAACGGCACCGCTTCATCAACGGTCATATTCAAAATGTCTGAAATATTCTTGCCTTTATAACGGATTTCCAGCGTTTCTCTATTGAACCGTTTGCCCTGACAGGTTTCACATTCAACGTAAACATCCGGTAAAAAGTTCATTTCAATCGTGCGCACGCCCGAGCCCTCGCAGGTTTCACAACGTCCGCCTTTGACGTTGAAAGAAAAACGTCCGGCTTTATACCCGCGAATCATCGCTTCTGACGTCATCGCAAACAAATTCCTGATCTCTGCAAATGCATCGGTATATGTCGCCGGATTAGAACGCGGCGTTCTTCCAATCGGGCTTTGGTCAATATCGATGACTTTATCCAAATGCTCCAAGCCTTCAATTTTCTTATATGGCGCCGGTTTTTTGACGCCGTTGAAATAATACGCGTTCAAAATCGGGTAAAGCGTTTCGTTGATCAGCGTCGATTTGCCGCTTCCCGAAACGCCTGTGATGCAAACCATTTCGCCCAACGGGATTTCAATGGACACGTTTTTCAGGTTGTTTCCCGTCGCGCCGGTCAGTTTCAGGAATTTCCCGTTGCCTTTCCTTCTTTTCTTCGGCACTTCGATTTTCTTTTCGCCATTCAGGTATTGCGCGGTCAAAGTGTGGTGTTTCAGTATTTCTTTTGGCGTGCCTTCGCTGACGATTTGCCCGCCGTGTTTTCCTGCAGCCGGACCAATGTCGATGACATAATCGGCGCGTTCAATCATGTCTTTGTCGTGTTCTACTACGATAACGGAATTCCCGATATCGCGCAATTGCTCCAAAGACGTAATGAGTTTTTCATTGTCGCGCTGGTGCAAACCGATACTCGGCTCATCCAAAATATACAACACGCCAACCAATTGCGAACCGATTTGCGTCGCAAGCCTGATGCGCTGCGCTTCACCGCCCGAAAGTGAGCGTGAGCTTCTCGCCAAAGCCAGGTAATCCAATCCGACATTCATCAAAAAGGCAAGCCTGTCGCGGATTTCCTTGATGATTTCGGTGGCGATGGTTTTTTGCTTTTCGTTTAGATGGTTCGATAAATCTGCAAACCACGCCGTCAAATCGGATATATCCATATTCGACAACTCAGAAATATTCTTGTCGTTGATTTTGAAATACATCGCTTCCTGTTTCAATCGTGAGCCATGGCATTCCGGACACGGCACTTCATCCATGAAATCCTTTGCCCAGCGTTTGATGGCTGTGGATTCGCTTTCGTCAAATTGGGTTTTGATGAAATTGGAAATGCCTTCAAACTCAATTTTATATTCTTTCGTAATGCCCAATGTTTTTGATTCGACGGCAAAATTCTCCTTTGCGCCGAATAGGATGACATCCATCGCATCTGAATTGATTTTCTCAATCGGATCGGTAATCTTAAACCCGAATTTCTCACCGATAATTTCCAGTTGCTTGAAAATCCAGGAGCTTTTGTATTCGCCCAAAGGCGCAAAACCACCATTTTTAATGGATAGTTTTGGATTTGGAATGATTTTCTGCAGGTTGATTTCATTGACGATTCCCAAACCGTTGCAATTTGGGCATGCGCCTTTTGGGGAATTGAATGAAAAATTGTTCGGTTCAGGATTCTGGTATGAAATCCCGGAAGTCGGGCACATTAAGTTCCGGCTGAAAAACCGTGTGGCATTCGTGTCCTGGTCTAAAATCATCAATACGTTCTCGCCGTGGTACATCGCTGTATTGATGCTTTCTTCTAGTCGTTTTTCATTCTCGGGCGAATTTTCAATGACCATTCTGTCGATGACAATTTCGATGTCGTGCGTTTTGTAGCGGTCGAGTTTCATTCCCGGAGAGATGTCTTTGATTTCACCGTTTACGCGGACTTTCAAAAAGCCCTGTTTGGCAATCTGCTGGAACAATTCGCCATAATGGCCTTTTCGCGCACGGATGACCGGCGCAAGGATGTTGATGCGTTTGCCTTTGAAATTCTCGGTAATCAGGTCTTTGATCTGCTCGTCGTTGTAGCTGACCATTTTTTCGCCTGTCACATAACTATGGGCATCGCTGGCGCGGGCATAAAGCAAACGCAGGAAATCGTAAATTTCGGTAATTGTGCCGACAGTGGAACGCGGACTTTTACTCGTGGTTTTTTGTTCGATGGCGATAACCGGGGAAAGCCCGTCGATTTTGTCGACATCCGGGCGTTCCAATCCGCCGAGGAATTGTCGCGCATAAGCCGAAAAAGTTTCTATATAACGGCGTTGCCCTTCGGCATAAATCGTGTCGAATGCCAACGATGATTTCCCCGAACCCGAAAGTCCGGTAATGACCACTAATTTTTCACGGGGAATCGTTACATCTATATTCTTGAGATTGTGCACACGGGCGCCCAATACTTCTATATTATCGTCTGATTTCAGCATAAAATATTCAAAACGCAAAGGTAGGGTTTTGTCCCTGATTTTCAGTAGTGGGTTTGAGAAGAATTTGTTAAAGATTGGCTATTCAATCACCATTTCCCTAAGTCTTTCGCGATAGCTTTCCAGGACATTGACTTTAGAAAGAAAGCCGACATATTTGCCGTTATTCGTTACAGGTAAAATATCGGAATTGGAACTTTCAAATTTTTTCATGATTTTTTCAGTGCCTTCTTCGTCCAGTGCAATGACAGCCTTGGGTTGGGTAATGATTTCATTCAGCGGCGTGAACTTGACGCGGAAAGAATTGAACACAATTGGCCGCAAATCCTCAAAATCAATGATGCCGACCAGCATGTTTTTATTGTCGGTCACGGCAAATAATTTTTGTCGCGTAGTGGACAGCAAATCGACGACATATTCCATTGTGTCTTCGCGTTTGATGACTTGCATATCGGTTTGTACCAAACTCAAAATATCAATATTTGAAAGGATGTTCTTGTCCTTATCGCTCGTAAAAACATCACCTTTTTCTGCAAGATACTTCACATCCATCGAGTGTTTCTCAAATTGTTTCGAAACGGCATAACTGATGGAAGATACGATCATCAACGGCACCATCAGGTTGTAGCCGCCTGTGATTTCACCAATCAGGAATATTGCGGTCAATGGCGCATGGAACAACCCGCTGAGGATTCCCGCCATACCGACAATGGTAAAATTGGCTACAGGAAGCGTATGTGTCAATCCCGTCAGGTTGATGACTTTCGAAACAAAAAAACCGAGATAGGAACCGACGAACAGGGAAGGAGCGAAGTTACCGCCGTTTCCGCCGCTGCCGAGCGTAATTCCTGTCGCGAACGCTTTCAGCATGACCGTTACGCCAACAAAGAGCAGTAAAACCCATTCGTTGTCCTTAAAACCTTCGAGAAAAGTGTTGTCAAGCAATGCTTCAGGATGGGCTTCGGAAAGTGTTTTGATGCTTTCATATCCTTCACCGAAAAGCGTCGGAAAAAAGAAAATCATGATGGCCAATATGGAAGCGCCAAACAATGCCCGCTTGTATGATTTGTTTTTAATCCGTGCAAAAAAACCTTCAGTCTTGCGAAATTTCCGGGCATGGTATACCGATAAAAGTCCGGCCAAAACGCCCAGCAGGATATAATACGGAATGTTCCTGAAGTCGAATATCATCTGCTGTTTGAAGGACAACAGTACATCTTCATCCAATACCACTGCCGAGACCAAAGCGCCGGTCGCCGCTGAAATAATAATTGGAATAAACGCCGAAATCGTGATGTCGGTCAAAATTACCTCGATCGCAAACAAAACGCCGGCAATCGGCGCGTTAAAAGCTGCACCGATTCCCGCAGAAACACCACAGGCAAGCAACAAAACACGGTCTTTTTGCGTCAGCCTGTACCGTTGTGCAAAATTGGATCCGAATGCCGCGCCCGTAATCACAATTGGCGACTCCAATCCAGCCGATCCGCCCAAACCGACAGTCAGGAAACTCGTGACAATCTGCGCATACATCTGCTTTTTTTGGATGATACCGCCTTTTTTGGCGACCGCATATAAAATCCGTGAAGTACCTTTTTCGAGTTTGCCGCCAAGAAAATTCCGAATTACAAAAACGGTCAGCACAATCCCTATAATCGGAAGTATACTGTTGATAAATGGCAGTTTGAGGTACGCGTTGAGATAATTCGCGAAAAGGAAGACGTAGTGCGCAAATCCTTTTAGGATAATTACGGCAAATGCACAGGATATGCCAACAATAACGCACGACAAATAGATAAAATGCCGCTCATTCAGCAATCCTTTCAGCAGAAAAAAGAAGTTTTCTATTTGCCTAAAGACATTCCTGAACGCGATTTTTATAAAAGATGCTTTCTTATTGGGCATTTTCGAAAAAATTAAGGCAGTAAAAATACATCTTTAATAAAAACGGTTTTGATAAACTTTTGCAAAATTTAAAAACCCGAAGCCTTGTCATCTCCGCGTTTGTCTGCGCCGCCTTCAAGTTTGCCGTCGGGCAATACCATGATCGCATCGACTTTACCGATGACAGGCATGGTCTTTTCACTGGGATGATAGCCTTTGTTGGCCAGGTGCTCCAATAGTTCAGGGGCAAATTTTCCGGGTTCAAAATCGACTTCGTCTGGCAGCCATTGGTGATGAAAGCGCGGCATATCGACGGCTTCCTGCATCGACATATTGAATTCATAGACATTGAGGATTGTCTGCAAAACAGAAGTGATGATTGTCGAACCTCCGGGCGTACCAAGTACCATTAGTAGTTTTCCGTCTTTTTCGACGATGGTCGGCGTCATAGAGCTGAGCATGCGTTTTTCTGGTGCAATGCTGTTGGCTTCCGCGCCGACAAGTCCGTAAGAATTGGGTTCGCCGGGTTTGACGCTGAAATCGTCCATTTCATTGTTCAGGAAAAAGCCAAGTGCATCGCAATACAATTTGGAGCCAAAAGCGCCATTGAGTGTTGTGGTGACCGAAACTGCATTTCCTGCCGCGTCGACGATGGAGTAGTGCGTGGTTTCATTGCTTTCGGCAAAACTGACTGTTCCTTTTTGGATGTCAGATGATGGCGTGGCTTTGTCAAAATTGAAATTCATCATTCTTTGCTTCAGATATTCAGGATTTAAAAGCCGTGCTGTTGGAATGGCTACAAAATCCGGATCGCCGAGGTAATAATTCCGGTCGGCATAGGAACGGCGTTCTGCTTCCGTCAGCAGTTGGATGTATTTTTCGGTATTGTGGCCATAGCTTTTGGCATTGTAAGATTCGATTGTTTTCAGGATTTGCGCCAGGCAAATGCCGCCGCTGCTTGGTGGCGACATCGAAATGACAG
>DATHKH010000190.1:0-10386 GCA_035286325.1 Flavobacterium sp.
TATCCGATGGTTTTGCCCCGAGAAACAATACTGGAAATTCCAATATCTGGATCAGTTTGCGGTTTTTAAAACGTTTCCTGACATCTTTGCTGACGGTGCTGAAAAACTGTCCCATTTTTTTGACGGTTGCCAATGTCACCAACTCCAAAGGCGAAACGCCCGGATTGTAAACCAAATCCTTGATGGCGATATCGTAATTGCTTTTGGCGGCAGCCATGAAATTTTCGAGTTGCCTGCCACTGCCTTTTTCGATTGCTTCAAACGTACTGATGATTTCAGGCAGGTTATCTGCAATGGTCACAAATTGGCCGATGCCAAAATAAACCTGGTAGGCCGGCGACAATTTTGCCAATTTGTAATAGTCGGATGGCTTTTTGCCAAAATCAGAAAAGAAGCGCTCAAAAACGTCTGGCATCCAATACCATGTCGGTCCGATATCAAAGGTAAATCCGTCTTTTTTTAATTGCCGGGCGCGACCGCCGATAGTGCTGTTTTTTTCAAAGACCGTTACCTCATGCCCGGCTTTTGCCAAATAACAGGCTGCAGAAAGTGCGGCAAATCCGGAACCGATAATCAAAATGCGTTTTTTCATTGTTTAACAAATGTGCACAAAAGCTAAACAAATAAAAAGCTTTTAATGGGAAATATGAATTATTCCGGATTGGCTTTATTCTTTCAATTGTTCATTTATGGCTTTACACCTGCTGATCATTTCGTCCAGCTTGCCCGATTGTTTTTTGATTGTTTTTGGCCTGGTGTAAAACCAATTGAAACCAATCCATGCTAATGTCACGCCATAAAGACAATTGATTTCGGGCCGTGTCCGCTGATTTTCACTTCAAACGGGAAAGTGGTTTGTGCTTTTCCTGAAAAAGAAATCAGGACGGATAATAACACCAATTTTGTAAATTGTTTCATGATGTATATTTTGATTGTTAGCCCTTTGGATACGGCTAAAACCAAAATGTTACAAATAAAATAAAATTGTTTGTGTTTTTTTTCGGGCGTTACCCTGTGGGTCGGGCTTTTCATTGCAATCTTTTTTCTGCCAAAAGGCGAGAAAAAAGGATTTCCATTTCAATCCCTAACGCAAGTGGCGGTCTTAAACAAACTACAGTATTGTATTATCAAACTTCGTAAGATCTGATCTCTTTCTTAAGCATCGCAACGACAGTTTCCATCTGCCTGCTGCTTTGCATTACCCTTCCGATCATTATACTGCCTTCAATAATTGCATACATTTTTAAAGAGAATTCCTCTGCATTGAATTCGGGTCTGAACTCCTTGTCCTGTATGCCGGTGTTGATAATTGCCGTGAAGTTTTTGATGGAATTCCCGATTACAGCCTTCACTTTTTCCCGCACCAAGACATTCGTATCGTCAGCTTCTGTGCCAAAGTTCAGGATTGGACAACCTCCGGCCACCATCGGATTTAAAGGGTCTTTATAAAGATCGAGATAGGCGTATAATTTCTTTTTTGCAGTGACCTCTTTGTTTATCGCTGCTTTTGCACGCGATGTAACTTTATCCAGCAGGTAGTCCACTACTTCAATTGATAGTGCTTCCTTTCCCTCAAAATGGCTGTAGAGACATCCTTTTGTAATCTGGGCGGCTACCAATACGTCATCAATTGATGTTCCGGCGATGCCTTTCTGGTTAAACAAAGGCGCGGCCTGTTCAATAATATGCTGTTTTGTTCTGTCTGCTTTGCCCATAATATTTTTTTTTAAAAGGGAATGATTCAGGAAACTTTGATCGCGATTCTTTTAGACATGAATAAGACAAATGCCATAAGCAATGCCAAAATAAAATAACATAGGCCAAGATGAGCCTGGTCTTTTACAAGAATCGCATTGACGCTTCCATAACTGAATACTGAAGTGCTCACATAAAGACCTCCGCCAATAATACCACTTGCGATTCCGGCATTATTGGAAAAGCGGCCGAGACAATAAGAGAAAAAGCTGTTGAATATAAAACCCGATATAAAATGAATGACAATCACAAAGACCATTAACGAATAAATATTGGAAACATAACCGACACTTGCAATCATCAGGACGGCAAAAAAGACCTGAAACAGATTAGCGATTTGCATTTTTTTGAAAAATTCGGCTTTTGCCAGCATTTTGTTTACGATGCCGCCGGCCATAAGGGAAATGCCGGAAACCAGGGCACAGTATCCGGAAATGACCGGCGACATATGAAATACGTGCTCAATGATAAACGGACTGGACATTCCAAATATAATCAGCATAGAATAGGCGAGTGCCAGCACAATGATTCCGAGTGTAAAGTCGGTGGTTTTAACCATTTTCGAATAAACGGCAGCAATGGAGCTGAAACTGAATTTATGAAAAGTTTTGAGTGATTCGCCGCCATAAAGAATTTCCAGGCCGCCAATGGCAACGGTAAAAAAGCCTAAAAAGTAAAAATTGGATTCCCATCCGAAGTACGTCTGTAAGTAGCCGCCCAGAAATGGGGCAATGATCGGTGCGGTTGCCCAAATTATGGAAAACAGGCTGGTAAAATGTTTTAGTCTTTCGCCGGAAAATATGTCTACAAAATAAGCTCTCTTTCCCACTACGATCAGCGCGGTGGTAATACCGTGTACAATACGCATGGCATAGATCAGGTAAATGTTGTTTGTGATTGCAATGACGAAACTCGCAATCCCAAAACAGGCCAACGCCGCGAGTCCCAACCGATACCGCCCAAAACTGTCCAGCAAGCTTCCTACAAAGAGTTGGCTCAGGCCATAACTGACCAAGAAAAAAACCAGGGAAAGTTGGATAGCGGAAGCGGTTACATGAAGATCTCCTGCCATGGCAGGCAACGACGGAATGTAAATGTCGGTTGCGAAACCGGATAAAGGTATCAGGGCAAATGATAAGATTGTACTAATGCCAAAGTGATTTTCTTTTATTATTCTCATTTGATGAAGAGTATTGACAATGCAAATATAATACTAAATGGTATAAAAATATACTGTTTAGTATATTTTTAACTATTTTTTATATTCCTCCTTTGATATTTTACATTGGCGAATTCTATTCGAATTGGTATTGGCCTCCGACAAAACTCTGCTTTGAAAATAAAAAACCCGAAATCATAAAGCGTTTATGATTTCGGGTTTAATTAAAAGAGCTAAAATGACTCTAAATGTGACGACGATGGGACTCGAACCCACACGCCCTTGCGAGCACCAGCCCCTCAAGCTGGCAAGTCTACCAATTTCTCCACGTCGCCAAATAAAAAAAGCCAAGCTTGATGCCCGACTTTTGTGACCTGACTGGGGCTCGAACCCAGGACCCCATCATTAAAAGTGATGTGCTCTACCAACTGAGCTATCAAGTCATTATCATTTCTTCAACGCGGGTGCAAATATAAGGCCTTATTATTTATTTTTCAAAGCAATTTTATTTTAAATTTGGCTTTTTTACATTATTGCCTTCAACGCCTTAATAAATAGGGTTTTATTCCATGAGAAAAATTATTATGACAGGTTATATGGGCAGCGGGAAGTCGACTGTCGCCCGTTTATTGAGTGAAAAAATGGGCCTAAAACGGCTGGACCTTGACGAAATTATTGAAAAAAAATCAGCACTTTCCATCGCGGAATTGTTCAAACAGAAAGGAGAAATCTACTTCCGGAAACTAGAGCATGACCTTTTTAAAACACTGATGGCTTCCGATGAAAGTTTTATCCTAAGCCTTGGTGGCGGTACGCCATGTTATGCCAATAATCACGAACTGCTGAATGGGGGAAATATTGTGTCGATTTACCTGAAAGCATCAATCGAAACTTTATACAATAGAATTCTGAACAACGAAAACGAACGTCCGCTCATAGCGGGAAAATCCAAAGAAGAAATGTTGGAATTCATTGCCAAAAATCTATTTGACAGGAGTTTTTACTACAACCAGTCGACTTTTAGAGTGGATACCGACAACAAGACACCGGAGGAAATCACTTCTCAAATTGAAAGTCTGCTAGCTTAAGTAAGCATGGTCGCCCTGTTTTTCAAAAACCACCTGGACATGTTCGAGCAGTGATGTACTGAGTGAGATGCCTTTGAAATCGGCTTTCACAGGGTATTTTTTATGGTTTCGGTCAACAAGCACAGCGGTTTTGAATTTTTTAAGCGGCACTTCAAGGAAATGTTTGACGCCATAAACCAGCGTAGTGCCTGAATTTAATACATCGTCAACAAGGACAAGCCCTTTATTTTGATATTCTTCTTTGGCCAGCGATGTTGTGATTGGCGCGCTTGGATTTTGCTTGTCAATCTTTACTTCGCACAGCAAAACGGTAATTGAAGAAATGTGCTCAAGGGCTTCTGCGATCTTTTTGGCAAAGACAAACCCGTTTTTTGAAATCCCCGCGATGACAATCACTTTTTCGTCAACGAAAGTTTCATAAATCTGGTAGGCGATCCGTTTGATCTTGTGCTCGATTTCCTGGTTGTTGAGGATGATGTTTTTTCCCATAGTTATTGTTGCTTGTAGTATCAAAGATAAAAAATGCTTCTTTTTTATTACCCGATTTATTGATTAATCTTCATTTGGCCCATTGCCGAAATCTTCGAGATCGCGGCGGTCTTTTTTCGTTGGCCTGCCGTCGCCGGTTTTCCGGTAATGCTCTTTTGATAATTTTAGCAATTCAAGATGTTCAAAAGCTTCAGGCGGCGTTTCGTCTTTCCGATAAATGTCAACGAGCTTAGCGCCGACACGGTTAGGCGGAATGTCCAATACGGTGATAATCTGCGTAATCTGGTCTTTCCGGAACGTAATCTTATCAGTCGCAAAAACCTCTTTGGAAGGCTTTGCCACCTGGCCGTTTACGGTCACATGATTCTTTTTGCAGGCTTCGGTGACCATGTTCCGCGTTTTGTAATATCGCACGCACCATAAATATTTGTCGACCCTCATACTTTTTTCTAAAATCAGCGTTAAATTGTTTACAAAAATAAACCAATATTGTATCTTGCGCACCTAAATTTACACTCATAATGAACAAAATTTCCAAAATACTTTTTTTACTGTTGGCTGGCATGTCGGTCGTATCCTGTCATAAAGATGACGGTCCTGAAACTGTGCCTTTAAGGGATTACGCCGAACAATATTTAGTTGACGGTCCTTTATTGGAAACATATCTCGATACGCATTACATTACGGTTGATGCCAATTATGACGTGACCATCGATACCATCCTGCCAACAACCACACAATTATCAATCAGGAACCAGACTGATTATCCAATACAGTTTAAAACCGTAACCAGCAATTCTGTTGAGTATAAAGTGTATTACCTGAAACTTCGTGAAGGGATTAACCAAAACCCAACTGCTTTGGATTCCATTTACACTTCATATAAAGGCAACCTGACTAAAAAATATGCGGAAAGCCAATTCGATTATGCACCAAACCCGGTTTGGCTGGAATTGGAAAACGTAATTCCGGCATGGACTGAAATCTTCCCGTTATTTAAAACCGGAACTTATGATGATGCAGAAGGGCCAAACCCGATTGTTTTTGATAATTATGGCGCAGGTGTGATGTTTGTTCCTTCAGGTTTGGGTTATTTTGGGAATATTCCTCCTTCTGGTATCATTCCGGCATATTCGAACCTGGTATTCAATTTCAAACTCTACGAACTCAGGTACAAAGACCATGACAGGGATGGCATCTATTCCAAAGATGAAGTGCTTCATCCAGGCGACGACCCAATTGATTATGATTCCGATGGCGACGGTCTTGCCAATATGTATGATGTTGACGACGATGATGATCATGTATTGACAAAAGTCGAAATCCGCAGGCCGGATGTTACTGGCCAGCCAACGACGCATTATCCATACAATGGTGCTGCGGTTGACGATCCTGCAACGCCATTTATTGATGAGACACAAGGCATTCCACGGGCATTCACGGGACCGATTGATCCTGAAACCCATCTGCATACGGCTTTACCGGCAGATTTTACAGATCCGGAAAGGTTGAGAAGGCATTTGGATCCGACAAGCTTCCCGCCATTTGAATAAATAAAAAAATCCCGTTCTAAACGGGATTTTTTTATTTATAAGAACTTTGTAATTACTTTCTTTTTATGACTTTTTCCGCAGCTGCTACAATCGCCTGATTGTTTAGTTTGTATTTTTCCATCAGCTGTTCCGGTGTTCCCGATTCGCCAAAACTGTCATTTACAGCGACAAATTCCTGCGGCGCCGGATGGTTCAGTGCCAAAACCCTTGACACGCTTTCGCCCAATCCACCAAGGATGTTGTGCTCTTCAGCAGTTACGATACATTTTGTTTTGGACAACGACTTTAAAATCGCGGCTTCATCCAAAGGCTTAATCGTATGAATGTTGATCACTTCGGCAGAAATACCTTTTGCTTCCAATGCTTCGGCAGCCAAAAGCGCTTCCCAGACCAAATGTCCGGTGGCGACAATCGTCACATCCGTTCCTTCGTTCAATAAAACCGCTTTCCCGATTTCAAATGGTTGGTCGGCTGGCATGAAATTCGGCACCACAGGCCTGCCAAAACGCAGGTAAACCGGACCGTGGTGTTTCGCAATCGCAATTGTTGCGGCTTTCGTCTGGTTGTAATCGCAGGTGTTGATGACGGTCATGCCCGGAAGCATTTTCATCAGTCCGATGTCTTCGAGTATTTGGTGTGTCGCGCCGTCTTCACCCAAAGTCAATCCGGCGTGCGATGCACAAATCTTGACGTTCTTGTCGGAATAGGCCACCGACTGGCGAATCTGGTCGTAAACCCTTCCAGTGGAAAAGTTCGCGAATGTTCCCGTAAACGGAATTTTTCCGCCAATGGTCAATCCGGCTGCGATACCGATCATATTCGCTTCGGCAATCCCGATTTGGAAAAAACGCTCAGGGTGGTTTTTCTTGAAATCGTCCATTTTCAGGGAACCGATCAGGTCGGCGCAAAGTGCCACGACATTTTCATTGGTCTGTCCCAACTCCGTAAGTCCTGCCCCAAAACCGGAACGCGTATCTTTACTGCCTGTATTTTCGTATTTTTTCATCTTACTTTCTCAAACAATTAATAATCGGTTTCATCTGGAAGCGTGTTCTGAAGCAATGCCGTTTCCAACTGTGCATCGTTCGGCGCTTTTCCATGCCAAGCGTGGCTGTACATCATATAATCGACGCCGTTGCCCATTTCGGTATGCAGCAATACGCAAACCGGTTTTCCTTTTCCGGTGCGCGATTTGGCGTCGGTCATTCCGGCAATGATCGCCTCGATGTCGTTTCCTTTTTCAATGTCGATGACGTCCCAGCCGAACGCTTCAAACTTAGCGCGGATGCTGCCCATTGGCAACACTTCATCGGTTGAACCGTCGATTTGCTTGCCGTTGAGGTCGACTGTTGAAATCAGGTTGTCGATTTTCTTGGCAGAAGCATACATGATGGCTTCCCAATTTTGGCCTTCCTGCAATTCGCCATCGCCGTGCAAAGAATAGATGATGTGGTTGTCGTTGTTGAGCTTTTTGGCTTGTGCCGCGCCAATGGCAACCGACATGCCTTGCCCAAGCGAGCCCGAAGCAATCCTTACGCCTGGCAATCCTTCATGTGTGGTCGGATGGCCTTGCAGGCGTGAATTGATGTGGCGGAAAGTCGCGAGTTCCGAAACCGGGAAATAGCCGCTTCGTGCCAATACGCTGTAAAAAACAGGCGAAATGTGGCCATTGGAAAGGAAAAATAAATCCTCGCCCTTGCCGTCCATGTCAAAGCCTTCCTTGCGTTCCATGAGGTTTTGGTAAAGCGCGACAAAAAACTCGGCGCAGCCCAAAGAACCGCCCGGATGTCCCGAGTTTACGGCATGAACCATACGCAGGATGTCACGGCGCACCTGAATGACCATGTTGTTGAGTTGTTGTGTGTTGGGTTTCATTTGTTGTTTTTAATTGTTTTTCAAAGGTCAAATGCAGTCGCTACGCTCGTGTCATTGTAGATATAAAATTAAACTGGTGCAAAAGTAATTTTTATTTGGCGCTGGGGCAAGTGAAGTTTTGATTAGTTATTAATTTTAGTTAACAGCTGATTTTGGCCCGCGTGAGTGATGGCAGCGGAAAGCCCACAGTGAGGTACGAACGAGGACTTGCAGCGAACAGCACGGCGGCGTTGTGACCGCCGAAATGAAAGACAGATTTCGATAACGCCGGCACGCCCAAGCGATCATGTTAAATAAAATCATAAATCACAAACCGCAAATCCTAAATAATTTATCTTTGCCGCTGTAAAAAAGCACTATGATATTTGATTTTATTGCCAAAGACCCAAACTCCAAAGCGCGGGCAGGAAAAATTACCACCGATCACGGCGTGATTGAAACCCCGATATTTATGCCGGTCGGCACTGTGGCTTCGGTCAAAGGCGTTCACCAGCGTGAGCTGAAAGAGGAAATCAATCCCGATATTATTTTAGGAAATACCTACCATTTATACCTTCGTCCGCAAGCCGAAATCCTTGAAAAGGCAGGCGGATTGCACAAATTCATGAATTGGGATAGAAATATCCTGACCGATTCGGGCGGTTACCAAGTCTATTCGCTTTCTGCCAACAGGAAAATTAAGGAAGAAGGCGTGAAATTCAAGTCGCATATCGACGGTTCCTATCATGTGTTCACGCCTGAAAATGTCATGGAAATCCAGCGTACGATTGGCGCCGATATCATCATGGCGTTTGATGAATGTACACCGTATCCATGTGACTACCATTATGCGCGCCGTTCGATGCACATGACCCACCGTTGGCTCGACCGATGTGTCAGTCATCTGGAGAAATTGCCGTTTAAATACGGTTACGAACAGACTTTTTTCCCGATTGTTCAGGGAAGTACGTATAAGGATTTGCGCCAGCAATCGGCCGAATATATTGCGAACGCCGGCCAACAGGGCAATGCGATTGGCGGACTGTCTGTTGGTGAACCGGCTGAGGAAATGTATGCAATGACTGAAGTCGTTTGTGACATTCTTCCGGAAGACAAGCCGCGTTACCTGATGGGCGTTGGCACACCGATCAACATTCTGGAGAACATCGCTTTGGGAATTGACATGTTTGATTGTGTCATGCCAACCAGAAACGCAAGAAACGGCATGCTATTCACTTCACAAGGAACAATCAATATCAAGAACAAAAAGTGGGAAGCCGATTTTTCGCCATTGGATGAAATGGGCCATACTTTTGTCGATACGGAATACACAAAAGCATACTTAAGACACTTGTTTGCTGCCAACGAATACCTTGGAAAACAAATCGCAACGATTCACAATTTAGGGTTTTATATGTGGTTGGTTCGTGAAGCGAGAAAGCATATCTTAGCGGGAGATTTCCGCCAATGGAAGGAAATGATGGTGAAACAGATGGACCAGAGACTCTAAGACACGGCTGCGCCTCTAGACGCGCTCGCTTTAGAAAGTCTAAGTCACTAACAATCTCTAATGATCTGAATGAAAATAATAGACAAATACATCCTCAAACGTTACCTCGCAACATTTACCGTAATGTTGCTGATGTTCATTCCGATTGGGATCGTGATCGATGTGTCGGAGAAAGTCAACCGCATGATTGAAAACCATGTCGCGTTTTCTGAGATTGCACTTTATTATTTGAATTTTACGATTTATTTTGCCAACCTGCTTTTCCCGATTTTCTTATTCCTTTCGGTGATTTGGTTTACTTCAAAATTGGCCAACAATACTGAAATCATTGCGATACTGAGTTCCGGAATTTCCTTTACAAGGTTTCTGCGCCCGTATATCATCGGTGCGACCATCGTGTCGATTTTTGCTTTGCTGATGGGATTTTTTATCGTACCAAAAGCCAGCGAAGGATTCAACGATTTCCGTTATGCATACCTGAACAAGAACAAAGAAACGCGCGACAACTCGAACGTGTTCAGGCAAATCAGCCCGAATGAATTCATTTATGTCGGCACGTTCAACCAAAGCTCGAAAGTCGCCTTTAATTTCACTTACGAAAAATTCAAGAACAACAAACTCGACTTTAAGATTTCGGCTGGAAGGCTACGCTTCAACCCGAAAGATTCGACGTATACGATGTACAATTATACGAAGCGCACCGTTGGCGAATTGGGCGACAAACTTATTATGGGCACCAGGAAAGACACGATTTTCAAGTTCGATATCGAAGACCTGACACCGACCGTATATGTCGCCGAAACACTTACGCTTGGCGAACTGACCAGCTTTATCGAAAAGGAAAGAAGCCGCGGTTCCTCAAACATCAACACCTATTTGGTTGTGCTGTATAAAAAATACAGCATTCCGGTCTCGGCTTTCATCCTGACGATTATTGCCGTAGCGGTATCGTCTATGAAAAGGCGCGGCGGTATGGGC
>DATHKH010000191.1:0-2235 GCA_035286325.1 Flavobacterium sp.
GTCTTTTTCGCTGATCCAGATGAAGTTGTTCGATTTGGCACTGGGGAAAAACGCAGGATGTTCCGGCTCGACCCAGGCATTTGATTTTTCCTCGACAATCGTACGAACGAAAGTGCCTGTATTGGCATCATATACATTTAAATGCATATCGTTTTGTCCACGATTTAATTCGGCAATGACGACGAATTTCTCATCGGGCGTCCAGGAAAGATTGGTCAGGTAATCGTCGGTATTTCCACTTGGCGCAATGAAAACCGTTTTTTTGGTGGCGAGGTTGTAGATGCCGATTTTTGGTTTTTCACTTTTCTGGCCGATCATCGGGTATTTGATGTTGTGTAAAGAACCTGGCGTTGTCGTGATGTCTAAAATCGGGTAATCGGCGACTTCACTTTGGTCTTTTTGGTAAAAAGCCAATGCCGTTGCGTTTGGCGACCAGAAAATCCCTTGTGTAATCCCGAATTCATTCCGTGCGAAAAACTGCCCTGAAACGATCGCTTCGTTGGTTTCGTTGGTCACGGCTACTTTTTCCTTATTCTTATTTAAGATAAAAAGATTGTTTTTTTCGGTGTATGCGATGTTTTCCCTGGCTTGGTCGTATGTCGCGTTTTCAGCGGTTTCAGACAATTCGGAAACTTTCTTCCCAGCTTTGGTCGCGATGTTGTATTCATAGAATTTGGTGCCGTTATTGAGCAGGAAAGTATTGGCATCTTTCCATTCAATCCCAAAAAAAGATTTGAAATCGGCGCCCAATGCTTTGTTCAAATCTGCCAATGAAATGAGTTCTGTTCCTTTAGCATTCACAGTGCTCGCGGTCATCAGCTTTTTCCCTGAATCGCCAAAATAAATATATTTATTCGTGTTTGGTATCCATTCGAAATTCAGCAGTTTATCGGCCCTGAAATTTCTTCCCTGCTGCATCACTGCATCTTCAAGGGTTAATTTTTTGGTTTGCCCAAAAGTTGCCACTGTAATAAATAAGCTCAGGGCAAGGATTAAATTTTTATTCATGATTGTGTTTTTGGTTTAAACAAATGTATTAAAAAAGGATAATGCAACAGATTCGTTTGTCTGCCAACATTACCCTTTGTTACAATTGGGAATGATTATTTAGATGTTGCCTTCTTCATTTTCCTTATCCAAATATTCCTGGACAATATCGATGGCATTGGTCACAACGTCGCTGAGGGCGGTGATGAACGTGCCTTCTTCGGCCGAGTTGATGGCGTGTCTGATGGCTTCGACTTCTTTAGAAATGATTTCATGGGTAACTTCTTGGCCCGATTCGGCGATTCCTTCGAGAATCAGGTCGATGATTTCCTGTTCGGTTCTGCCCCTAAGGTATTTTTCCTGGCGGATGATAATGTGGTCGAACATCCTTCCTGCGATTTTGGCGCATTCGCGGATGTCTTCGTCACGGCGGTCGCCAACACCGGCGATAATACCGATTTTTTTAACCGCATCGACACTACTCAGATAATCTTCGACTCCGAGGTAACCCGATGGATTGTGGGCAAAGTCAATCAGTACCTTAAATCTTTTGAATTCAAAAATGTTCATGCGGCCCGGCGTCTGTGCTACACTTGGGATGAATGTCTGCAATGACAGGCTGATGTCTTCCGTCTTGAACCCCCATAAATAACTCGCAAGCGTCGCGGCAAGTGCATTGGCAATCATGAATTTGGCTTTTCCGCCAAGCGTTAATGGCACATGTGTCGCCCTTTCTACACGAATTTTCCATTCGCCTTTTTTGATGGTGATATAACCGTTTTCATAAACGCAGACGATTTTACCTTCTTTCGAGCATTTTTTTATCAGTTCATTTTCCTCGTCCATACTAAACCAGGCAATATTGCAGCTGAGTTCTGATGCTATTTTGACACACTGCACATCTTCGGCGTTGAGAATTGCCCAACCGTCTTTCTTGACACTTTTGACAACCGTGCTTTTCACGCGTGCCAAATCGTCAAGCGTATGGATGTCACTGAGTCCCAAATGGTCTTCCTGGATGTTCGTTACCACCGCAATATCACAGCGGCTGAAACCCAATCCCGAGCGCAAAATTCCGCCGCGGGCGGTTTCGAGTACGGCAAATTCGACTGTTGGATCTTTTAGGATGTATTCGGCACTGACCGGTCCGGTCGTATCGCCTTTTTCCATCATATGGTTTTGGATGTAAATCCCGTCGGAAGTCGTGAATCCAACTTTGTATCCGTTGTTTTTTACAATATGCGCCAA
>DATHKH010000192.1:0-7806 GCA_035286325.1 Flavobacterium sp.
CGTTTATGGCAAAACTGAAGCTTTCTCCAAGTAACCTGAAGTATACTAACATTCGCGGAATAATTTGTTTTGTGTAAAATTCAATATTTTTTCTGCAAAAACCTAATAAAATAATGGGCAGAAAAATTGCATTTCTTTTTATGATATTGTTGGTCAATTGCATTGGCTTTTATATCCAAAAAAACTACTTTTGCAGCAATCAATACAACTACGGAATGAACACTACTAAAACCATTAAATCGGCATTGATTTCTGTCTTTTCAAAAGACGGACTTGAACCGATTGTCAGGAAATTACACGCTCAAAATGTGACTTTTTATTCGACCGGCGGAACGGAAGATTTCATCAAAAATCTCGGAATTCCTGTCGTTCCCGTTGAAGATGTCACTTCTTATCCTTCCATTCTTGGCGGGCGCGTCAAAACATTGCATCCAAAAATATTCGGCGGTATTCTGAACCGCCAGGACAATGAAACCGATGTACAGCAAATGCAGGAATTCGACATCCCGCAAATTGACCTTGTGATTGTCGATTTATACCCGTTTGAAAAAACTGTGGCAAGCGGCGCAAGCGAATCGGACATTATCGAGAAAATCGACATTGGCGGGATTTCATTGATCCGGGCTGCGGCCAAAAACTTCAAGGACACTGTGATTGTCGCGTCTGTCGGTCAATATTCGAAATTATTGGATTTGATTACCGAAAGGAATGGCGCATTGACATTGGAAGACAGAAAGCAATTTGCGACACAGGCATTCCATGTTTCATCGCATTACGACACTGCGATTTTCAATTATTTCAATACCGACCAAACGTTTTATAAAACAAGCATTGCCAACGGAATCCCATTGCGTTATGGCGAAAATCCACACCAGAAAGGATTTTTCTTCGGCGATTTTGACGCGATGTTCAAAAAACTGCACGGAAAGGAATTGTCATACAACAACCTTTTGGATGTTGATGCGGCGGTCAATCTGATTCTCGAATTCAAAAATAACGAGCCGACATTTGCCATTTTGAAACACAACAATGCATGCGGATTGGCAACAAGAAAAACCATGAAAGAGGCATATTTGTCGGCTTTGGCTGGTGATCCGACTTCTGCTTTTGGCGGGGTTTTGATTGCCAATGGCAATATCGATTCGGAAACGGCAAGTGAAATCAACAAGCTTTTTTGTGAAGTGGTCATTGCGCCTTTCTATTCGGATGAGGCGGTTTCCATTTTAAGCGAAAAGAAAAACAGGATTATTTTGGTGCTAAATGATGTGCCATTGCCGCAAACACAGGTACGAACTTGCCTCAACGGCATTTTGGTCCAGGATAAAAACAACATCACCGACAATAAAGAGCATCTAAAGACCGTTACCACTCTTGCCCCTACTTCACAGGAAATCGACGATTTATTGTTTGCTTCCAAGATTTGCAAGAATACCAAATCGAACACGATCGTGCTTGCAAAGAACCAAACTTTGATCGCGTCCGGAACCGGACAAACTTCACGAGTAGATGCATTGAAACAGGCCATTGAAAAAGCAAACGCGTTTCAATTTGACCTTCGTGGCGCGGTCATGGCAAGCGACGCTTTTTTCCCTTTTCCCGACTGTGTGGAAATCGCTAAAAATGCCGGCGTAACCGCTGTAATTCAGCCCGGTGGCTCGATAAAAGACGAATTGAGTATCGATTATTGCAACCAAAATAAAGTTGCGATGGTATTTACCGGAACGCGTCATTTCAAACATTAATTTGTTTAACTTTGTGCATGCATTTTTTAGTAATATTTAAACCCTGACTAAACTTATGGGATTTTTTGATTTCATGACCGAGGATATCGCAATCGACCTTGGTACAGCCAATACTTTAATCATCCACAACGACAAAGTTGTTATTGACAGTCCATCGATTGTTGCCAGAGACAGAATCTCGGGGAAAATCATCGCTGTTGGTAAGGAGGCGAATATGATGCAGGGTAAAACCCATGAAAACATAAAAACCATCAGGCCGTTGAAAGACGGGGTTATTGCCGATTTCGATGCGTCGGAAAAGATGATCAGCATGTTTATCAAAAGCATCCCGGCTTTGAAGAAAAGAATGTTCACGCCGGCTTTACGTATGGTCGTTTGCATTCCTTCCGGAATTACTGAAGTGGAAATGCGCGCCGTAAAAGAATCCTGTGAACGCGTCAACGGAAAAGAAGTATATCTGATCCACGAACCAATGGCTGCCGCTATCGGAATCGGAATCGACATCATGCAGCCAAAAGGAAACATGATTGTTGACATTGGCGGAGGAACAACTGAAATCGCCGTGATTGCTTTGGGCGGAATCGTATGTGACAAATCCGTAAAAATTGCAGGTGACGTTTTCACCAATGACATTGTTTACTACATGAGAACGCAGCACAACCTTTTTGTTGGGGAAAGCACTGCGGAAAAAATAAAAATTACCATCGGCGCGGCCACTGAAGATTTGGATACGCCACCGGACGACATGTCGGTTCAAGGGCGTGACTTGCTGACCGGTAAACCAAAACAGGTCGAAGTTTCTTTCAGGGAAATCGCCAAAGCTTTGGACAAATCCATCCAGCGTATCGAAGATGCGATTATGGAGACGTTGTCGCAAACGCCGCCGGAATTGGCTGCGGATATATACAACACCGGGATTTATCTTGCCGGCGGCGGTTCGATGCTTCGCGGGTTGGACAAAAGGATTTCCCAAAAAACCGATCTTCCGGTTTACATCGCCGAAGATCCATTAAGGGCTGTTGTTCGCGGCACCGGAATGGCATTGAAAAACATACCGAAATTCAGGAGCATACTTATAAAATAAAATTCCAAAAAAATGAAATTCCAAATTCCAAATAAACCCTCGGATTTCATTTTGGGATTTGGAATTTTGAATTTTTAATATTTTACGACCCGATGCAGCAAATATTTAATTTTATATTTAAAAACAGTAATAAGTTACTGTTTTTGCTGCTTTTAGGTATTTCGTTCGCGCTTACTATCCAATCCCATTCATACCACAGGAGTAAAGTTGTCAGCTCAGCCAATTTCCTGACCGGTGGCGTATATGAGCGTATGAATTCCATCAATGAATATTTCAACCTGAAAGTCCAGAATGAAGAGTTGGCCAACGAAAATGCGCGCCTCAAAAGCCTGCTGTTCAACATGGGCGATTCTACGGATGTCGTAAAAATCGACAGCATCAAAGGCGTCAGCAAGACCAATATCATCGTATCGAAAGTCATCCACAATTCCTATAACGTTTTTGAGAATTACCTGACTTTGAACAGCGGTGCGGCCGATGGCATCAAACCCGATATGGGCGTCATCAACAGCGCAGGAATCGTTGGGATTGTCGACAAGACTTCGAAAAACTATTCGACCGTCATCAGCATCCTGAATGTCAAATCGCAAATCAACGCCAAAATCAAGAAATCAAACCATTTCGGATCGCTGATATGGAACGGAAAAAGCACGGGTTTTGTACAGCTGATTGATTTGCCGCGTTTGGCTTCCGTCAGAAAAGGCGATACGATCGTAACCGGCGGGCAATCGGTGATTTTCCCAGAGAACATTGGCATCGGAACAATTGACAAGATTTATATCGACAACGAAACGAACTACTACACAATCAACGTGAAACTTTTCAATGACATGACCAGCCTTGGCCACGTGTATGTCATCAAAAGCAAAGACCGCGACGAAGTCATTAACCTCGAAAAAGCTTCAAAAGGTGAATAGTGCCGTATTAATCAATATCGCCCGCTTTATATTGCTGCTTGCGGCGCAGGTCATCATATTCAATAATATGAGCTTTTTTGGCTTCATCAGCCCATTTCCATATGTGCTGTTCATCATTTTGTATCCCGTTGACGGAAACAAATCTGGATTGCTGGCGACTGCGTTTTGCCTCGGAATCATCATGGATATGTTCTGCAATTCCGGTGGCGTTCATGCGGCGGCGTGTTTGGTTTTGGCTTGGTTCAGGCCGGCGATTTTCAAATTCTCGTTTGGACTCAGTTATGAATACCAAACCATCCGCATTAATGATGTGCTGACACCGGAGCGATTTTCGTTCATTTTGCTTTCAGTAGTCATTCATCACTTTACCTTGTTTCTATTGGAAGTGTTCCGCCTGAGCTATCTTTGGGAGATTTTCCTGAGGACCGTTTCGAGCACCATTTTCACCATCATACTCTGCATCATCCTGATTTACATCTTTAAGCCAAGCAAACGATGAGAAAAGTACTTCTTCCGACTTTGGTAATCGTAGGTGCTGCATTGCTGCTGTTGAGGCTTTTCTATCTGCAGGTTGTTGACGATTCCCTGAAATTGAAATCGGATAATAATGCCATCAAAATCAAATACGACTATCCTGAGCGCGGCTATATCTATGACCGCAAAGGCAAATTATTGGTCGCCAATCAGCCGTCATATGATATCATGGTCACGCCACGCCAACTCAAAAATATCGATACGCTCGAGTTCTGCCAACTGCTGAATATCACCAAAGAAGATTACATCAAACGTCTTGAAAAAGCGAAAGTCTACAGCCCAATTTTACGATCGGTATTTCTGCCACAGCTCAACAAAATGGAGTATGCGGCATTCCAGGAAAAAATCAGGAAGTTTCCGGGATTTGAGATTCAGAAACGTTCTTTAAGGGATTATCAGGTCAGTTGTGGCGCGAATGTCTTCGGATTTATTACACAAGTCAACGACAACATCATCAAGAAAAATCCGTATTACATCAGCGGGGATTTGATTGGAAAACAAGGTGTTGAAGAAAGTTACGAGAATACGCTGCGTGGTGTAAAAGGTGTAAAATATATCCAAAAAGACAAATACAACCGTGACATTGGTTCGTATAAAAACGGAAAGTTTGATACGATTGCCGTGCAAGGTGAAGACATCACGCTGAGTATTGACATGGAATTGCAGAAATACGGCGAAGAATTAATGGTCAACAAACGCGGCGGAATCGTGGCCATCGAACCGTCAACCGGCGAAATCCTGGCGTTGGTCACTGCGCCTTCTTATGATCCTGCGATTTTGGTCGGAAGACAGCGTTCAAAAAATTACACCAAATTATACCACGATTCAATTGCGAAACCGCTGTATGACCGTGGTCTTATGGCAGAATATCCGCCGGGATCGCCGTTCAAGATTCTAACCGGATTAATAGCTTTACAGGAAGGCGTGATTGACGAACAGACGTCTTTTGTTTGCCACCACGGATTCAGCTATGCGCGCGGCCGTTTTATGAAATGCCATGACTCGGGAATTTCGCAATTGCACAACGGGATTTACAATTCCTGTAACACGTATTTTGCGAGTGTGTACATGAAAACCATCAATAAATTCGTACGCCCTGCCGACGGTGTCGATGTTTGGAGCAATCACTTGAAAAGTTTCGGATTGGGAGAATTTATGGGTTCCGATTTGCCAACCGGGAAAAAAGGAAACCGCCCGACTTCCAAAACCTACAAAAGAATTTATCCGAATGGCGGGTGGCGAAGCACAACAATTGTTTCAAACGCGATTGGTCAGGGTGAAGTTTTGATGACGCCGATTCAGTTGGCCAACATGATGGCAGCTGTTGCAAACCGCGGTTATTATTACACGCCCCATATCATCAAAAGGATTGAGCACGAGCAAATCGACAAAAAATTCCGCACGAAGCATGTCACAACAATTGATAAGAAATATTTTGAGCCGGTTATCAGCGGTTTGTTTGATGTATATAATTTCGGAACGGCGCACGGCTTAAATGTAGAAGGCATCGACATTTGTGGAAAAACAGGAACCGCTGAAAATTTTGCAAAAATCCGGGGAAAAAGGGTCAAGCTCCAGGATCACTCGATTTTCGTTGCATTTGCGCCAAAAGACCACCCAAAAATTGCCATCGCCGTATTCGTTGAAAACGGTTATTGGGGAAAAAGATGGGCTGGGCCAATCGTGAGCCTGATGATTGAAAAATACATCAAAGGCAAAATCACACGTACCGATTTAGAAAAGAGAATGTTAGAAGGAAGCCTTCAGGGCGAATACGACAAATACTTAGGGAAAGACACGCTTTCGATTACGAAACCGACTATTGATCCTGAGGAAGCAGATAATTAAAAGACCATGAAAAACCAAAGCGTTACCAATAATCTCGACTGGATCAGTGTATTTATTTACATTGTGCTCGTTATTATGGGCTGGCTGAATATTTATTCGTCGTCGCTGTCTTTGGATGAGAATACGGCTTTTGATATGGGCCAGGTTTATGGCAAACAATTGGTCTTTATTATATTGACTATTCCATTGATTTTCTTGATTCTTGCCGTTGAGGGAAAGTTTTACGAAAAGTTTTCGAGTATCATTTTTGGGCTTTCACTGCTGACGCTGGCGGGATTGTTTGTTTTTGGGAAAACGATCAAGGGCCAAGCCAACTGGTATTCATTCGGTTCATTCGGGATACAGCCATCGGAGTTTGCGAAAGCGGCGACGGCATTGGCATTGGCAAAATACCTCAGCGACGTCCAGATCAACCTCAAGGACATGAACCGGCAGCTTCAGGCGCTGGGAATCCTGTTTTTACCAGTCGCATTGATTGTCCCGCACGATCCTGGAAGCGCCTTGATATATACCGTTTTCATCTTCGTATTGTATCGTGAAGGCTTACCGGCTTGGTACGTTTGGGCCGGATTCATAGCGATTACACTTTTTATGATGGCGCTTGTCATCAAAGTTTGGGTGATTATATTGATTGCTTTGGTCGTCATTATTATTGTCCATTTCCGAAGCCGGATTTCACACCGGAATATCATTGCCAGCGCGTTGGCTTTCGTAATGATTTCAGGATTTGTCTTGTCGGTGGATTATGTTTTTGAGAATGTATTCAAGCAGCACCACCGCGACCGTTTCAATATTTTACTGGGCAAGGAAGTCGATATGAAAGGGATTGGATACAACACCAACCAATCTGAAATCGCTGTCGGTTCCGGCGGCTGGTTTGGCAAAGGTTATCTTGAAGGCACGCAGACCAAAGGCGGTTTCGTACCCGAACAGCACACCGATTATATCTTTACAACCGTTGGCGAAGAATGGGGCTTTTTGGGTTCGTTGATTGTCATAGCGCTTTTCGTCGGACTGATATTGCGCGTCATTTATCTCGCGGAACGACAGAAGACGAAGTTCAGCCGCGTCTATGGCTATTGTGTCGCGGGCGTATTGTTTATCCACGTTTTTGTCAATATTGCGATGGTTGTCGGCATTTTCCCGACCATTGGTGTGCCGTTGCCATTTTTCTCTTATGGCGGTTCCGGACTTTGGGGCTTTACGATTTTGCTGTTCATCTTTTTGAAGATGGATGCGAATAAGGTGAACGAGTGGTAATTACGCAATTATCACTAAATTGCCCTAGCCCGGATAGCAATGGAAATCCTTTTATGGCGGAAGAATGAAGCCTAAAAGATTGCAATGGATAGCCGGAATAGCTCCTGGAAAAATAAAGAAATAGTTTCACAATTAATCTTTCCTAAATAAAAACGCCCCGAAATTCGGGGCGTTTTTATTTAGCTGACAAGCAAGTCTATGATTTGACAAGCTTGTCTTTTTTCTTGATTTGTACGGTTGTTTTTGCGCCTTTTGTCTGCAAATCGTCAAGGATATTGACCGCTTCCTGTACGTAAATATCTTTTCCAAGGCTTTCGTGCCATCTGTCCCTTTTCTCTTTCAGTACCGGGTCTTTTGCGGAAGCTTCTTCTTCGCTAGGCAACGATTCAAATTTCAGGTGATTTTGGTAATCCACAATCGA
>DATHKH010000193.1:0-11359 GCA_035286325.1 Flavobacterium sp.
CGCCATTTGCCATTGGTGAAGATGCTGAAGGATATAGCTGTATGACTACTCCGCCAATAATTCCGTATACTACAAAAGGAACGATCATGAGCTATTGCCATTTGGTTTCCGGAGTTGGAATTAATCTCGCAAACGGATTTGGCACCCAGCCTAAAGCGGCCATTGCGGCAGAAATAAATGGAGGAGCATGCCTCAGTACGGATTGCGTCAACACTTGTATTAATACGGTGGCGTCAATTACCTCAACCGTGACTAATAATTCCATAACAGTTTCATGGCTCGACATTGGGTCAGGAACAAGCTGGCAAGTAGCGGTGTTTGCTTATTCGACGGTTTTCCCGACTTGGGTTACCGTTACTTCCCCAACATACACTAAAACCGGATTACTGCCAAACACATTTTATAAAATCAGGGTACGTCCGGTCTGTTCGGCAGGATTAACCCCGGCATACAGGCAGGCCACTTTTGCGACCAATGCCGATTGGTGTTCAGGAATTACCATTACCGATACCGGCGGTGCATCGGGCAATTACACTGATATGCAAAGTTATACCCGTACGCTCATACCGAACCTTCCGAACAAAAAAATAACGCTCGCATTTACGGCGTTTGACCTTGAACTCGATTACGATTACCTGTATATTTATGACGGCGCCAATACATCGGCGACTGATTTAAGCGCCGGCGGATTTACAGGAGACACAAATCCCGGCACTTTCGCATCATCTTCACCTGACGGAGCGCTGACGGTCAAATTTTATTCAGACCAGGGCGTTGTGGCAGCGGGTTATGTGGCTACTGTAGGCTGTGATGAAAATCTTGGCGTCGCAGATTTGCAGGATATTGATTTTACATATTACCCGAATCCCGCAAATGGTTTCGTCAATATTATCTCAAAAACGGATATTACCGAAATCCTGGTCTACAATCCTGAAGGCAGGCTTTTATACCAAAGTAAAAATAATGGAATGGAGAAAAAAGTCGATATTTCCGCCTTTGCGACCGGAACGTATTTCTTCAAGTTGAAGTTTGGCGACAAACAAGCCAATTTTAAAATCCTTAAGAATTAGGATTCAAAATAAAAAAAAGCCGCTCCTTTAACGAGCGGCTTTTTTTATAGGTCTTTAATCACAAATTCACTTCTGCGATTCAGTTCGTGCTGTTCTTCATTACAGGAAGTTTCAGGAACACATTTGATGATTGGCACGGTTTCACCATAACCTTTTGAAGAAATCCGGTTTTCAGGAATGCCCTTATCGATAAAATATTCCCTCGTGGAAGCGGCTCGTTTTGAAGAAAGTTCCAGATTATAGCTATTGCTTCCGCGAACGTCGGTATGCGAACCAATCTCGACAACCATCAGAGGGTATTTGTTCATGAGCTCAATGACGCGGTTTAGTATTGGTTTCGATTCTTTCCTGATGTACCACAAATCATAATCAAAATAAATGGGCTCGGTTTTAATGATCAGCCTGCCTTTGTCTTTAACGACGTCTTTTTCCTTGGAAAGTATTTCTGCGATGCGTGCTGCTTTCTGGTTATCGGCGGCTTCTTTTTGGCGTTTGTCCGCCAACTCCTGTTCTTTTTTGATCACTTCTGCAGATTTCAACGCCATCGAAGCATCATTGATTTTGTTTCGTTCCTTTTTCAACACCATCGATTTTGATTCGGTTGAATACAGTTCTTTTGAAGCCAGCACAACATACCCTTTTTGGCAGTCAGCTTTAAAACTGAATTTTCCATCGGCCTCGGTAATAATGCTTTCCAGCTCCTTTTTATCACTGTCCAGTAAAACCACCAACGCTTTTTCCAAAGGCAATTTGGTGTCGACATCAGTGATGATTCCGGCGATAAACTGTTTGCAGCCTTCAATAATCAACGGTTTTGTTTCTTTGAGTTGGTAAATGTCATCGCTGCCTTTTCCTTCTGGCCTGTTGGAAGCGAAATAGCCTTCTTTGGTATCCGAATCAATGTTGAATGAAAAGTCATCATAACCCGAATTCACAGGAAGCCCGACATCCATGGGTTTTGAAAAAGTACCGTCTTTGATATCCGACACAAAAACATCAAGCGAGCCATATCCGAAATGCCCGTTTGAGGAGAAATACAATTTGTTGTCTTTTGAAACAAACGGAAATTGTTCTTTCTTTTCGGTATTGATTTCAGGGCCTAAATTTTTCGGCACATCGAATGCGCCACCATTGACATCAACTGAATAAATATCAAAAGAGCCTAACGAGCCCGGCATATCCGAAGCAAAATACAATGTTTTCTCATCGTTGCTCAGCGCCGGATGTTCCACAGAATAATCATCACTGTTGAAAGGAAGCGCTGTGACATTCGTCCATTTCCCATCTGTAAATTCCGCTTTATAGATTTTCAGGTTGGAAACCTTGGCTTTGTTCGCCGCGCGCTTTCCTTTATTAAAATTGTTGCGGGTAAAATACATCGTCTTTCCGTCTTTTGTAAAAACGGCGTTGCCTTCATGCATATAGGTATTGATTTCCGGGGAAAAATTGGTCGCAATCGAGTCACCCGATACCAGTTTATCCAATGGAATCACGTTGAGATCAAGATATAATTCGTCGTTCCATTTGTATGTTTTCTTAACGCCTGAACTGATTTTGATTCCGGAATACACGAGGTCATTTCCTTTTCGGATGGCGCCAAATTCAGATTGCTTCGTATTTATTGGAAGGCTTTTAATCTCAAACCGATTCCCGATTCCGGAAATATTCTCCAGCAACTCGATGTTGTCATCGAGATTTGCAATGCCTTCCGTGTCGTTTTTTTTCTCCAAATAATTCCGTGCTGTAGTATTGGCCAACTCATAATTCCCTGCTGCTTTCAAGGTTTGGATGTACCTGAAATAATAGTCATCATCAATGTCTTTTCCGTGGAACCCGATCAAAACGCGGTACCATTTTTCGGCCTTGGCAAAATCGTTGGTAAAGTAATAACTGTCGGCCAGGTTTCTTACAACTTCAAGTGAACGGTTGTCTTCCACTGCGGCTTCATACAGCGGAATGGCTTCGGCATAATATGTCCTGTCAAAATACCGCTTCGCCAACTGTAAATTCTGGTCCTGTGCCTGTACGGCCTGCAAGATGAATATGGACAATATGAGTAATAATCTTTTCATAATTAGAAGAATCTTGGGGATTTATCACGCGATTTGCCCAACATATACAAATCAAACAAAAGGAAAATTTCATGCGTCCCGGAATTGAATTGCCCCAGATTGGAAATCGTATAATCGTATGCATAACCCACGCGGATATCCGGCGTGACATTGACATTGACCAATGCGCTGACAGCATCGCCAAAACGGTATGCTGCGCCAAATTCAAACCGATTGTTGTATAAGACATTTGCGCTGACATCCAACGTGGTTGACTCTTGTACAAATTTGGCCATGAAAGCGGGCTTCAGCTTGAACTGATCATTCAGTTTCAATACATAACCGCCGGTAAAAAAATAGTGCGCATCTTCTGACCCAAAGGCATTGACGCCATCGCGTTCTTCAATGTGTTTTGACGCCAGCAGGTTGGGAACAGACAAACCAATATAATATTTGTCTGTAAAATAATATGCGCCAGCGCCGATATTCGGCTTGAAAATATTGACATTTTCCTGAAATGCAACATCAGTCGTATGGTCGCCGCTTTCAAAAATGAATCCATTGAAGTTGGTTTCAAACGATGTAAAACCCGCTTTCAAACCCAATGACAATCGGTGCGATTTATTGAATTGGAGGATGTAAGCAAAATCGGCATAAAAATTATTCTCTTTTTTGGCGCCGTTCCCAATCTCGTCTGAAATTAAGGAAAGCCCGAGCTGTACTTTCTGGTTCAACGGCAAATGCCCGAAAAAGTTCAGTGTTTTTGGTGCGCCGTCAGCACCGACCCATTGTGTGCGGTATAAACTTCCGAGATTCAAAATGGCATCCGTTGATGTCGCATATGCCGGATTCACGACATTCATATTGTACATATAATGCGTGTATTGCGGATCCTGTTGCGCAAATGTCGGATTTGCTAACACGGAAAAAAAGACAAACAAGATTATTTTTCTCATAAATTCAGTTGAATTGGAATCAGCGGTTCAGGTATAAAAACCCTTGGCGCGGCGGCCGTTTGTCCTTATTGAAATTGACTACGTAAAAATAGATGCCGTTCGATGCGATGCCGTCAATCGTATTTTCCGACTGTGAATTTTTGCCATCCCAGGCAGGCGAATTGATATTGCCTTTAAACATCAGGTTTCCGTACCGGTTGTAAATTTCCAGTGTGTAATCAGGATACAAAAACTGGATTTCCGGAATCTGGAACACATCGTTGACACTGTCGCCGTTTGGCGAGAATCCGTCGGGAATGAAAAAATCGTAGGTTGTTTCGTCGCAATCCGTCAATGTCACGGTAACTGCAAGCGCTTGGTCGGAAAGGCAACCAGAAGTGTTTGACGCACCAAAACCGTAATAAGTCACGCCTTGCTGCAGCAGATTGGAATCGGGCAAAGGGTTGCCGTTTGCTGGAGCGTCATACCATATTATGTCGGAGGCGCTGGTATTGTTCGTCAAATTCTGCAATGTCGGATTGTCGGCGCCACAGAAATTTTGCCCTTCGGGATTTAATGTCGGTTCAGGAATCGCTGTCACCACGACTGAAATCATCGTTCGCACCGAGCTGCAATTGTTCCCGTTGATTTCTGCTACATAATAATTCCCGGTTGTTAGTAAAGTGCTATGCGGCAAAGCATTTGTGCCGGTTGCGGAAGTATACCAATAGAATTGGGCGTCATTCGGCACCAAATCGTCAACCGTAGCATTGTCGGCTTGGCAAAATGCCGCATTATTCGCTGTTGGCGCGCCCGGAATGGCATTGATCGTAAAATCGTCATTGATGGTATTGATGGTCACATTGCAGCCTGTGGTCACATTGTTTATGGAAATAATTGTAAATGTTGTCGTGCCCAAATTCGGAATCAGCGTTGGCGGAATCACAAAAGAGGCATTTCCTGCAACAGCAATTAATGCGATCGTTTCATTCGCAGCAGTATTGGCGCCCGACAAATTATATTGCACCGTAATGCTACCCAGATTTCCCAATCCGGAAAGCTGCACAGTCACGGATTGGTTTTCGCAGGCATCGCTGATGGCTGCAGTTACAGTCAGCGTGCTGTTGGGATTGATTACGAATGCTTTCGTCAGCGTAGATGTGTTTTCACAACCTGTTTCCATATTGACAATATGGGTGATTTTGATGGTTGTCGTTCCGGCATTCGGAACCTGGCTCGCAGGAATCGTAAAATTGGCTATTCCCGCAACCGAATTGATTGTGATGATTTGTGAAGTCAAAATATTGCTTCCCGACAAATTATAGGTGATTTCATAAGTTCCGGTGCCCAGATTATTGGTTCCTGACAATTCAACGACAACATTGTTGTTTTGGCAAACCGGGTTAATCGTTAAAGTCGCTGCATTGATTTTTGGGATCGGGTAAATATGCAGGTCGTCAGAAGCATCAATGATGTTTTCACAGGCGCCATAATTTCCCTGCCAGACAATATGGGTAATGGTCACTGTATAAGTACCGATTTGTGGAAACCAGGAAGCAGTTAACGGAATCGTAATGATGCCATTCACGAAACTCCTGATGATGGTATGTTCCAAAGGCGTAGTTCCTGAAACCTCATAGGTAATGACATAAGCCCCAACCGGATTGAGTATTGTTCCCTGTGTCAGTGTAGCGGTATAAGTGGCCGAGCCGATTTGCCCTTCGCAAATGTCTGAATTCACGGTAAAGACGGCGCCGGTAAAATCAAGAGGTTCTTCTATAACGATCTGGATATTCGACGTTTTGATATCGCAAACGGGATTCGTCGGATAAACAGTATAGGAAAAATTATAAGTGCCTAATCCGAAGGTATTGTAGATATTCTGGACATCCACAAAAGAATCAAAAGGCCCGGACAATTCTGAGGTGCCTGATTCGGCCCAATGCCCGTTTGGATCTTCGCCCGCGAGCAAATCGGCAAGATCAAAATTGGTCAGCTGTGAAAAATCGACAGTGTTGCAAAGAATCAGTTTGGATGGAATTCCGGGATTGGGCACGCGATACGTGGTTAGCGTTACCGTGGAAGATTGCGCCGGACAGCTTCCGACGGCAGCCATTGTATATGTAAAATGATAAGTCCCCAATGGCGGATTGGTAGCATTGAAAATATTTCCATTCAATGCGCCCGAACTGTCGTCATCATGCCACGAACCATTGAGGTGCGGATTGGGCGGAATGCCAACAAAAAACTGGAATAAATTGACATGGTCATCATCGTTACAAGCAGAACCATTCGGACTCGGAATGCCTGAGTAACCGCCAACAGTCACTGTTACTATCGCAGTATCATTACAGGCGCCGGCAACCGTATAAATAAATTGGTAGACGCCGCTGATATGGATGTCCCAAACATTCAAAATTCCCGTTACCGGATCAAGTGCGGTGGTTTGAAGCGGATCGCTCCAAACGCCGCCGGGAGTTGGCGAACCGCCCAGTAAATTAAAGAGGTTAATGTTTTGGTTTGCAGGGTTCGCAATGTCACAAACGGTTAATACGGCGTCGTCTCCGGCACATTGCGCAGTACTGCTTTCAATTGCGAAGAAACAAGCGAATAAAATGAAAAATTTAAAATAAAGAACCGCATTCCAAGAGCATATTTTTTTCACCATAGGGATTTCATAATCAATACATTATTTCATAAATGTAGGAAAACATTTGTAAATGACTATGATACGCTGATTAAATAATAAGTTTGGATGATTATTTGAATGTTAAATTTCCATCATTTCCATCAGCTCCAATGCTTTTTTGACAGATTTGACATTTTCAAAAGTCAATAATAGACGCAGCCCATTTGGTGTCTGTTTCTCTTTCATCCTGCACAATTGGGGATGTTTTTGGACAAATTCAAGAAGTTTCGTAAACCGGTTCGACTGGTAAAAATCAGACTGTTGGTCTGAAATGAAATACCCAATCATTTTGCCTTGCTTCATCACGAGTTTTTCAATTCCAATACGTGTTGCAATCCATTTGATGCGCAAGCTGTTCAATAAAGCGACCGCAGGTTTTGGCAATGCTCCGAAACGGTCGATGAGTTTTGTTTCATAATCGAGCAACCCTTTTTCATCCTTAATGGCGCTCAGTTCATTGTAAAGGTTCAGACGCTCCGAAACACTATTGATATAATCGTCTGGGAACAGCAGTTCAAAATCAGAATCGATCTGGATGTCTTTTACATATTCCTTTTCATCGTCATTTCCGTCTTCGTGGTATAATTCCTTGAATTCGTTTTCCTTGAGTTCCTCAATTGCCTCGTTCATGATTTTCTGGTAGGTCTCAAAACCGATTTCATTGATGAACCCACTTTGTTCACCGCCCAACAAATCGCCGGCGCCACGAATTTCAAGATCTTTCATCGCAATGTTGAATCCACTGCCAAGTTCACTGAACTGTTCCAAAGCCTGAATCCTCTTCCGCGCATCCTCTGTCATCACCGAATAAGGCGGACAAATGAAATAACAAAACGCCTTCTTGTTGCTTCGTCCAACACGGCCGCGCATCTGATGCAAATCCGACAGCCCGAAATTGTTGGCATTGTTGATGAAAATCGTATTCGCATTCGGCACGTCAAGTCCGCTTTCAATGATGGTCGTCGCAACCAAAACATCGAATTCGCCATTCATAAAGGCGAGCATCAGCTCTTCGAGTTTTTTCCCTTCCATCTGTCCGTGGCCAATGCCAACGCGCGCATCTGGAACCAAGCGCTGGATCATGCCCGCAATTTCCTTGATGTTTTCAATCCGGTTGTTGATAAAGAAAACCTGTCCGTTGCGTTGGATTTCATAAGAAATCGCATCGCGTATCGTTTCTTCGTTGAATCCGACGACATGTGTTTCAATCGGGTAACGGTTTGGCGGCGGTGTCGTGATGACCGATAAATCGCGCGCTGCCATCAATGAAAATTGTAAGGTTCTCGGGATTGGCGTCGCGGTCAGTGTCAGCGTATCGACATTTGCAGCGATGGTTTTTAATTTGTCTTTGACGTTCACGCCAAATTTTTGTTCTTCGTCCACTATCAGCAATCCTAAATCTTTAAAGACCACATTCTTGTTGACCAATTGGTGTGTGCCAATGACAATATCGAGTTTGCCGTCGGCCAAATCTTTTAATGTTTCTGCTTTTTCTTTCGCCGTCCGGAAACGGTTCAAATAGCCTATCGAAACCGGCATTTCTTTCAATCGTTCGGAAAAAGTGCGGTAATGCTGATACGCCAAAATCGTCGTCGGGACTAAAATCGCGACCTGTTTGCCATTGTCAACAGCTTTGAATGCCGCACGAATCGCGACTTCCGTTTTTCCAAAACCGACGTCGCCGCAAACCAACCGGTCCATCGGACGGTCGCTTTCCATATCAGCTTTGACTTCCTGCGTCGACTTGGTCTGGTCGGGCGTATCTTCATAAATAAATGACGATTCGAGTTCCAGTTGCAGGTAACTGTCGGGATTGTAACGAAACCCTTTTTCGAGTCGTCGCTTGGCGTACAATTGAATTAAATTGAACGCAATATGGCGAACGCGTGCTTTCGTTTTTTGCTTCAGCGCTTTCCACGCACCGGAACCGAGTTTGTATATTTTTGGCGGCGCGCCGTCTTTTCCGTTGTATTTGGAGATTTTGTGCAGCGCATGAATGCTGACATAAATGATGTCGTTGTCGGCGTAAACGAGTTTGATCGCTTCCTGCAAACGGCCGTCGTTTTCGATTTTCTGCAAACCGCCAAAACGTCCGATGCCATGGTCAATGTGCGTGACATAATCCCCGACGGAAAGCGTGTTCAATTCCTTTAAAGTAATCGCCTGTTTTTTCGAATAGCCGTTCTTGATGTTGAATTTGTGGTAACGCTCGAAAATCTGATGGTCGGTATAACACGCAATCTTGTTGTCATTGTCGATGAATCCCTGGTAAAGCGGAAAAACAATGGTTTCATATTGCTTGCGTACGTCTTCGGAATTTTCTTCGTCCAATGTTTCGAAGATGTCATGGAAACGTTTCGCCTGCGTGTCGTTCGAACAAAATAAATAATTCTTGATGCCGTTCGAGCGGTTGTCACTGAGGTTGTTCAACAGCAAATCAAACTGCTTGTTGAACGACGGTTGCGGCTGGATCGAAAATTCAAAGGACTTTTCTGCTTTGAACGTCGGTCGCGAGCCCATTTCGACCAAGGTAAAATCGAGCGCCTTTTTCAGAAAGGATTTGCGGTCCAGGAACAATTCTTCTGGCGAAATATGCGTGACAGTCGCGTCGAGTTTGCCAAAAGATTCAGATGCCTTGTCGAACAATTTGTCCAGTTGCGTAAACAGCAATTCAGGGTTTTGGATAAACATTACGGTTTCCTTGCTGATGTATTCGAGGAAACTTTCGCGCTTGTCACGGAAAAATTTGTTCTCGACATTTGGGATGATCGTGATTTTCTTTTGCTTCTCAATCGAAAGCTGCGTTTCGACGTCAAAACTCCGGATGGAATCGACTTCGTTGCCAAAAAACTCAATTCTATATGGATTGTCGTTTGAAAAGGAAAACACATCTATGATTCCGCCACGGACGGAAAATTCGCCGGGTTCCGTAATAAAATCGACGCGCCTGAATTCATATTCAAACAATACCTCATTGATGAATTCGATTGAAATCTGATCGCCGACAGCGACTTTCAACGTGTTTTTTTCAAGCTCTTTCCGCGTGATGACTTTCTCAAAAACCGCATCGGCATAAGTCACGATAACGGATGGTTTTTTGCGCGAATTGATGCGGTTCAGCACTTCCGCGCGGAGCAAAATATTGGCGTTGTCGGTTTCCTCAATCTGGTATGGGCGGCGATAAGAACCTGGATAAAACAACACATCGGTTTCGCCAATCATCTGTTCGAGGTCATTGAGGTAATAGGCGGCTTCTTCCTTATCCTGCAAAACCAGCAGGAACGGGAGCTCACTCTTGCCAAAAAGCGAATGGACCACAAATGACAATGCCGAACCGGAAAGTCCTTTCAGGTGGATTTTATTTTCCCGCTGCTGTAGGCTTTCGGCAATCTGGATGACTTTCGGATTCTTGTCGTATTTGTGAAAAAGGTCTGCCTTGCTCAACGGAAATTATTTATTTGTTTTTAGAATCGGCGTTCCGTCAGCGGTTCGCGACGGCATGATTTGGCGCAATGCCGGATCCGGTTTTGGCTTATTTGGGATGGCTCTTGAAGTGTCGAGCATTTTGAGCATGTCTGATTCGCCTTCTTCTTTCGGGATTTTGCTTTTGCGCACGATTTCATCCATTTGCATTTGCAGCGAAGCGAGCTCGATATTGATTTCAGAAATCAGGGCGATGACTTTTTTATCCGGGATCGCATCAACGTTGACAAACAGGTTCAAAGAATTGATTTTGGTCGACAACACGGCAATCCGAGCTTTGATTTCGGGCTTGTTGAACGCCATTGGAATATGGTTGTTGAGGTCTTTGGCTTTCAGCGACAATGTTTTTGCCTTTTTGCGGAATGCGCCAATGGTGCTCGTCGGTTTTTGTGACAATTCGCCAAGGAATATCCGCCATTCCGCCCAGTTTACCGCTAATGAACCGGCTGTGGGATTGACAGGGCGTGCGTTGAAATTCCATGCTTTCTGGATGTTGGCAAAAACGGCCTCTTTCTTTTTGAGGTCGCGGGCATTTTCGAGATTGCGTTTTTCATCGTCATTGTTGCAGGAAACCAACGCGAAAATCAAAACGGATAAATATAAAAAGCGGAATTTCATGTTTTGCGATTTAGCGCAAAGTTACAAATCGGATTTAGTATTAGGGAGTTATGGATTGAGAATTATTTGTTAAGATAGTTTCATCTTTTCTGCCGAAAATTAATTTGTGAAAACGTTATCTTTGTCCATACAAACAACTCAACTAATGGCTACAAAAATATTAATCATCGGTGCCTGCGGACAAATTGGAACCGAGCTGACGCACAAGCTTCGCGAAATTTACGGTACTGAAAACATCATTGCTTCCGACATCCGCAAACTCAATAACGACGTCGTGAATTCTGGCCCGTTTGAGGTCGTCAATGCACTCGATTTCAACCAGATCGAACATATTATCGAACAGCACCAGATCGATGAAGTCTACCTGATGGCAGCGCTTTTATCGGCTACGGCAGAAAAAAATCCGGCCTTTGCGTGGGATTTGAACATGAATTCCCTTTTCCATGTCCTGAATCTCGCGAAAGCCAAAAAGATCAAGAAGATATTCTGGCCTTCAAGCATCGCTGTTTTCGG
>DATHKH010000194.1:0-8524 GCA_035286325.1 Flavobacterium sp.
CGTCGGAAAGCGTTGCCTTTTGCGCATAGGCAGGCAATAAGAATAAGCAGCATAGTAGGGACAATATTTTCATGGGGCATTGTAGAACAGCATATTAACAGTTTTTATTGCCTTGTCATCCGAAAAATTACGATATCGATATAGTTTAATTCTTTTATAATTCACTTGTGATTGCGCGTTTTGATTGATAGTTTTGCACACTTGAGGCGATAGCCCAACAGAACGTAGTTAAACAACACAACAACATGCAACCAAAAGAATTATTACAACTCGCCGAGACATTCGATTCCCCGCTTTACGTTTACGATGCCGAAAAAATCCGCTCACAGTACAAAAGACTGACCGATGCATTTTCAAAAGTCGAAAGCCTGCGCATCAATTATGCGGTAAAGGCGCTATCGAATGTTGCAATCTTACAGCTGCTCAAACAAATCGGTTCCGGACTCGATACGGTTTCGATACAGGAAGTACAACTTGGGCTGCACGCGGGATTTTCACCCGACAGGATAATCTACACCCCAAACGGTGTGTCATTTGAGGAAATTGAACAAGCGGCAAAACTCGGCGTCCAAATCAACATCGACAACCTTTCCATATTGGAGCATTTTGGCCAGATCCATCCGAATATTCCGGTCTGCATCCGCATCAATCCGCATGTCATGGCTGGCGGGAATTCGAATATTTCCGTGGGACACATCGACAGCAAATTCGGGATTTCAATCCATCAAATGCCGCATATTTTAAGAATTGTCGAAAATACGGGCATGCATATCAACGGAATCCACATGCATACGGGTTCTGATATTTTGGATGTTGAAGTATTTTTATATGCCGCTGAAATCTTATTTGACGCAGCCGCAAATTTCAAGACATTGGATTTTATCGATTTCGGAAGCGGATTCAAAGTCCCATACAAAAAAGACGATATCGAAACCGATGTCGCCGAACTCGGCAAGAAATTATCCAAACGTTTTAATGAATTCCAAAAAGAATATGGACGTCCGCTCGCATTGGCTTTTGAACCCGGGAAATTCCTGGTCAGTGAAGCTGGTTTCTTCCTTGCGAAAGTCAATGTCGTCAAGCAAACGACTTCAACCGTTTTCGCGGGAATCGACAGCGGTTTCAACCATTTGATACGCCCAATGCTTTACGGTTCGCAACATTTTATCGAAAACATTTCAAACCCAAAAGGAAAGGAACGCTTTTATACGGTCGTAGGTTACATCTGTGAAACGGATACGTTTGCGAACAACCGCAGGATTGCCGAAATCAAGGAAGGTGATATTTTATGTTTCCGGAATGCCGGCGCGTATTGCTTTTCGATGGCATCCAATTACAATTCGAGGTTCAAGCCTGCCGAAGTGCTATGGCTCGACGGGAAAGGCATCCTGATCCGCGAAAGGGAAACGCTCGAAGATTTGCTGAAAAATCAGGTCATGCTGCCGCAGTAATTATCCCTTAATCCATTTGGTTTGGAAAACAGATTCCCCCTGACGGATTTCCAATATATACAGTCCGTTTTGCAACGCAGAAACATTGAGTATGACTTCGATGCCGTTGTAATTTTCCTTTGACAATACCACTTGCCCAAGTGCATCGCTGATTTGGATGCTTGCGTTTTGCATATCAAAACCGGTTGACACCGTAATTTGGCGGCCCGCAGGATTTGGGTAGACTTTTATCTTATTGTCGGTGAATTGCTGGCTGCCCAAAGGAACGCAATTTCCATCCGCCGTAAATGGATTGAACCAACGCACTGCATCCTGCAATAAGGCGCTGGCGCTTCCACTGGAAACGTCGCGGCAAAGCCATGCGCTTGCATTATTGCTGTCAGGGCATTTTGGTGTGATGGCAAAACCTTCAATATTGATATTGGCACCCGGCGGTGTCGGGATAAAATACTCGCTGGTGTCGACAAATTTCTTTTCTCCAGAAACAGTAGCGGTTGATAAATTTGTCACTTCAAGATAATTGTCGTCAATATTGTGCAGGATATAAAGCAAGCCGGTTGTCCTGTCAAAAGCCAAATCGCAACTTTCAGAACGACTGGTTTTGTATTTTCCGACAAAGGCAAAATCGTCGTCGACATTTGGATTGAGGTCGAAAACCCAAACATAACCTTCGTCCTGGTGCGCGACAAACATCAATCCGCCCATGCCTTTAATCGAAGTATAGGCAGCGCCTGTTTGTGAACTGATAAAACCTGCTGCCGACAAAGAGGCATCCGGTATAAAAACGATGCCTTCAGGCCCGGTATTTCCGGTGTCTTCCATGGTTGAAGGTGATGCGAGTATATCCCAGTGGTGTGCTTCTGTTATATTGGTGTAGGTCGCAGAATGTGTCAGCCTGCGAATCAAATAATTGTTTTCGTCCATGATATAAAATTCATCGGCGGAAAAATCAACTTGTGTAATGCCTTCTGGTCCGCCCGGAAGTATTTTGCTGGCGAGTTGGGTAAATACATTAGTGGACGTATTGAGTTGCAGCACCCGTAAACGGCCGTCATTCTGCACCAGATACAAACGGTTGGTCAGCGGATTCCAATGCATGCCGCTTAATTCCTGTACGCCATTTGCATCCATTACGGCTGTTAGGTTTACCCCTGAATTCCATGATTCAGAAGGCCATGCCGATTGTGCCTGTGTCATACCGAATTGCAAAAGCATTGCAATGATGAATATCCTAATCATTTTATTTCGTTAAAATTCTGTGCTAAAGATATATAAATATTGATTGCCACTACATTATGCTCTTGGATGGTTTTTAAAATAATACTCCCTTAACATTTAGCCTGTGCGAAGTTTTATACCTTTGGGGAAATAATTTTCAAAAATGAACAGAAGGAAATTTTTCAGGAATGGTACACTGGCAGCGTTAGGCACGACACTCATCAGTCCATTCGAATCGACAGCCAATGAAAACCATTTTGATGTTTTCGGCAAAAACAAGAAAGCAAAAAACATCATATTCCTGGTCAGCGATGGCATGAGCACCGGAACGTTGAATATGGCGGATGTCTACCTCAACCGTAAGTTCGGGAAAACCACAAACTGGATGCAATTGTATAAAGACAATCGCGTAGCGCGTGCGTTGATGGATACGGCTTCTGCGAGTTCCATTGTCACCGATTCGGCGGCGGGAAGTTCTTCCTGGGGCGGCGGCTTCAGGGTGCCAAACGGTGCGCTGAACGTTGGTGCCAAAGGTGAAAAATACCTTCCGATTTTACAAAAATTCAAGAAATCCGGCAAAATGGTCGGCTGTGTGACGACAGTTCCGATTACCCATGCGACACCGGCTGGTTTTTGCGTCAATAGCGAAAGCCGCGCGAGCCAGGCTGAGATTGCCGACCAATACCTCGAACTGGGTTTTGATATCATGATGGGCGGCGGCAACCAATACTTCGCTGCAGATAAAAGAAAAGACAAGAAAGACATGTATGCGGCTTTTGGCGCCAAAGGCTGGAAGGTCGTAAAAACAAGGGACGAAATGCTGGCTGCGCCAAACGACAAACAAATCTTAGGCGTCTTTGCCGACGATGCGCTTCCGTATACGCTGGATCGCAACAACGATGCGGAATTGCAAAAAAGCACACCGACATTGGCCGAAATGGCACAAAAGGCAATCGACAAAATGAAACACCACAAAAACGGTTTTGTGATGCAGATTGAAGGTGGGAAAGTCGATTGGGGCGCACATTCGAATGATGTCGGCGCGTTGCTTTATGACCAGGTTGCCTTTGACGAAGCGATAAAAGTCGCGATTGATTTTGCCGAAAAAGACAAGGAAACATTGGTCATCATCACAACCGACCACGGCAATGCCAACCCCGGAATTATTTATGGGAAGGAAGCCAACGCAAATTTTGACAGCATCCAGAATTATAAAGGCACAAACGAATGGCTGCTGAACAATATCCATTCCGATTCCAGCGTCGCTAAAGTCCGTGAAGTGATTGATTTTGCCAATGGTGGAGCGGTTTCGGAAGAAGACGCGAAAACCATTTTAAGTTATTACGATGGCCTGCATAAAGAAGAAGGCGGATTGTACAACTACAAAAAACTGCCTTATAAAGCGTATTCGGAAATGCAGAAGAAAAGCAATTCCGTGGGCTGGATCAGCATGGAACATTCGGGAGATTATGTGGAATTGGCGGCTTTAGGCCCTGGAAGCGAATTGCTGAAACCGTTTGTCAAAAACACGGACTTGCATTATTTGATGCTGCAGGCTGCGGAGGTTGAGAATAAGTTTTAAATAAACGGAATACCCGCGTTAGCGATAGAGGCAAGCACCGCGTGCAGCCGAAAGCCCGGCCGAAGGCAACGCCAAAATAATAGCCACAGATTCACAGATTAAGAAAAAATTAGTGAATCTGTGGCTATTATTTTAGAATTACTTAGTAATGATGAACTCGCAGCGGCGGTTAATTGAATGTTCCTGTTCGGTGCATTCCTTGGTCGCGCCACATTTGATCAGCGGTACGCGCTCGCCATAGCCTTTTGATTTGAGCCTTTTCCTGTTGATGCCGTTTTTCACAAGGTATTCGAGTGTGGAAGCCGCGCGTTTATTGGACAGGATTAAGTTGTACATATCCGAAGCGCGTGAATCGGTATGGGCGCCAAGCTCGATTTCCATTTCAGGATATTTGTTCAGTAGATCCAACAACACATTCAGGATTCTCGCAGCATCGGGTTTGATATCCCATTTATTCAGGTCGAAATAGATGTTTTCGAGTACGATTTGGACGCGGCCGTCGGTTCTTTTGTTGATGATTTCCTCGGCATCGTCATAGCATTCCATAAACAATTCGATCGTGTAACGCAGTTTTCCGTCTTCGTTGGTCTTGAATTCCTCAGAGTGCGGAATGTAGAAATCCTTGACGGCTTCGATGCGGTATTTTTTATTTGGCTCAGTGTTGAACGCGTAATCGCCGAGTTGGCCGACAACCATTTGCCCAATCAATTTATTGTTCTCGTCGTATAAAGTGACCGTCGTTCCAGGCAATGGGTATCTCGTGTTTCGGTCTTTGACTTCGCCTTCGACGATGAATCGCTCTTCGTTTTCCTCACGTGTGAAACTGTATAAATTGTCGGAGCCTTTTCTGTTGGATGCCAAATACCCTTTGTTCTTTTTCTCATCGACAACATAGCTGAAATCGTCGGCATTGCTGTTGATCGTTTCGCCAAGGTTCATCGGTTTGGCAAACACGCCGTCGTAGGATTTGCTCATGAAAATATCGAGTCCGCCCATGCCTTGATGCCCATCGGAAGCAAAATATAATATCGTTCCGTCATCGGAAATGAACGGAAATTGCTCGCGGTGAATTGTGTTGATGTTGTCGCCCATATTTTGTGGCGTTCCAAAAGTTCCGTCTTCATTGACATTGACATAATAAATATCGAATGAGCCGATTGAACCTGGCATATCGCTCGAGAAATACAAGCGTTTTCCGTCTTTCGTCAATACCGGATGTTCGGTCGAATAATTATCACTGGAGAATGGCACTTCTTTGACATTGGTCCATTTTCCGTCGACGAATTCAGCCTTGAATATTTTAATGCTCGCAAATTTCTCGCCGTTGACTTCTACCCTTTTTCCGTTCGTACGGTTGAAATACATGATTCTTCCGTCGCTGCTGAAAGTCGCTGAACTTTCATGGGTTTTGGTGTTGATCGCGTCCGGAAACGGCTCGATGTTCGTCAGCAATCCTTTGTCGCCTACGCTGGCGCTGAACAAATCCAGATACGGTTTTTCGTTCCAGTTGTAGCCTGGATTTTTCGCATTCCTGTATGATGCAAAAGCGACTTTATCGCCATAAAAAGACATTCCGAAATCGCCGTTGGTGGTGTTTTTTGCCATCAATTGAATGGTATAATTAAACGGCACATTGGTTTTCAGGTTCGCAATGAACTTTGGCGTATTGACCGGAAAACCGACATATTTCGCCATGATCGAATCGGCTTTCGGATAATTGCTGATGCCCAATAACGCGTGAGAATATTTGAACAGGAATTCCTTGTTTATGCTGTCGCCGTAAGTCAGTACCAATTGGCCATAAGCGCGCGCCGCATCTTTCATCTGGAAATTATTATAGTACGAATCACCGAGGTTTTCAAGCACTTGTTTGTTTTGTTCGACCTGCTCATACATCGCTGCTGCCTTGACATAAGATTTTTGGGCAAAGAGTTTGTCGGCCTCTTTTTGGCTGATCTTCTGGCCGGAAGCCATCCAGCTAAAACAAAATATAAAAAGTATATAAATGCAGTTTTTCATTTTTTCGTTTTTTAGAAGAACCTTGGTGATTTATCATATCCTTTTGACGAAGCGCCTGATCGATCCAAGTCGAACAACAAAAATATCTCGTGCGTTCCCGAATTGTATTTGCCAAGATTCGACAACGTATAATCGTATGAATAACCGATACGTAAGGTTGGCGTCACATAAAAAGCCACCAAACCGCTGACGGAATCATCCCAACGATACCCGATTCCACCTTCAAAAAAGTTATTGTATAGCATATTTGCCGTAAGATCCAAAGCCAATGGTGCGCCATTGACGCCTTTCGCCATAAAAGCCGGTTTCAATTTGAGCTTGTCATTCATGTCAAAAACATAACCGCCGGTAAAAAAGTAGTGGATGTCTTCGACACCGATGGTTGAAATGGCATCCTGATGCTCGAGGTGTTTGGTCTTTAAAAGATTTGGCGCTGAAAACCCGATGTAATATTTGTCACTAAAGAAAAATGTACCAACGCCAAGATTTGGAAAAACCTGGTTGATGTTATCGGCAAATGCCGGATCAGGCGCGGTATCGGAATATTGGAACCCATTAAAATTGGCATCAAACAATGTCACGCCGCCTTTCAGTCCGAATGACAGTTTGTTGGTTTCCGAAACCGGAATCACATAAGCAAAATCGGCATAAATGTTATTTTCTTTGACCACATCGCCAATCTCATCACTGACGATGGATAATCCCATCTCAATTCTTTTTGCAATCGGCGAATGCACGAATGCAGTAACCGTTTTTGGCGCGCCAACTGCACCTACCCACTGCGTGCGGTACAAACCTCCGATATTGATTACACCTTCATTGTCGGTCGCATACGCCGGATTGATCACGCTCATGTTGTACATGTAATGCGTAAACTGCGGATCCTGTTGTGCCTTTGCCAATGTGGAAATCAGCAGGACAACAAGTAAGGCGATGTATTTTATATTTTGATTTTTCATCATATGATTGCTTATCTGCTTAAATAAAGTCGGCCCTGCGTTGGTTTTCTCGTTCCGTCATTGAATTCAAGAATGTAGAAATACACGCCAACCGGCACGACACCACTGCCTATTTTGATACCGCCTTCGCTGGAAGTTCCGTTCCAGTTTGGCGTATTGATATTTCCCTTATATAAGATGTTTCCGTAGCGGTTGTAGATTTCGAGTTTGAATTTCGGATACAATTCTGCCAAATGTGGAATTTCAAAATCATCGTTGATGTTGTCGCCATTTGGTGAGAATCCATCTGGAATTAAAATCACGTCATCGCATACTGTCAGGTCAACCATAATTGGCAAACGAGATGGACTTTCACAACCTGAAGCTGTAGCAAATGCAGCATAATAAGTCGTTCCTGCAACGAGTAAATCGGTATTGGCATAGGCCGTTCCGCCTGATGGTAAATTGTAGAAAACAACTGTTTCAGTTCCTGGCACATTGCTGGCAAGCGTTTGGATGGTCGGATTATCGGCGGCACAAAATTCATTGCCTTGCGGAACAATCGTTGGCGTACCCAATTGTGTCACGACAAAAGTCACCGGCGGGAAATTATTCGCCACAACACCGCAAAGCGTATTGGTCAGGACAAGCGCCGTAAACGTTACTGCGACATTTCCTGCATTTACTAAATCAGCAGCCGGAATGGTAAAACTTCCCGCGCCATTAGTAATGGTTACAGTTACCGTAGTCGTTGCAGTATTCGCACCTGACAAAGCATAATCAACAGAATAATCGCCGTTTGTCAAGCCGTTTGCGTTGGTGATAAATACTTCATTGCTGAAATTCGCGCACGTATTTCCGGCATTGACTGTCGCGCCCGAAACATCTGGCACCGGCAAGATGAGCGTGGTTACGGAAGCATTTTCTGCGAGATTGCTACAACCGCCCGACAAACTGATAATTCCGGTAATCGTAATCGTATAAGTTCCTGCAATCGGGAATATCGAAGCTGGCAGCGTAAATGTCCCGTTTCCTTGAGAAATGGCGACAATGCCTGTACTTCCTGTCGGCGGTGTCGCATTCGGAATGTTGTAATTGAATTGGTAATTGCCATCCGGAAGTCCTGTTTCGTTGAGTATTGACATGGTAATAGCATTGCCAAAACAAACAGTCGAAGCAAACAAGTTCGCGCTTTGCAAATCAGAAACCGGCCTGATGACAACATTCACCTGAATATTCGTCAGCGTGTTGCTGCAATTCGTCACTGTATTGGCAATACTGACAAAAGTGATGGTCGTGGTACCGATATTGGTCAT
>DATHKH010000195.1:0-27336 GCA_035286325.1 Flavobacterium sp.
TTAATTACATCGCGCATCGACAACGACGACTGCATCCATAAAAATTTTATCGATGAAGTCCAAAAGCAATTCAAATCCCAGGATTACCAAGCGATTGATGTGATTAAAGGCTATTCGTTGCAGATTAAGCCGACGGTGATGCTGGGCAAAAAAGAACACATCTTCAATCCATTCATCAGCCTGATTGAGAAGAACGATTCGCCAAAAACCGTTTGGTTCAGCGACCACAACATGTGGAAAAAAGAAACGCGGATCACGCAAATCAAAGACAAGCGCCTTTGGATGTCGATCATCCACGAGAAGAATAAAGTCAATGAATTCGACGGTTACGACAATGTCGAATGGCAATCAATCCGCAATGATTTCATCGTTTCCGATGTCATGGACGAAACGATAAAAAAAGATTTGATTCCGCACAAAGACTGGCTTTACCTCAGCATCAAAAACCGCTTGTATGTCAAAATGGTGCTGTTCAGTAAAATGCTTAAAAAATCATTAGGCATTTATAAGCTTAAGTAGGCAGGTAAATTTGCTCGCCGAATTCCTTGTTAAAACACTCCACTGTCAGCCTGCTTTTGCCTGCCCAGGGAAAGAATGTCAATTCGCCGAAATAAGTCTTGTCGTGAATCGAATACAAATCTACTCGCACAAATATAAACGGGTGTGCTAATTTTCGGGCGACGCCTATCATTTCATCAAGGTTTCCGGGCTTATTCATGGCTTTGTACAAGAAGCATTTGGTATTCGAATCGGAACCAACCTGATTCCAATCCAGGTCGTAATAACTGTTCCTGTATTTGCCATCGTCGAAAGTCTTGACCCAGATGTATCTTGGTTCGCCGTGAAAACAAAAGAATTTGTAATCCACGATGTCATTGTCATTATCGAGTTCGGATAAATATTTTTCGACCAAAATCCGCGGTTTGACCGTTCGGTAGATTTTTTCCTTTTCAGAATCGTAGTAATTCATTCCCAGGAATTTCTTCAGCGTTTTTTTCGCTTTTTCAATGTCGAGTTTTGACTTGTCTTTTACAATGATATTGTAACCCGAACCATGCGTGCCTTTCATGACGAATTGGTTTGGCAAGGCATCAAAATCGATTTTATCGACATCTTCATAAACGTCAAAAATCCCAACCAGGTATTTTTCGCCAACTGCTTCCTTAACATAATCACGAACGGCGTATTTGTCGACATAATGCCCGTAATCTTCCGTATAATGGAACAATTTGAGCCATTGGATTTTCTCCATGAATTCCGACGGCGTATCCAAATCCAGTTTCTTATTGTTCTTGTAATAAAATTTCACTTTCGAGTAATAGACATCGTCAGCACCAAATAAATTGAGCAGTTTGAGGTATATCTGGTAAAATTTTCGTTTGAAAAAATTCATTACGCGTTTTTTTAGTTTGTAACCGATCTAGAAGCGGCAACCACTTCATTGAGTTCGTCAATCATTTTCTTTGCGATGACTTCCTTTGTGAAATTGTCCTTTAGGAATTGGTAGCCATTTTTCCTGAATTTATCCTGCATTGCCTCGTCATTCAGCAGCAATTCGACTTTATCGGCAAAGTCAATTGGGTTGCCGACTTCCGCCAGCAATCCGGTTTCCTTATCGACGATGACTTCGGGAATTCCGCCGGCGTTGGCTGCGACAATCGGCACTTTGCAGGCATATGATTCTAAGAGAACGCCGCCGGTAGGCTCATTATTGGATGTAAAGAGGAATAAATCGAATTCAGGCAGCACTTCGGGAATGTCTTTTCGGAAACCTGCAAAGATGACTTCGTTTTCGAGCCCTTTGTCTTTGACCATCTGACGGATTTCCTTTTCCAATGGGCCATCGCCGATAAGGATGTATTTCGCCCTGACTTTGCGTTTGTACAATTCTTCGACCGTATTGATCCATGTAAAATGGTCCTTGAAACCTGTGAAGGCCGCAATATTGCCAATGATCTTATAATCGTCAGGAATGTTGAATTCCTTATGCAGCATGCCGGTTTTTTCCTGTTTTTTGAATTTGTTGATGTCTGTCACGCTGCCAACGACAACCAATCGGCTGTGGTCTTTGACCGCATATTTCAGCACATCAACAACAGGATGCGATACGCAGATGATTTTTTTGATGCCTTTGTAATTGTATTTCCACTTGCGGAAAAAATTCGTATCGACGCGTTTGATTAACGTACGGCAAAGCACCAACGGCGTTTTCAATCCGTAAAACAAGGAAGACAAAACGCTTATCGTATGCGAATCGCTGTTGTGGATGAAAATCAGGTCGGCTTTCTTTTCGTCTGAAATCTGCTTTAGTGACTTCGCGAATTTCAGGTCGTATTCCGATTTGAAATCAAGTCCGATGACCTGCATGTTCTTGCTTTTCGCGACATTGTAAATATCTGAATCCTTGATGCAGACAATCCATTGGTCTTCGACATAGCCGTATTCCTGGAACGCTTCGTATAGGTAAATGATTTTTTGTTCGTGTCCACGCCAACCTTTGGAAGCCGTAACCTGTATTAATCTCATTGCAATTTTGATTTTGACAAATATATAAATTCATATGAGTTTATCTTCATAAACATCGTTTTCGTGACAAATTTCCTGAATGATATTGCTTTACTTTGAATACCTTTGCAACGCAAAAAAGAAATTCATGGGCGATATCAATCAGGAAGTACACAATGCGTTTGAAGTCATCAAAAATGGCGGCATCATCCTTTATCCGACGGATACCGTTTGGGGAATCGGCTGTGATGCGACCAATGTGGAAGCGGTTGCCAAGATATACGCCCTGAAAAAACGCGAAGAATCAAAATCGATGATTGTATTGATGAACGGCGAGAAAATGATGTACAACGTTTTTAAGGAAATTCCCGAAGTCGCCTGGCAAATCCTGGATCTGTCCGAAAAACCTACGACATTGATTCTGGACAATCCGAGAAATGTCGCTGCAAATATCATTGCTTCCGACAAAACCCTCGGCGTCCGTTTGGTCAAAGAGCCGTTTTGCTTCAAGCTGATGGAGCGTATGAAAAAACCGTTGGTGTCGACTTCCGCGAATATTTCCGGCGAACAAACACCAATTGCATTCAAGGACATTTCGCAGGAAATTGTCAAGGGCGTGGATTATGTCGTGAATTTAAACCAGGACCGATTGGCTGGAAAACCGTCAACTATTATAAAACTGACCAGCGATTCACAGGTCAAAGTCATTAGAAAATAACAGGCGTGGCAAACTACAAACAAGCATTACACCATAAAATATTCGAAGTCATCTCAAATGCTTCAGCAGAACTTGATGTTGACAGTTATGTCATTGGCGGGTTTGTGCGGGATTTGCTGTTGAAACGCGATTTCAAGAAAGACATTGATATTGTAGCCGTCGGCAGCGGCATTGAGCTTGCCTTAAAAGTTTCCGAATTGCTGCCAAAAAAGCCGAAAGTCCAGGTTTTTAAAAACTACGGCACAGCGATGTTGCGTTTTGAGGATACCGATATCGAGTTTGTCGGCGCCCGAAAAGAATCCTATGAATTTGAAAGCCGCAACCCGAATGTCGAGATCGGCACTTTGGGAGACGACCAAAACCGGCGTGATTTTACGATCAATGCGCTGGCGCTTTCCTTAAACCCGAATGATTTTGGCGATTTGCTCGATCCGTTCAATGGCTTGGCCGATTTGGGAAACAAAATCATCAAAACGCCGCTCGATCCGGATATCACCTATTCCGACGATCCGTTGCGGATGTTGCGCGCCGTGCGTTTCGCATCGCAATTGGGTTTTACGATTGAAGAAAATTCACTGCAATCCATTGAAAAGAACAAAGACAGGATTAAAATCATTTCCGGAGAACGCATTGTTGAGGAACTGAACAAAATCCTTATGACCGACAAGCCTTCAATGGGATTTTTGCTGTTGTATAAAACAGGATTGCTCAATATCATTTTGCCGGAACTGACAGCTTTAAACCAAGTCGAGGAAATTGAAGGCCATACACACAAGAATAATTTCTATCATACACTCGAGGTCGTCGACAACATTTGCCCGAATACGGACGATGTATGGCTGCGCTGGGCGGCATTATTACATGATATCGGAAAAGCCCCGACCAAGCGTTTCGACAAAAAGCTGGGATGGACTTTCCACGGACATGAATTTTTGGGTGGGAAAATGGTCAAGAAACTGTTTGAGCGTTTGCATATGCCATTGAACCAGAAAATGAAATTCGTACAGAAAATGGTCATGATGAGTTCGCGCCCGATTGTTTTGTCGCAGGATACAGTGACCGATTCGGCGGTGCGACGGTTGGTTTTTGATGCCGGCGAAGATGTCGAAAACCTGATGACTTTGTGTGAAGCCGACATCACAACGAAGAACCCGAATAAATTCAAGAAATACCACGACAATTTCAAGGTCGTGCGCGACAAGATCGTCGAAGTCGAAGAACGCGACCATGTGCGCAATTTCCAACCGCCGGTTACCGGAGAGGAAATCATGGAAATCTTCAATTTGAAACCGTCAAGAGAAATTGGGATTTTGAAAGAAGCCATTAAGGAAGCGATTCTCGAAGGTGAAATTCCGAATGAATATGATGCGGCATATGCTTTTATGATGAAACGCGCGGCGAAATTAGGATTGACACCAGCTAAGCAAGAATAAAAGAATATGCTTCCGGAATAGCCCTGATTGCAGCGAAAATCCTTTTTTTAGGATTACCCTGAAGCGATAGCGAAAGGGAAATTAATAAAAAGATTGCAGCGAAAAGCAGGACGAATGTTGCATAAAAACAAAACATCAGCTTCTAATGAAAAAATACTTTCTAACCTCCGCCAAAACCACATTAATCTTAGTCTATTTAGTCATTGTTGCCGGTGCTTTGGTGCGCATGACCGGCTCGGGAATGGGTTGCCCGGACTGGCCGAAATGTTTTGGATATTACATTCCGCCTTCAGACATTAAAGAGCTGACTTGGGCGCCGAACCGCGAATTTGAGTCGGGGCAAGTCATCATTAAAGACGAAGCTTTGCTCGTAGCGAATGACGATTTTACAACCGGAAACACTTTTGACGCAAGCCATTGGCGGCCGTATACCAAACACGATTACGCGATTTTTAACCCAACGCATACGTGGATTGAATATGTGAACCGTTTGGCAGGGGCTTTGGCGGGGTTTGCGACATTTGCGATGGCGATTTTTTCATTGGGTTTCTGGCGTGAGAAGAAACGGATTACGCTGCTTTCGTGGCTGGCTGTTTTTATGATGGGCTTGCAAGGTTGGCTTGGCGCTACGGTCGTTTATTCGGTTTTGAACCCGTTTAAGATTACGCTTCACATGGTTGTGGCGCTTTTGATTGTCGCCGTGATTTTATATATCATCAGGAAAGCGAGTTGGAAAGTGTCGCATTTTAAGAACGATTCCAAATTCCGAGTTGTGCTTTTCGGGGCATTAATCCTGACTTTAGTCCAGGTGGTTTTGGGAACGCAAGTCAGGCAATTTGTAGATGAGCAGGTGACTATTTTTGGTTATGACCAAATGCATTCGGTGTTGGAAAACCCGATTGTGAATTTTTACATCCACCGTTCTTTTTCGGTTGTGATTTTTGGATTGAACCTATTTTTGTTTTTGCGGAACCGGAAATTGCAGTTGGGTTTTGATAAAATAAACTGGGTCATGTTCCTGATTGGAATCGAAATTTTGTCTGGGTTGGCAATGTATTATTTTGACTTTCCGTTCGGATCGCAGGCGACACATTTGGTGATTGCGTCTTTGCTTTTTGGGGTTCAGTTTTATCTTGTACTAGAAGCGAAAGACAGTCAAAAATCGTCATAGACAAATTCTATATTGAACAGTTAATCCTTTGTTTACGAAATATTTAATACACATTACGTAAACAAAAATTCAGATCGATATATTACCCAAGCCACGCTTTAAAATCGGATACTTTTTCCCTGCTGACGATGACTTCGTCTTCTTTGTAGGTTGGCAAAATCACCTTTAAACGCGAATTGCTGTAGAGCACAATTTCCTTAATCGCTTTCATCGGGATGATGAATTTCCGGCTCACGCGAAAGAAATCCACCGGATCCAATTCCTGTTCCAAAACTTCCAATGTCGATTCGATGAGATAATTCCGGTTGTCGGTGGTATGGATGTATGTGCCTTTATTTTCGCTAAAGAGGCATTCGATTTCGTCGGTCGTAACGACTTTCAAATGCTGCCCGATTTTGACCGTAAAACGCTTTTTGTAATTTTTCTCAAACGGGTTTCCGAGCATTCTCTTGATCTGTTCAAAATCGAACTGCATGTTTTCCTGTTTTGGTGCGCGTGCCTTAAATTTGTTGATCGCGACTTCAAGGTCATCTTCGTCAATTGGTTTCAAAAGGTAATCGATGCTGTTGAGCTTAAATGCTTTCAACGCATATTCATCATATGCTGTCGTAAAAATGACGGCGCTTTTGATATCTGCTTTTTCAAAAATCTCAAAAGACAGCCCGTCGGAAAGCTGGATGTCGAGGAAAATCAAGTCCGGATGTTCGTTTTTGGAAAACCATTCCAGTGATTCCTCGACAGAATGCAGCATGACTTCCGCCCTGACGTTGAGTTTTTCGAGTTTGCGCTGCAACAGTCTTGCCGCGGGCTTTTCGTCTTCGATGATGATTGTTGTCATTGGTAAAAATTTATTCAAATACGCGTTTTTCTAATGTAGGCCAGATTTTCCTGATATCGACTTTTGGCATATGGCAAATATAGACAGGAATATTGTTTTCTTCATCGATGGCATATTTGTGGGTGATGATTTTCACGAGCCGGCATTCTTCAAAAAGATGTTCGACAACTCCCTTTTCCACTCCGATGGTAATGCAGGTTTCGCCATTGGTATTCCCGGTTCCCCAAAGCCAGAAGCTGCCGTTGGCACAAACCGGATCAGGAAGATTGTATGGTTTTCCCAAAATCTCAATCGCACCGGCTTCGCCGTAATTGCCGGCAAATATGATACAATTGGCTTTGTCTTTTGTGGGCAGTGATTTGTAAATGCTGTCAACCAATTTAACTTGTTCGTTCCAGCCAAACATATCGGCATAATCGCCCGTCAATTCTATGTGTCCTGAATTGTCCGGCCGCAAATGCTCATAACGCACGAAATCTTCGATAGGAAGCACCGGAATCAATTTTGGGATATAATATACTTTAGGAAGGATCAAAACCGCCATGACGGCGTAATTCCAATTGGGTTTGTTTTGGAAAAACTTTTCAATTTTCACTGCGCCCGCAGCAAACAATATCGGATATGCAGCAAAGAAATAATAGCTTTTTGACTGCGTGATCCACATTACTGCAAAAATCACGAGGACTGCCACACCAAAGCTTTTGTGTTTTTTCAGGTTCTGGTCAAAGAAAAACGCCAAAAGTCCAATGAGAGCCAACACAAAAGTCAGCGGCAATGACAATTGGTCCAACAGGAAATCATACGGCCCAATTTCATCGAGCTGGCTTTTCTTTAAAGCCTCCAGATGCATTAAAATCGGGAAATGATGGTTGACCTGCCAGATGATATTCGGCACAAAAATCAGGAAAGCAACCAATCCTGAAACGTAAAGCCATTTGTTTCTGAAAAGTTTTCCCTTTTCGTAAAACAGCAATCCGGCGACAATGCCGATACCCCAGATCAGGAACGTGTATTTGTTCATCAGCCCGAAACCTGCAGTAATACCTAAAAAAACCAGGTATTTATTGTTTTGCGTATTGACATATCGCAACAGGAAATAAAAACCCATCGTCCAAAACAGCTGGTCGAAAGCAACCGGCTGGAACAGGCAATGATTCCTGAAATAAGGCAAGAACATCAATACTGAAACACCTGCCAGCATTACCGATTTGCTTTTCCCGCCCAATTCTTTCGCCATCAGGCAGCACAGCACGAGAATCGTAATGCCCGCCAATGTTGGGAAAATCCGCACACCCGACAAAGAATAACCAAAAATAACATAGGCCAGTTTGCCAATCCACGCAATGAACGGCGGGAATTCCATATAACCCCAATCGAGATGGAGGCTGACGGAAAGATGCAGCAGTTCATCGCGATGGAATCCGTAATTGCGGTTTCCTATCAGATGGATGCAAAGCTTTACAAGCGAAAGGATTGCGATGATTGGCAGGTATTTTTTCAAGGATTGGCTATTTGCTTAAAGGTAAAACTTTATTCCCAGTTTTGCTTCTTATCCCTGTCCATCAGCTGCTTGAGCTTTCTTTCTTCCCAGTCTTTGCTAAAAAACAAATTAGCTCCAAAGACGGAAACGCCATGAGCCACAAGGCCAATTCCCCAAAAGAATGCGATGGAGAAAGTATTGAATTTCCAGAAATCCGGCGTACCGAAATATTGCCCAAAATTTGTGATGATGATGATCGTATTGAATATCAGGTATGCGAGCAAGTGGTTGTAAAACCCTTTGATTCTTTTCACCTTCCGATAAGCAATGTTGTACCGTGGATCAGGATTGTTTGTTTCCTGGTAACTTTCGAGTCTTCTTCTGAATCTTCCCATTTTTTCTATAATTTAATTATTGCCACTGGTCTTTTTTTCTTTTTTCCTCTTCGATGAATTCCTTCATCTTCTTTTCTTCCCATTCCCTTCCGAGGAAAGGCATGTAATTGAACACTTTTAATCCGTGGAATACTACGCCGATTCCCCAGCCCAACATTGGCCAGAAAAACCATAAATACTCTGGTGAAGTTGCGAGATTAATGATCATCAATCCGATATTGACAATGATGTAAGCTGCCAAATTTCCATAAAAACCTTTGATTTCTTCTACCCTTTTGACCGCTTTCATATAACGGTCTTCGTTTTCATACTTGTTTTCCATTATTTCCAGTTTTGTTTGTTCTCCTCTTTTCTTAAAATCTCCTGGATTTTTCTTTCTTCCCAATTCGAGCTGTAGCCAAAAACCTTAAATGCGTGCATCAGCAACCCAAATCCCCAGCCTCCGGCAGAAAACCAGAACCAATGGAATTCCGGTGAAAAAGTCAGGTTAATGTATATCAGGAACGGAATAATGCAGCAGTAGGCAATCAAATTGACATAAAACCCCTTGAGTTCCTCTATGCGCTTCTTAGCCCTGTAATAGGCCGTATTTTCATTGTAATCAAAGTCAGTATCTGTTTCCATAGCTGCGACTTGTTTTGTTAATATTGGTATTTTTACTGTAAAAGTTTCTTCATTTTCCTCAATCTGCACTTTTCTCTTCGTGATGATGTGATAGCGATTGATGATGTTCTGCAACCCTACGCCTTGCCTGTCCTGCAGGACTTCTTTTTTCCGGTAGTCGTTTTGGATGCACAGGTAATCGCCTTCGATGTAAATCCGGATATGCAATGGCTTGCCTTCACTGGCTACATTGTGCTTGACTGTATTCTCCAACAGCAGTTGCAATGACAATGGAACGACCTTGGCTTCCGGATTCGGGATGCTTTCCGGCAACTCATAAAACAGGCTGTTTTCAAAGCGCATTTTTAAAAGATTCATATACGTTTTGGCAAACGACAACTCTTCCTCAACTGAAACCATTTCTTTATCTTTTTGTTCAAGAACATACCGGTAAATTTTTGATAATGAAGTTGTAAACTTTTGCGCATTCTCCGGATTTTCTTCAATCAACGAGCTCAAAACATTTAAGCTGTTGAACAGGAAATGCGGATCGATCTGGTTCTTCAGGCTTTCAAATTTGGCGGAAGCCGTACCGGCAATGATCTTCTGTTCCTTGACTTTATTCTCCTGCAACTTTTTGTAAAAATATAATGCGTGGAAAAAAAGCGAAACTACCATTGTAATCAGGAACGAAACAAAGTAATACTGCGGCTTTTCATTATTCATGAAACTAAGCAGCGATTCTTTTTCAAGAATGACATTGATGAACATCCTGATGAAAAATATACCGACCATTGTCAGGATGACACTGCCTGTGGCGCCAAGAAGTATCTTGTATTTGCCGTAGTTGCCCCAGCTTATCTTGTGGTACATGTAATCAAAAAACACCCCGTTCAAAAGCGTCAGTGTGACACCGTAAAGGCAGTAATAGCCAATCTCTATAAAGAACGCTTTATTCAGAAGCAGCGCCCTGCCACCGGACATCATTTCAACGGAAATCAGCACACATGCGATAATCATACTGATGATTAGGCCTTTGATAAAAACCTTAAATAAATATTTTACAGTAAATTGCATAATTAGCTGATTTTAATGTAGTTGAAATATTACTTTTTACATTCTTTTTGCGTGGCCAAAGCGCGATCCAATCCCCATTTTGGGTGAAAAGGTGTCTCAGGTTTAAATTTCGCAAAAAGTTCAATCGAGCGGTCGACTTCCGCACACATCGGTTTGATGTCGCTGCCAAAATACTTCGCACCGCCCATTTCATATTCCGCTTTCCCAAAAACCACCCTTGGGTTTTCAGGCGCAATGATTTGTGCTTTCGTGTAAAGTTCCATAATTTTCGACGAATATTTCATCGCGTTCGTCATCGGATCGGAAGCGACATAAGCCGTATAAAGCAATGCCTGCATCACTAAAAGCTCAGGATTTTTGTCATCCTTTGCCATTTCAATATCCAATGCGTCCTGTGCTTTTGTCAGCAAAGCACCGACTTTGGTTTTGTCTGTCGTGCCGAATGCCGTTGTCGTGTTGACCAATGCGACATAATAATTCGGGAGCCAGCTGCCTTTTTCCGCCGAAGCGATTCTTTCGAACATTGCCGATGCTTCCTCGTTTTTTCCTTCTCCCCAAAGTTGGAACGCTTTTCCCATTCCTTCTTCAAATTTTCCCTGTGCAGATACGATACTGCAGATAAATAATGCGAATGCTGTAATTGCTTTAACCATGATTTCTTGTTTTTAGATTTTAGATTATTGTTATTGATGATTGAAACTGTTTTAATTTCCGGTACAAATATCTTCCTGTTTTCTGCGTAATAAAAAACTGTGTGACTGAACTGTCGATTTTTAGGGATGAATTGTTATTTGTTTTTAGGAGCAACTTCCGGCTGTCCGCTATATCTCGCTCCTGCGTCGCGAGGATGCCGCTTCAATCCGGGCTAGGCTTTTGAATTCAGTTGATGATTGTTACAAATTATCCAACTGGTTGCTCTTCTTATCATCGCTGATCGTCCAAAAGAATCCAACAAAAAAGAACCTGTCGGCTGTTGGCACAATTGCCCTTCTGTTGAAATTGCCATTCACGTCCGCCGTATCCGAATATTCATACCCGTAAATATTCTTATTCCCCAAAACATTCGACACTGAAAAATACAAAATCTTTTGCGCGCTCAACAGGTAAGCCCAGTTAAAACTCAGGCTGTTATAACCTCTGGTCTTGCCATTCATATAATGCGGCGAGTCATTTGGATTGTTGTATGGCCTACCGGTGCTGAAACTGTTCGTGAATCCAACCTGCGAGCGCCAGTCGTTGATCCAGTATTTGGTCACCACCGACAAACTCTGGTCGGCCACAAAACCCGGTGTCACCGATGTCGGGAAATCCCTGTAATTCCGTTTCGTGTCAATGTAAGAATAGGAAATCCAATACTCCATATTCTTGATCGACTTGCCATCTCTCCAGAATAAATCCAAGCCTTTGGCATAGCCGTGGCCGTCATTATTCAAATTCGTCGGCGATAGAAATGTGCCGCTATATTTGACAAGATCGCGGTATTCCTTAAAGTATGCTTCGGCCCTGAACGTCTGTTTTTCCCTGCTGTATTGGTAATTCAGGATGTAATGTGATGCTTTTTCACTCTCAAATTGGTGAAAGTCGGAATACTTCAAATATTCCTGTTTTGGCGACTGCGTAAAATCGCCATAAGCAAATGAAAACTGCCCTTTTCTGCTGACTTTATATGCAATCGAAATCCTTGGCGAAACGCTGGTTTCGTTCAGCAAATCGTTGTTTGTGGCCCTGACGCCGATTTTCGCAGCGAGTTTTTTCGAAAAGAAAATATCCGCTTCGGTATAAACCGCCCCAATATTCGCATTATAGCCGGTTGGAAAAGTCGAGCCTTCGTTGACATGATAGGTTTCGTCAAACTGCGTGATGAAATAATCCGCACCGAATGAGAGTTTGAAACGGTCGGAAAAGCTCTTTTTGAATTTTAGTTTCAGGTGCGAACTGTATTCCGTATTCTTCAAATCGTCAAGATTAACTCCTGTTTTGTTCTGGTTGTAGCCATAACCCAAACCGGTTGTCATTTGCCAGTTGTTGGCCAGACTGCCTTTGTATGAAGAGTTCAGGTAAAAGTTATTGTTGTGCAGGTCAATCCTGTTTGTAAAAGGCGCGTTGATGGTTTTCTGGTTGATATCGAAACGCGATGCGTCAAAAGCTGCATACAGTTTGAAAATCCCATTTACAAAATGATAGCGGTAAACTGTTTCCCCAGACAAGGATTGATATGGCCTGTTCCAATCGGCAGCATCAGGAAATGCAGCCTGATATGGTGCCAAATCGACATAAGATGTATTGAAACTCAGCGAGCTTTTTTTCCATTTTTGGGTATGCCCCAATCCAAGTCCGACAGTCATCAGGGCAATATCGGTTTTATTCTGGTCCGGTTCATCCTGCGTGTTCAGCAACAGCACACTCGAAAGCGCTTCGCCGTATTCAGCAGAATAACCACCGGTGGAAAATGAAATTCCGCTAAACAAAAAAGGAGAAAACCGACCGCGCGTTGGCAATTCATTCGTACTCGCATTATAAGGTTGTGCGACACGGATGCCGTCGACGAAAGTTTGCGTTTCATCTGCTTCGCCACCGCGAACATACAATCTGCCATCTTCGCCAACGGTTTGTGTGCCCGGCAAAGTCTGCAAAGCCGCAACAATATCGCCGGCAGCACCGGCAGTGGTCACAATGTCCAAAGGTTTCAATACCGAAACCCTGGCTTTGTCTCCGGCTTCGAAAGTTCCGGCAGTCACAATCACTGCATCAAGCGTGTTGACGTTTTCCCTGAGCCTGACCGTTTGGTCTTTGAAATTGGCAACGTCAATCGCAATTTTCGAAGTTTCGTAAATCAGGTAGCTGACCACAAGTATGTGGCTTCCTGTTTCGGTTGTGGTGAATTTAAAATTTCCGGTTTCATCGGTTGATGTGCCGTCATAAGTGCCTTCAATAAAAACGTTGGCACCTGGAATCGGACTGCCTTTCATGTCGGTGACTTTTCCGGAAATAACCGATTGTGAAAAGGCCGTTATTGACAAAATTGAAATAAAAAAAGTAAAAATTGATTTACTCACGCTTTTGTTATTGTTTTTTTGGTGTTCGTGAACTTGTGGTTTCATACTATTGGTTTTGATACGGCAAATATGGTTCAGCAGACAAACCTATGAAAAGTTTCCTGACCGAACTGTCGAATTTTGGGGATGAAATGAGAAATTGGTTTTCAAAGTGGAAAAAATTTGTACTTTTATTAAAATTAACAACCATGAAAATACCTCCACAATATCTTCCTGTAATGCCCTATCTTGTCATGAAAGACGCACAGGCATTCCTGGCATTCACGAAAAAAGTTTTCAATGCCAAAGAGCAAATGATCCATTATTATGCGGATGACAACAACAAAATCCAACATGGCGAAATAAAAATCTACGATGCGGTAATCATGTTTGGCGAGGCCAATGAAAACTGGGGCGTCAAACCCGCCGGAATGTATATCCACGTTGAAAATGTTGACGATGTCTATGCCAGGGCCATCGAAAATGGTGCTACTTCCCTGATGCCACCAAGCAAACAGGAATATGGCTACACCGCAGGTTTTGAAGATCCGTCGGGAAACCATTGGTGGATTGCGCTCGGCGAAAAAGAATAAATACTATATTTGGAATCAAATAACTATCATATGAAATACATTAAAACATTTGCAGCCATCGCATTATTTTTTGCGGTAAACAATTTGTCGGCGCAATCCTTAAAAGACTGGCCTTCATTAAAAGCATTCCACGAAGTCATGTCGGCTACTTTCCATCCGGCAGAAGAAGGAAAATTAGAGCCGATCAAAACCCGTTCGCAGGAATTGACGGACGCGGCACAAAAACTGACCCAGGCCAATGACGTTCCTGCAGCGTTTCATACGAAAGCAATCCAGGCTTCAGTATTAAACCTGCAGGCCAAAACTGCTGAAGTGAGCAAATTGGTCGCTTCAAAAGCTTCGGATGCAGACATTACGAAAGCCTTGTCTGAAGCGCATGACATCTTTCATGAAATTGTCGGGCTGTGCTCGAAGGAAGAAAAAAAATAATCAGAAGCCCGGTTCTCCGGGTTTTTTCATGTTCATTTTTTTAATCTTGAATGAGATTGGTTTAAAAATTAGTTGCCGCCCGCGTTAGGGATTGAAACAAAGTGCCGCGCACTGCGGAAAGCCCGGCCGAAGGCAACGCCCAAAAAATTTAATTTTTCAAACCTTTCCCAAATTATAAAACAATCATAAAATAGGAACAATTGCGAAAGGTTATGGATTCCATTGGCTAATTTTGTAATTCAAAGCATTTTCCAATGAATCATACCGCGATTAGAAAAAACCTCAACCGGATCAAACTCCGGAAATTGATTATTGTTTCCATATTAATTGGCTTTCTTTCGGCTTTCCTGGCGCTGGCGCTAAAAAGGATTACAGAATATTATGAAGCCATTTTCATGCACAAGACTGATACTTCGCTTTTTTACCTGCTTATTTTTCCGATCATCGGGTTGTCGGTCATTTATTTTTTAAGGGAATACTTGTTTAAGAAAAAACCAAACAAAGGCATTACCGAAATTTTCGAAAGCACCAATTCCAAAAGCAAAAACCTTCCGGTCTATAAAATCCCATCGCATTTTTTCAACGGGTTGCTGACTGTGGCTTTCGGCGGATCGACAGGAATTGAAGTATCAACGGTCGTGGCTTCGGCAACGATTGGTTCGGTGGCGCAACAAAAGGCAAACTTTTTCCGGGAATACAAAACAGAACTGATCTGCGCGGGCGTTGCAGCGGGAATCACCGCTTTGTTCAGCAGCCCGGTTGCCGGGATTTTTTTTGCATTGGAAGTCATTTCAAAAAAAATCGGCAAGACTTTCCTATTGACAACAATCATCGCGGTTTCAGTTGCATTCGGATTGATTTATGTCATGGATGAAGCGCCGCCATTGTCAATTGCCATTACAACCTGGCATTATAAAGCGATTCCGTATTTTATCGTGTTGGGCATTCTAGCCGGAATCAATTCGGTTTACCTGACCAGATGCGTGCTGTTTTTTAAAAGCCAATTTTCAAAAATACAGGCGCACTACCACAGGATTATATTAGGCGCAGTCATTTTGAGCCTTTTGCTGATTGTTTTACCGCAATTGTATGGCGACGGTTATCATGCCTTAAAAACCGTTTTCAACAATCCGGATTTGGTTATGACGCTTCCGTTGGCGCTGACCTTAATCGGGATTTTAATCTTAAAACCGGTCGCGACTTCCGCAACTTTGGCTTCGGGCGGCGACGGCGGCGTTTTTGCGCCAAGCCTTTTTGTCGGGGCTTTCTTGGGTTTGCTTGCAGCAACGATACTCAATACTTTTTTTAACGCCAATGTCATTCCTGTCAATTTCATGGTCATTGGAATGGCAGCCGTTTTGAGCGCCAGCATTCATGCGCCGTTTACCGCTTTGTTTTTGGTTTGCGGACTGATCAATGATTATACTTTGTTCTTTCCGATTTTGGTTGTCTGCCTGATTTCAAAATACACGGCAAAAACCATTTATCCGTTTACAGTGTATACTTTTCCCGCTACAAAATAAACGCGCATGCCGATAAAAAAAATCAAACGCACTTACCGGAAAACGAAATACGTCCTTTATAAGGAAACGCTGGTCGATTTCAGGGAGCATTTTTGGGCCTTTTTGGGTTCATTTGTCGGAATCGGGATTATTGCTTACCTGCAGTCGCAAACTTTGCCGGACTCAGATGTGGTTTGGATGATTGGCTCTTTTGGGGCGTCAAGCGTATTGGTCTACGGCGTGATTCAAAGTCCGTTGGCCCAGCCGAGAAACCTGATTGGCGGCCATTTGGTTTCGGCAATTGTTGGCGTTACGGTACAAAAATTTGCACCCGACATTCTTTGGATAACTGCACCTTTGGCGGTGTCACTTTCGATTGTGCTGATGCAGGTCACCAAAACGCTTCATCCGCCCGGTGGCGCAACAGCTTTGATTGCGGTTACGGGTTCGGCAGCGATTAAGAATCTTGGCTACTGGTATGTGGTTTCGCCCGTTTTGAGTGGCGCATTTATTTTGCTGGTTACCGCTTTGATCTTTAACAACATGACTTCAAAAAGGGTTTATCCGGCAAGCAGGCAATTTCACGCGATAAGAAAAACCATCCGGAAACGGTTCGTTAAGCAATAATTTAAAAGTCCTTTTCTATAAAATTCAGTATTATTGTTAATTACTTTTTCTTCCACAAGCCAATATATATTTTACCTTTGCGCTCTCTATAAAAAATAAGGTTATGGTTTATAAATTTAGGGTTATCCTTGATTCTGAAGAAGATGTTTTCAGGGATATTGCGATACAATCAGATGACAGCTTAGAAGATCTGCACAATGCCATTGTCAATGCCTTCGGGTTTGACGGGATGGAAATTGCCTCATTCTACACTTGTGACGACCAATGGAACCAGGAAGAGGAGATTTCGCTTTTTGATACCGGCGATGTCGTTGGTGAACAAAAAAAAATGAGCGATTATCCATTGTCGGAAATCCTCGATAAGGAAAACACAAAGATTATTTATGTGTATGATTTCCTGAACATGTGGACATTCTTTGTCGAACTTGCGGCGATGGAAGAAGCGGAAGTCGGCATGATTTACCCGAACACACTTTTTTCTCATGGCGAAATGCCGGCTGATGCGCCCGAAAAGGATTTCTCCGATTCGGCTGAGAACGCTTTCGATTACGACGAGGACGATTATGACGAAGATGACCTCGACATGCTCGACGAAGGCGGCGAGAACTTTGAGGATTTCGGGTTCGAAGAAAACTGGAATTAATTATTATAAAATAGAAAAAAGAGACAAGAGTCAAGACGTTTTCAAATCTTGTCCTTGTCTCTTGGCTCTTTTACCAAAAACTATGATCAACTTATACAATACGCACATCCAAACGCTTTCCATCCACCGTGTTGGAAACAAAAGCCGCAACGAAGGGACATTTTTATCAGGACAGCCATTTTCACTGAATGACGAAATCGTTCCGCTGATGAAGGAATATTTTCTTAAACCGTTCCGCGAAAAAGAAGAAAACTACTACCAGTTTGCCCACGAAGTAGATTTGGAATACAACGACATGTTCAAACTGGCGACAGAAATCTTTGAAAATCCGGACAATCTTCACGATGTTTCCAAAAAAATCACGCAGCACCTTTTTGAGCAGTCGAATCATCCGCATATTAAAAATGGTGAAGTGTATGTCGCTTACCTGACCAATCTAAACATTGACAATACCGTTGTGGATGCGGTTGGGGTTTTCAAAAGCGAACTCCAATCCGATTTTCTGCAGTTCAATGAGAAAGGAACCGATCTTGAGATGATTTTGCAGCACGGCATCAATCTCAACAAGTTGGACAAAGGCTGCCTGATTTTCAACCATAAAAAAGAAGAAGGCTACAAAATCCTGACGGTCGACAGCAACCGTTATGACGCACGTTACTGGCTCGAGCATTTCCTTTCGGTCGATGCGTTTGAGGATGAGAATTTCATCACCAAGAAATACCTGAAATTCTGCCAGGGATTTGCGAAAGATGTCGTTTTTCCGGCTGAAGACAAAAAGGAAGAAGTCATGTTCATGAACCGTTCGGTGAATTATTTTGCCAAAAACGACCAGTTTGAGGAAACCAATTTCCTGAATGAGGTTTTGGACAATCCCGATTTGATTCCGGAATTCAAAAACTACAAGGTCGACAAAGGCGAAAAATACAGCATTGAAGACATTACGACTTTCCCGATTGCGAATTCTGCGGTTTCTGATGCGCGAAAATCAATCAAGAATGTCATCAACCTTGATACGCATATCCAAATCAAGATGGATTTCATCAACCCCGAAAGCGCCGAGAAATATGTCGAAAAAGGCTGGGACGAGGAAAAACAGATGTATTATTATCTGGTGTATTTCAATAAGGAACAGAAATCGTAACCAAATTTGCCATTCATATAATCCTCAATTTAAGATTGGGGATTTTTTTATCGACGAACTGCATTTTGTAAGTTTTTGCTTGCAATTAAAAGATTTTCTTTGCAATTCATCGAGTTTATTTTGCTGCGTAAATCAAGTTGTGTAGGTTTATCGTCCCTAATCTACAGAACATGAAATCAATTACTTACAAGGAAAATTCCATCAAAGGCAGATTGTTGTGTGCGCTTTTCGGGCATAAATTCACAACCACCAAATACATCACCGACCATTTCAAGGAATTCGAATGTTCCGTATGCCATGTCCAGGTTACCAATGATGTATTGGGCCGTAAAATATCACTTACGCAGGAACATCGCGAAATCAACGATGCATTGGTCAATCTCCACCAGAGAAGACATTCGCATATTTAATCCGAATTTCTTTTTTCAAAAAAAATAACCGGTAACAAATTCTTATCTTGGTCGTCCTAATCAGACTAATCTAAAACCGGCCAATTTGGAAACCATTCTCTCCATTAAAAACCTTCATAAACGTTATGGCAAAGTACACGCCGTCAATAACGTTTCCCTCGAAATTTACAAAGGCAATGTTTACGGAATCCTCGGCCCGAACGGCAGCGGAAAATCCACTACGCTTGGCATTGTACTGAATGTTGTCAACAAGACTTCCGGCGAATACAGCTGGTTCGGCGGCAAAATGCAAACCCATGAAGCCTTGAAAAAAGTCGGCGCCATTATCGAAAGGCCGAACTTTTATCCTTACATGACCGCAAAGGAAAACCTCCAGCTGGTTTGTAAAATCAAAGGAATCAATTACGCCAAAGTTGAGGAAAAACTTGAAATCGTTGGCCTGATTGACAGGAAAGACAGCAAATTCAGGACTTTTTCGCTCGGGATGAAACAGCGGCTCGCCATTGCTTCTGCCCTATTGAACGATCCGGAAATCCTGATTCTCGACGAACCTACAAACGGTCTCGATCCGCAGGGAATTCACCAAATCCGCGACATCATCAAACAAATCGCTTCACAAGGCACGACCATTTTACTGGCGTCGCATTTATTGGACGAAGTCGAAAAAGTATGCTCGCATGTTTTGGTGCTCCGGCATGGTCATATCCTTTATTCGGGAAAAGTGGACGGAATGACTTCCAACGAAGGTTTTTTCGAGTTGGAATCCGATGATAAAGCGGAACTGCAATTTGCTTTGTCACAACATCCTGCCATCGATAAAGTTTCAGAAGAAGATGGAAAAATATTGGTTTACCTGAAAAGCCCGCTTGAGGCTTCGGCACTGAACCGTTTCCTTTTCGAGAAAAATATTTCACTGAAACACCTCGTCAAACGCAAAAACAGTCTTGAAGAACAATTCCTGGAACTGACTAACAACAAACACTAAAATGAAAAGATTACTCTCTATAGAACTCCAGAAAATCTGGAAAAACAGGGCCAGCAGGGTTTTGACCATCAGTTATTTCGTTATACTTTCGTTTATCGCACTGATTGCTTCCATCAAGTTTAATATTGGGAATTTCCAGCTTCACATTGCCGAACAGGGCATTTTCAACTTTCCTTACATCTGGCATTTCAACACTTACATTGCGGCAATCCTTAAATTTTTCCTTGCCATTGTGATCGTTTCGATGATGGCAAACGAATACAGTTATGGAACACTGAAACAAAATTTGATTGACGGGATGAGCAAACAGGAATTCATCCAGTCTAAGTTCCTGACCGTTGTTTTATTTGCCTTTGCATCGACGGTTTTTGTTTTTATCATGTCGCTGATTTTGGGTTATTGCTTTTCCTCATATACAGAAATAGGTATTGTTTTTTCTGATTTGGAATACCTGCTCGCCTATTTTGTCAAGCTGACAGCATTCTTTTCATTCTGCCTTTTCCTTGGGATATTCGTCAAGCGTTCCGCATTTGCCATCGGCTTTTTGTTTGTTTGGTACATTTTGGAAGGGATTATCATTGGTATCCTGAACTTCAAGGTCTTTCCAAATGACGATTATGACCGCAATTTCACGCAATTTTTACCACTTGAATCGATGTCAAACCTGATTAAGGAACCTTTTACGCGTTTGTCAGTCGTCAAAAATATTGAAAACACCATTGGCGGAACGGGAAATATTAAGGATTACGGCGTTCATTTTACCGAAATCCTGATTGTTGTGGCATGGACTGTTATCTTTGTGTTAATGTCGTATAAACTGCTAAAAAGACGCGATTTATAGTATCTTTGCGGATGCTTATGGGGGTTGTAAAAAATACTTTCTTTTGGGGATTGGTGTGCCTTTCAGGTACGCTTTCCGCGCAGTATATCCAAGTTGACGATACCCATACCGCCCAACAACTCGTTGAGGATGTTTTGATACACAACAACCCGTGCGCTGGCGTTTCAAATTTTACCGTCAGCGGTGATACTTTCAGCAACGGCCAGCAGAGTTACGGCTATTTCAGCAACAATTCCCCCAATTTTCCATTTTCAGAAGGCATCGTACTCAGCACTTCAAGGGCAATTCGTACCGAAGGACCCAATGACAACCTGATTGATGAAGGTTCTGTAAATTGGCAAGGCGATGCCGATGTTGAGCAGGCTTTAGGAATCAATGGTACTTTTAATGCTACGGCACTCGAGTTTGATTTCACGCCTTTGACCAGCCAAATCAGCTTTGATTATATTTTCGCATCCGAAGAATATTCCGGAACTGCACCATGCCAATATTCCGATGGGTTTGCCTTTCTGCTCAAGCCTGTAGGTAGTGCTGCAGCTTATCAAAATCTCGCGGTCATCCCAAATACAAATATTCCGGTTCTGGTCACTACTGTCCATCCACAAATTGGCTCAAGCTGTGGCGCTGAAAATGAAGCGTATTTTGCAGGTTATAATCCATCGGAATATCCGATTAATTTTGGCGGCCAGACTGTTGTGCTGACAGCAAAAGCCACAGTGATTCCAGGCACTACTTATCATATTAAGCTGGCTATTGCCGATGAGGAAAACATCCGCTATGATTCGGCCATCTTTCTTGGCGCCGGAAGTTTTAAAGTCGGAACCGATTTAGGTGGCGACAGGCTTTTTGCCACCAACAATCCGGTTTGTTATGGAGAAACTTATACGCTTGACGCCACAGAACCGGGAAGCAATACCTACAAATGGTTGAAAGACGGCAATCCTATTTTAGGGCAAACCAATCCGACTTATACGGTTTCTGCCCCTGGCGTATATTCTGTGGAAGTCGATCTCGGCGGGACAGGATGTATCGTTCCCGGCGAAGTGACAATTGAATATTCGGTTTTACCCATTTTGGCTTCACCAGTTGCATTGGTGCAATGTGACGACAACAATGACGGCATTTCAACATTTGACCTGACAAGGATCGACAATCTCATCACAATGGGAGATACGGCATTAAGCCAGCCTGCTTATTATGAAAACCTGCCTGATGCACAAAACGGCGTCAATCAAATCGCGAATCCGACCGCATACCAGAATACCAATACAAACCAAATCATTGCAAAGGTCATGAACGCTTATGGTTGCTCCAATTATGCGACGGTAAACCTGCAGATTGCCAACAATGCCATTGCCAATCAAAGCCCGATAACAACCTGCGATTTGGATTCAGACCAGGATGGAATTACCGTATTTGATTTGGCCGCACAAGTCACACCCCAAGTTTTAACAGGATTGCCTGCAGGTTTGGCAGTGGAATATTACGCTTCGGCGAATGAAGCCGTATTGCAGACCAATCCGCTTCCGAATAGTTTTACAAATACTGTTGCAAACCAACAAATCATCTATGTCCGGATTGTCAACGGCCCGGATTGTTACGGCATCGTCCCGGTGACTTTGGTCATCAATGCATTCAATCCGGCAAATTTCCAGGATGAGAATGTATTTCTATGCGACGGAACGCCTGAAACTTTAACCGTCGGATCAGGTTTTTCAGGATATTTATGGAGCAATGGCGATATGGATTCCAGTACTGTAGCCGACGCGCCGGGAACTTATACCGTTACTGTTACGAATGCCGATGGTTGTAATGCAATCAAAACTTTCCATGTCTTCGCTTCGGGAATTGCGACAATCACTTCGGTCAGCATCCATGATTTTTCCGGAAACGGGAATACAGTGCAGGTAATTTTTACCGGAGACGGCGTTTATGCCTTTTCGCTTGACGGAGCCAATTACCAGGACAGCCCGCTGTTTACCAATGTTGCTGCCGGGGAATATGTCGTTTATGTAAAAGACAAAAACGGTTGCGGACCATCCGATCCGGTGCAGATTTATGTCATGGATTATCCGCATTATTTTACCCCGAACGGCGATGGTTTTCACGACATTTGGGAAATTAAGAACCTCAACAGCCAGCCGGATGCAACAGTCAACATTTTTGACCGCTACGGAAAATTGGTCTACAGCTTTAAAGGCAATGGAACCGGCTGGGACGGAAAACTCAATGCCGCCGATTTGCCGTCAACCGATTATTGGTTTACACTAACACTGCAAAACGGCAGGACAGTAAAAAGTCATTTCTCGCTAAAAAGATAATCTTTTATTTGCTATTTTTATAACATGAAAAAGAATACCTTATTGTTATTCCTCTTTTGCTGTGTCAATTGTTTCGCGCAATTCAGCAAAACCCACTATATCCCGCCATTATCGGCTTCACAGGATGTTGTGCCCGAAGAACAATTTCTTTATATTTCAACACCAAGCCTTACACCTGTCAATTTTAGAATCATAAAACTCGGCAGTACTGTAGTTGAAGGAACGGTTTCAAGGGATGTGCCCTATATTTATTCTATCGGTACCGGATCAGGTACACAACTCAACGTTGCAAGAAATCAGGTCAATTCCATATTGTCAAATAAGGGCTATATTGTAGAAGCAGATGACCTTATTTATGTCACGGCACGCGTACTCGCAGGCGATGGAAACCAGGCAGGCGAATTGGTATCAAAAGGACTCGCGGCTTTAGGAACCCAATTTCGGATTGGCGCTTTTGTCAATACGATTGTGCCAAATTACAGTTCGATACAATATACTTTTGTTTCTATCCTGGCGACGGAAAACAATACTGTTGTCAATTTCAGCGATATTAAATCGGGTGTGACGCTTATCAATAATACTTCAGCCGGAAATACGCCATCAAGCATTACACTCAACAGCGGACAGAGTTTTGTCATGGGTGTAGAAGGGCCGAACAATGCCAATCGTGACGGACTCATCGGTTCATTGATTACTTCAGACAAACCGATAGCCGTGAATTGCGGATCTTTTGGTGGATCAAATGGCCAAATGAGCAATCTCGACCTTGGTTTTGACCAGATTGTCTCGGCTGAGCGTACCGGAAAAGATTATATTTTTATTAGAAGTACCGGTCAGGATGAAGTCGAAAGAATACTTCTCGTTGCCCATGAAGACAACACTGAAGTCTTCTTGAACGGAGATGCAACACCAACCTTTACAATGAATGCCGGCAACTATATTGCCATGTTGGGCAGCATTTATAATGCGAGCGGAAATCTATATGTCAGGACTTCTAAAAATGTCTTTGCTTACCAGAGTATTGGTGACAACAGCAGGGCTGACCAAGCAAACCAGGAGTTGTTTTTCGTCCCGCCATTGAGTTGTGAAACGCCCCATGTCATTGATAATATCCCGGCACTTGATAAAATTGGGAACCGGACTTTCACCGGGCGTGTGACCATTATTACACAAACAGGTTCAAGCTTAAACTTTACTATTGATGGCAATCCATATACAGTTTTAGACCTGCCGCCTGGCGTCGACATTGCGGGGCCAACAAGTGTCGTTGGAAATCCAGGTTATGTCACTTATAACATTACTGGCTTATCAGGAAACGTCTCAGTATTTTCCACTGGCCAACTTTACCTGGCCTCGTATGGTTCAAACGGTGCGGCAACTTTTGGTGGATTTTATTCCGGTTTTACCTTCAAGCCCGAAGTTGCATTTGACAGGCTGGATATAACTGCCGAATATTGCATTCCGAATATTTCCTTATCGGTAAGTCCGCTGACGGCTTTTGATATTTTCCAATGGTATTTCAATGATGTCGCGATTCCCGGCGCCACTGCCAGTAGCTATGCGCCTACATTGCCCGGATATTACCATGTATCAGCTACAATCGGTGCTTGCGGAACAACGTTGATTTCAGATAAAATCCCGGTCAGTTCCTGCGCAAGCAATCTTGACAATGACCAAGCAAACGACAATGTGGATATTGACAATGACAATGACGGCATAACAAACTGCACGGAATCATATGGTTCGGCGCCTTTTAATCTTTCCAATCCGCTTGCGGGATCTGTAAGTGTCGGTACTTATTCAAATACTTTTACAGGAAGTTTTCCTCCGGCAACAGGAATACCGGCAGCAGTACCACTTACCGGTGCAGCCGACGGAAGTTTTGTCACTGAAACCACTGCCGGCAAAGGCAATTCTGTCATTTACAAAATGGTTTATGGACAGCCGGTAAGCATTTCGATGGAATATGTATTGACTGCAAATGCGACAGATCTCATCAACTCGAATTCAGAGTTTGTAGTCAACGTTCCCGTAAATAAAACCATCACCGTTTTAAATCCGACAAACCAACTGCTGATTGATACCAATTATGACGGGATTTATGAAAGCGGTGTCACCGAATTTTCTTCTTTTGAAATACGCTTCCGACTGAACCGGTCAACGCCGCTGCCTGCTGGCATCGGTACGTTTAAGTTTCTGTCTTATCTGGTCAATTCATTTACGTTTACCCATAAAAATCTTATAGATACGGGCAACGCCAAATCCACATTCAGGATTTTGGCTTCTTGTGTGCCAAAAGATTCCGATGGCGATGGAACGCCCGACCAATTGGATCTCGACAGTGACAATGACGGCATTTTAGATGTATACGAATCTCAGGGCGCCAATTTTGTGGCTGCAACAAATAACGATACGGATCTGGATGGAATGGATGATGCTTATGGCACTGGCATTATTCCGGCAGATACGGATACGGATGCGGTGTTCGACTATCTCGACCTTGACAGTGACAATGACGGTATTTACGATTTGACAGAATCCGGAAGCAATGCCATTGATGCCAATAACAACGGAGTCATTGATGGAAATCCGCCATCATTCGGCACCAACGGATTATCGAATACAGTGGAAACAGCAGCCGACAGCGGCATATTGTCTTATACGCTGACCGATACCGATGGAGACGGAATCCACAATTATATCGAGCAGGACAACGACAATGACTTGTGCAACGATGTGCGTGAGGCAGGATTTTCAGACCCTGACAACGACGGAATTCTTGGAAGTGCAGCACCGCCGACAGTCAATGCAAATGGCATTGTCACGAGTAGTGTCAACGGTTACACCTCGCCGGACCCGAATTACCTGATGGCAACACCGATTACCATCACTTCCCAACCGCAAAATACCAGCGGAGGTGGATCAACCTGCGAAAATCAGGATGCGACTTTTACCATTGAAACCAATGCGGGTGTAACTTATCAATGGCAGGTCACGACAAACGACATCAATTATTTTAATATTTCGGATGGACTTGTTTATTCAGGAACCACGACTCCAGCACTGACGGTCAATAATGTGACGCCGGCAATGAACAATAATAAATTCCGTGTAATTTTAAGCAAAGTCGGGAATGTTTGCGGGTTGATTTCAGATGCTGTAACCCTGAACATCAATGCGCTGCCGGCCGTCGTAACGAGAACATTGGTACAATGCGATACCGGTACGAATCCCGACGGCATCACTTTGTTCAATTTGGCCGAAGCCAATACCAGCCTGACGAATAACGATCCGAATTTATCAATTGATTTTTTTGCAAATTTATCGGATGCACAAAACAACGTGAACGAACTCGAAAACGATTATACGAATCTTTCAAATCCACAACCGATAACGGTGCGCATCACCAATAACACGACCGGATGTTTCAGCTACAGTACGCTGAACCTGTCCGTCAACTTATTGGCAAACCAGACCATCAATCTACCTGAACAATGTGAAACGATAGATCACGAAGACGGTTTCCTGATTTTTGACCTGACGACTGCGGGCATTCCTGTCAGCGGTACGCAAAATATCAGGTATTATGTCAATGAAACGGATGCTTTGCTGGAACAAAACCAGATTGCCGATCCGCAGCATTATCAAAACCTTGTGCCATATACGTTGCAAACGCTGTATGCGAGGATTGAAAGCGGGAATAATTGCTCACGGCTTTACCACATCAATATCAAGGTAAATCCGCTTCCGCAGATTGATACCAATACCGATCTTGAAACGCATCTGGTTTGTGTCAATACGCCAACATTCACTACAATCCTTGATGCTGGAATACTTGACGGCAGTTCGACTTCAGATTATACTTACAACTGGGCTTTTGAAGGCGTTCCGGTTCCCGGCGCACATGCTTCGACATTGACAGTCAATACCGAAGGTACTTATACCGTTGAAGTCACTGATGATAATGGCTGTAGTAAAATCAGGACGATTCCGGTTGTGGCTTCGAGTTCGGCGATCATCCAGGACATTGCGGTGGCAGATTTGAGCGATTACAATACGATTGTCGTTACTTTGGCCTCCAACAGTTATGGCGATTATGTGTACAGCCTCGATTACCAGAATGCTTTCCAGACTTCGAATGTGTTTGTGAATGTCGAGGCCGGAATCCACACGGTTTATGTCAAAGATACCAACGGTTGCCCTATCGCAAGCCAGGAAATTTCGGTACTGGGAATTCCGCCGTACTTTACGCCAAACGCCGATGGATTTAATGATACGTGGAATGTGAAAGGCATCAGCAGCAGGTTTGGCCCGGGAACGATCATCCATATTTTTGACCGTTATGGCAAACTCCTGAAACAGATTGGCGCAGCCGGAAATGGCTGGGACGGAACATATAACGGCCATCCGATGCTTTCTGATGACTATTGGTTTGTCGTGAAATTTGAAAATGGCAAAACCATCAAAGGCCACTTTGCATTGAAAAGATAATTCTCCAATATGAAAACTGTACTGTTATTTCTGGCTTTTTTAGGATTCGCCTCTGCCGATGCACAGGAAATGAAAGTTTCGACCGGAACGTTAAAGCA
>DATHKH010000196.1:0-18689 GCA_035286325.1 Flavobacterium sp.
GGTTTTTTGAAACCGTACCATAAGTTAAATTAAAATTCAAATTTTGGGGTTTGATTCCAATTGGTATAAACAGTGTGGTTTCATTACCGTCAATAATTTGTCTCTTTTTATGGCAAACGATGCACTGCTCTTCATTCGGAATCCTATATGTCGCACTTTTTACGACATTATTTTCATCTTTCCAGGTGATGTCGGTAAAACTTCCTGCCATATCGTAATAGGCTTCCGTTTGTTCTGCATTCCAGACATATTCTGCAAACATCCAACCACTTGCTTTTCTTATCATGACACGGGTTTCAACGATTCTCGTTCCTCCGGCAGGTGAAATATTCTGGACGTTATCATAATAAAACGTCTTGATCAATGCTGCACCGACAGGCAGTTCCAACACAGAATTGTCACTGTTATAAGTCGCTTTTGTACCAACCGGCATCCAAACGAATCGTTTTTTGTGGGCATAATCAGTAAACAACGTACTCGCAGGCTGGAATGGCAATACATTCAATGCTGGCTTTTGGTCTTTCATCAATCCGTCAAAAAACTTGTAATCGGATAATTTTGGATATGGAACCAGCGTCAAATCCACAACAACCGGCGAAACCGGAGCATAATTGTCTTCAGAATTAGAACATGAATTCAGCGTAATCAGTACAAACAATATCGCTAATAGTAGTAGGTAATTTCTTTTCATAAGTTTTAAAAATGCCTTCCAAAAATAATAAATATTTTACAACATTCACAAATAATGTGAGTTATATGTTGAAAAAAAACCTGCAAAAAACACATTCTCCAATAAAATAAGAGAATTGTTTAATTAAATTAATTTCCTGAAAATGGATTATTGGATGTCAATCCGCACATTATACGATTCAAGGCCTTTCAGCGCTTCAGCTGATTTGTAATCAAAAACCTCTTCGTGCTGACTCCTGTCCTTTTTTTGCGAAATCTGTTTGAGGCAATTGTAAAAACGTCGGACTTCGTCATAATTGGAGATAATCAATCCCGGAACCGCTATATTTTTTTGGTTCCCATCTTGGGCAACCATGGTGAAGTAGGAAGAATTGCAATGTTTTATTGTGCCGGTCCGGATGTTTTCCGAATCGACGCGAATGCCTACAATCATCGAGCTTTTACCAACATAATTGATACTGGCTTTCATCGTGACCAATTCCCCGATTTCAATCGGATTCAGGAAATTGACCGTATCCACAGAAGCGGTCACACAGTAATATCCCGAAAATTTTGAGGCGCTCGCAAACGCAATCTGGTCCATCAACGACAAGATATAGCCGCCATGGATTTTGCCGCTGAAGTTCGTGTGCGAAGGCAGCATCAGCTGAGAAATCGTGACTTTTGATGATTTTACGGTTTTAAAGATTTGTTTCATCGTTGCTGTTTTCAATTTCGACCTGGTCGTTTTCGGCCCTTTTCAATATGTTTTCAGGCAGTGATTTTTTGGCTTTGGCACCCATTTTTTTGAGCTTTTCAACGCTGGTGATCAGGTTGCCTTTGCCTTCAACCAATTTATTCATGGCGTTGTCATATTCGGTTTTGCTGTCCTTTATTTTGTTTCCGACTTTGACGAGATCGCCCACAAAACCTTCAAACTTATCATATAATGCGCCGGCCTGGCGTGCAATTTCAAACGCGTTTTCCTGCTGCTTTTGATTGGCCCACATACTGTCAATCGTACGCAACGTCGCCAAAAGCGTCGAAGGCGTGACAATCACGATATTCTTCTCAAATGCCTTGTTGTATAAAGCGGTGTCTTCGTTTAAAGCCAAGGCAAAAGCTGGTTCGATTGGGATAAAAAGCAACACAAAGTCCGGACTTTCAATCTCATACAAATCGTGGTAATTCTTGTCTCCGAGTTGCTCGACATGGCGTTTGATCGAATTGACATGTTCTTTCAAATGGACGATTTTCAACAGTTCGTCATCTTCGTTGCTGTATTTCTCATACGCCGTCAGCGACACTTTCGAGTCGACAATCATTTTCTTGCCGTCGGGTAAGTTGATCACGACATCCGGAAAAACACGCGCGCCTTCTTCATTGGTAAAGCTCTGCTGGATTTCATACTCGCGTCCGCGTTCGAGCCCAGATTTTAGCAAGACGCGTTCGAGCACCAATTCGCCCCAATTCCCCTGCATCTTGCTGTCGCCCTTGAGCGCTTTCGTCAGGTTGACGGTTTCCTTGCTCATCTGCTCGTTCATCTCGCGAAGCCCTAGGATTTGTTGGCGCAAAGCCGCATGATAATCAATACTTTCCTTATGCGTGTCTTCAACTTTCTTCTCAAACAAATGTATTTTTTCCTGCAGCGGCGACAGGATATTCTTCATGTTTTCCTTATTCTGCTCCGTGAATTTCAGGGATTTTTCCTCCATGATCTTGTTAGCGAGGTTTTCGAATTCCTTCGTGAATTTCTCCTGCAGCTTTTCGACTTCCTGCTTCTGCTCGAGGTTTCGTTCCCAAAGATTCTCAAAGTCGGTTTCTTTGCGCGTCAGCTGAATGGCCAAAGTATCTTTTTCGGCGCGGATTGTTTCCCTGTCGGAATGGATTTGCTGGATTTGTTTTTCGACCGCCGCTTTTTCAGAAAGCAATTGTTCCTTCAGCTGGCTGTATTGCGCCGTAAGTGAAATGATTTTTTCCTCAAGCCCGGTTTTCGCCGCACTGGCCTTGGCCGTAAAAATCAATTTGCCGATAAAAATGCCCAAACCTAAAGCGACCATAAATAGGAGAAGCGTAACGATTGTAGTGTTCATTAATGAAGTTTTGTAAAAAGTAAAAGTAAGGAAATAATTGTTTTTTAGGAGTAGATATTTAATCTCAAATTCATGTTTTGTCCCACTTTTCGTTTCAATCTTTTTATTGCTTTGTAATTCCAAGCGCAGTAGACGGACTTTATGCAGGCAATAAAAAGATTTCCCACTACAATCGGGGCTATAATTTAACTGTATTAATTTTTTCGGCCTTTCAAAAAAACACCTGAAGCCGACTTGGGCTTCCTCCTCTTAATCTCAAATAATCCGGGCGAGGCATTTGGGGGATTTTGAAATTCAGTCTTAAATTAATCCACAAAAAAAGACGGCTTAAAAAAAGCCGCCTCTTAAAGGGTTTTCGAGTATATAGAGTTTATGAAGTTTCAAGATTCCATTTGATGTGCTCTCTTTTCAGCGTTCTTTTGGTGATTTTATTATAAACAAGGACTTTCATTTTGCGTCTTTCGCGGATGATTAAAGGCACGTTGATCATCATGCCAACAATACAAATCAGCATCAGGATGACTAAAAGGCTCATATAAATTAAGTGGTTCATTTCTCCGGACAAGTTGAAATCTGTTACAAAGAAATACCCGGCAATCATAAACACAGTCGAAGAAACTATTAGTGATAAGGCTTTCATAACATTTGGTTTTTAGTTAGTTGCTGCAAGCAAAATACCTGCTTTTAATTTTTAACTAAATTATAGATAAGACCTACCGATTGTCTTATACAATTTTATGAAAGTATTATATAATTGCGATTAACATAATATTAAGTTAATTAGACCTTGATGGTTTTCCACTTTCCCCTTTTGAATAAAATAAATCCGGTGATCGTAATCGCCGTTTCCGCAACCGGAATCGCGATGAAAACGCCTGTCGGTCCCATTTCAAAATACTTGGCAAGCAAATAGGCAAACGGAATCTGGAACAGCCAAAAACCCACAAAATTGATTTTCGTCGGTGTCCACGTATCGCCGGCGCCATTAAAGGCATTGATCATCACCATCCCGATTCCGTAAAAGATATAACCGAGTGCGATAATCCGCACGGCTTTTACGGCAACCAGCTGCACGTGTACGTCATTCGTGAAAAAAGCGGCCAGGATTTCTGCCCCGAAAAGTGAAATCAGCATCACAAAACCCATATAAACGGCATTGTATTTTGCGGTTTTCATTACGGCTTCTTCGGCGCGTTTTGGTTCCTTTGCACCGAGATTCTGCCCAACCATTGTAGCCGCCGAATTACTCAAACCCCAAGCCGGCAACAGGAAAAACATCATCAGCCGCATCGCAGTCTGGTAACCTGCCGAACCTTCGTCGCCGCCCGTTGTTGCGACCAATTGGGTCAGGAAAATCCAGCTGCATGAAGCAATCACAAACTGCAAAACGGCTGGCGAGGCGATTTTGACAATCGCTTTGATCTGTTGCCAATCGGGTTTGAAATAAGCGATGGCAATCTTCAGCATATGCTTTCCGTTGAACAAATGATACACTTGGTAGCAAACTCCCATGCTGCGGCCAATAGTCGTTGCAATGGCGGCGCCGGTCAGTCCGAAAGCCGGAATTGGCCCAAGCCCGTTGATGAAAATCGGGCATAAAACAATGTTGCTGATATTGGCGATCCACAAACTTTTCATCGCAATGGCCGCACTTCCCGCACCGCGGAAAATACCGTTGATCAGGAACAACAACATAATGACAATGCTTCCGCCCATCATGATGCGGATGAACGCGGTTCCATGCGCGGCTGCTTCCGGTGATGCGCCCATGATTTGCAATATGTCCGTTCCGTAAATGAATCCGAAGACACTGATGACCGTATTGATGCAAAACGCAATCAATATCGCCTGCATTCCGGCTTTTGCAGCCGCAACCGGATCTTTTTCACCGATGCGCCTGGCGACGACTGCTGTCGCCGACATGCTGATTCCGATGGCAAGTGAATAGATGATCATCAGTACGGATTCTGTCAGCCCGACGGTCTGGATCGCAAAGCTGCTGTTTTTGAGATGGCCGACAAAATAAAGGTCGACCAATGCAAAAACCGATTCCATCATCATTTCCAACATCATCGGAATGGCCAGCAACACAACCGAAAGCTTGATGCTTCCTGTGGTATAATCGATTTCCTCACCGCGTAAGGATTTTTTGATTACCGAAAAAATTAAGGATAATTTGCCTGTAACAATTGACTTTTGTGTCATGATAGTAAAAATATAATATGAGAAATGAGGCCGTTTTTGGCCCGAAGTTGTTAGCTCGATAAGAAAGTGGCCCGCTTCCCTTAGAAAGTCAGGACAGCTAAAACTATCATAATGCAAAGGAATTGGAACAAATATATTTAATATTTTTAAAACAGGAAAGCGGCAAGCGGATGAAAGGTTATTTTTTATTGGATTGCTCAAGTACCGGACGTGGATCAAAAATCACTTTAATATTGCTGATTTTGTCATTTTCCAATTGGTACCAGCCGCAGGTAAAGACTTTTGTACCAGACATATCGATATTGTAAAACACACAAACATCATCGCCGTCGGCAAATACTTTTAGGATTTCGTATTTGAATTTCATTTTCGCCATATCCTCAAAATAGGAATCGGCATTGTCCCGTTTCCCTAACACGCCTTGAAATTTCATGTTGTCATTGGCAAAAGCTCTTGCGGCTTTGAAATTTTCTTCATTTAAGGCAGTAAGAAAGACAAGAACTGTTTTTTTGGCATTTTCTGGTTTCATGATTTTTATTGTTTATCGTCATCAAGTTTAATATTGCCTCTGTTTTCTGCATTTTCGCGATGTGACGGCAGATTACGATGTGCATCCTTATCATAATTATGGTCGCGGTTTTGCAGCGATTGCCTGTTTTCGATAACGGAATTGTCTGCATTTTCATTGGCGGAAGCTGATGACTCATTTCCAGGATATCGCGCCCGCATCACTTCTGTATTATTGCCGGATTGATCGGTTTCACTTTCATTTTTCAGACGGTTTTCTATGGTTTCATCTGAAGGATTGTAGTCGTTTGGGATATTCCCGCCGCTAAAACCTTCGTTTAGTTCCTGTTCGGAATTCCCACGTTGGGTATTGTTCCATTTTTTATCGTCCAGATCTTTGTTGTCATTCGTTTTCATGGGTTTTTATTTTTTTTGTTACCTAATATTACGACTTTAATTAAGCAACCCGAAGTCATTTAACATTGCCTAAACAAAGTTATCTTTGCAAAAAATCCTTTGTGCCGAACCATCGCCATTTCATCATCCACAAACCATACGGTTATCTGAGCCAGTTCATTTATGAATTGAAACGGAAAAAGAAACTATTGGGCGAACTGCATGATTTTCCTCAAGGAACAATGGCAATCGGCCGTCTCGATGAAGATTCGGAAGGGCTGCTTTTATTGACGACCGACGGCATGATCAGCGAAATCATCCGGAGCAAAAAAGTCGAAAAGGAATATTACGCGCAGGTTGACGGCATTGCAACGGAAGAAGCGATGGAAATATTAAGGAATGGAGTCGAAATCGGATTCAACGGCACAAAATACCAAACCAAACCCTGTAAGGCTTTTTTACTTGAAACCGCCCCGGATTTTCCGCCGCGCACACAAAAAATCCGTGACGAACGGCATGGACCGACAAGTTGGGTTTCGGTGACATTGAACGAAGGGAAATTCCGCCAAGCCAGAAAAATGTGCGCCGCCGCTGGATTTCCTGTGTTGAGATTGGTTCGCGTCCGCATTGGCAATATCCATCTCAATCTCAAATCCGGCGAAGTACAAGAAGTTGAAAATCTAACACCCTAACAATCGAATAATCCCATGCTCAACATCGTCCTGGTCGAACCAGAAATCCCGAATAACACCGGAAATATCGGACGTTTGTGCGTCGGGACCGAAAGCCGGCTGCACCTGATCCATCCGTTCGGATTCAAGATTACCGATACCAGCGTCAAGCGCGCAGGAATGGATTATTGGATTCACCTGGATTGGAAAGATTATGCGAATATTGAAGAATGGATCGAAAAGGTTCCGGATGTTTCGCGGATATTCTTATTCAGCTCCAACAGCGAAAAGTCTTATCTGGAAAATGAATTTCGCGATGGCGATTGGCTGGTTTTCGGAAAGGAAAGCGTCGGTTTGAGCGAAGAAATCCTCGCAAAATTTCCAAATCACCTGACGATCCCGATTTCACCATTGGCCAGAAGTTACAACCTTGCGAATGCCGTGGCTTTTGCGATTGGCGAAGCAAAAAGGCAAATCCTGAAATAGTATTTTATATATTTGGAAACCAAATAATCCCCATCATGATTGACAAAAATAAACTAAGAAGTACCATTTTCAGACATCTTGATGGATTGGCGACAGCGCCGGTTGCGGTTGCCTTACACAAAAAAGGCGTATTGCAATATTTGCTTGACAAAAAAGAAGCGACGCTAAACGAGCTGGTTTCAGAATTCAAGGCCAATGAAGGTTATCTCAATGTTGGCCTCAGGGTTTTGTGCTCACAAGGTTTTCTGAAATACCATATCGATACACAAAAAGACGCTATTTCATTCAGCCTCACTGAAAAAAGTGCCATTGCATTTTCGTTGGTGCCTCTTTACTTTGATGCGGTTGATCTGCTGCAATTTTCGACACAGTTTCATCCGCGGCTTTTTGAGGAAGCGCCGTTCAACAAGCTCAATTCGATTTTTGAAAAATACAAAGCCAATTACGGAGTCGAATTCTCCAATGATGCACTGACAAACGAAATTCAACATCAGATGCTGAAGCATGTCGAAGGTTTTCTGGTAGGCCCAACATTGGTGCGATTGGGAATGAGCGGCATGTTCCATAAATATTTCATGGAAATTTCCTTCAGGCCGGAAGAGTTCCACAAATCACCGGAACTATTCAAAAAAATACTTGACTTCTTTTCTTTCCTTGGCTGGTTTAACGAAAAGAACGGCAATTACCAATTTACCGAGACCGGTTTGTTTTTTGCCAAAAGGGCTTCTGCTTATGGCGTGACGGTTTCTTATCTACCAACCTTTGCGAAGGTTGAGCAACTTATGTTCGGCAATGCCGAAGTGTTGCGGATGGTTGCCGACGGAGAAGACGAAATCCACGTTGACCGCGAAATGAATGTTTGGGGAAGCGGCGGCGCGCACGACACTTATTTTAAGGTTGTCGATGAAATCCTGATTCATTTGTTCAATTTGCCTATCGGGCAACAGCCAAAAGGAATCCTAGATATGGGCTGTGGTAATGGCGCATTTCTACAGCATATTTTTGAAGTAATTGACCGCCAGACATTGCGTGGAAAAATGCTCGATGAATATCCATTGTTTCTTGTCGGGGTCGATTACAACCAAACCGCATTAAAAGTCAGCCGTGCCAATCTGATTAAAGCCGATATCTGGGCCAAAGTCATCTGGGGCGATATCGGGCGTCCGGATATACTTGCGAACGACCTCAAAGAAAATTACACCATTGACCTGAAGGATTTACTCAATGTCCGTACTTTTCTCGACCACAACCGCATTTGGGAAAACCCTAAAAAAATCAATTCGGAAAGAATAAGCCAATCCACAGGCGCGTTCGCTTATCGCGGAAAACGCATCAGCAACAACCGTGTTGAAGACAATTTACTGGAGCATTTGCAGAAATGGTCGCCATATGTCAGCAAATTCGGCTTGTTGCTCATTGAACTTCATACGATTGATCCGGCATTGACGGCTGCCAATCTGGGCAGGACATCTGCTACAGCTTACGATGCGACGCACGGATTTTCCGACCAGTATATTCTTGAAATTGATGTGTTCAATAAAATCGCTTCTGAAGCCGGATTGTTTTCTGACCCGTCGGTTTTCAGGACATTTCCGGATAATGATACCGCAACAGTCAGCATTAATTTGTTGAGAGGAGGAAAATCTAATTCTGTATAAAATTGGCAAAGGAGTTAATGATGTCGTTTGCCGTCCGTTCCAGTGATGGCTTGACTTCTTCAAAATCGCCTTTTAATTTTCCGCCAGGCGTAAAGAAATCGGAAACGGTGGTTTTGGTCAGCGTTTGCTTGGTATAAATTTCCTTGACGATAAAACTCAATCTCAAAGTCTTTTCCAGAAATTCCACTTTCAGCGTATATTTAATCCTGTATTGGTAGGTTTCGCCGAGATTCCTGTAGAAAAACGCATTGTCCTTCATCGCGTCAATGCTAAGGGAATTATCCGTCACATCATAGACATCGTGCTCCTTTTTATTGTAATAATCGGCCCAGCCTTTTGAGGCTTCGATAATTTTTTCAGGTGCTTTATTGGGTTTCGGAATCTCAATCGGCGCAAAGCCATTTGGCGTCAATTCCAGTTTTGGCTGTGCCAATGAAATACCGGCGGAAAGTATAAATAGGGAAAGTATCAGTGTTTTCATAATGTTAGAATTAGTGTCCTAACAAATATAAAACAACAATTTTGCGCTTATTGCTTTTTAAAGACAAACTTAACTTTTCCCGGATCGAAAGAAATGGTTTCGTCTGGGAACAAATTATTGAAAGCATCGCGTGACATCAGGTTTTGGGGTGAATCCTGTATGATTTTTTCTGGCGACATCAGGATCATTTCGTCGCTGAGTTCAATCGCCATTTCGATATCATGCGTCGAAAACAGGATGCATTTATTCGTTTCGTGTGCCAATGTCGTCAGCAGTTGGAACAGCATTACTTTGTGCATCAAATCCAAATGTGTTGTCGGTTCGTCAAGGACAATGATTGGTGTATCTTGCGCCAAAGCCCGCGCAATCATGACTTTCTGCAATTGCCCGTCACTGATTTCGTAGTGCTTTTTGCCGGCGAGGAAAGATGTTTGCGTCAATTCCATGGCCAGGTTTACTTTTACAATATCGTCGTCGGATAATTTCCCAATCCAATTGGTATATGGCTGGCGCCCAATGGCAATCAGCTCAAAAACGGTCAGGTTTCCCGGCGGCAATTTTTCGGTCAGGACAAGGCTGATGTTTTTTGCAACTTCCAAAGGCCTGTAATCGGAAATATTTTTGCCATACAACAAAACATTCCCGGAAACGGGTTTGTGCAATCCGGTTAATGTCCGCAGCAATGTCGATTTTCCAATGCCGTTCGCACCAACAAGCGACACGAGTTTTCCCGGCATAAGGCTAATGTTGATGTCGCTTCCGACAATAATATTTCCTTTTTTTCCATGGTATCCGATAGAAAGGTTTTGGGTTTGCAATATTTGTGTCGCTTTTTCCATCTATATCATTGTGCGTTTACGGACCAAAAGCCAAATGACAACCGGCGCACCGACCAAAGACGTAATGGCGTTTATCGGCAACGTCAGGTCGCTTCCGGGAACCTGTGAAATAATATCGCAAATGAGCATGATCGAAGCCCCGAAAAGCAACGTGCTCCAAAATAGAACTGTGTGGTTGCTCGTTTGGAAAACCAATTTGGCGATATGCGGCACGGCCAACCCGATAAAGGCAATCGGTCCGGCAAAAGCGGTAATGCTTCCCGCAAGAATGCTCGTGGCAAAAATGATTACCATTCGCGCTTTTTTAATGTTAAGGCCGAGGCTTTTCGCATAATTTTCACCTAACAATAAAGCATTTAAAGGTTTGATGCTGAGGATGCTCATGGCCAATCCAACGCAAACTGAAAGGGACAGGATGACAATCGATGTCCATGACAGATTTCCGAGGTTTCCCAACGACCAAAAGGTGAATTTCTGCAATTGTTCCGCGGTGCTGAAATAGGTCAGTACGCCAACGATCGCGCTGGTAAAACTCCCGAACATCAATCCGACAATCAATATCGCCATCGTATCGCGCAGCCTTTCCGAAACGACTAAAATCGCCAGCAAAACTAAAAAACTTCCAAGGCAAGAAGCTACAATGATTCCGTAGGAGGAAAGCAAAAATGAACTCAGGAATCCAGGTAAAAACCCTGCGCCTAAAATAACGAAAGCCACGCCAAGGCTCGAGCCCGAACTCAGTCCAAGTACATATGGTCCGGCCAATGGATTCCTGAAAAGCGTTTGCATCAGTAATCCGCAGACCGACAATCCCATGCCGACCAAAACGGCGGTGATTGCCTTTGGCAAACGGTAATTGATGATGATGTATTCCCAGGTATCTTTTGAAGCATTTCCGCCGATAAGGCTTTTGAAAACGTCTTTCGCGGGAATCGACACTGAACCGAGCGCAATATTCAGGACAAATAAAAACAGCACGCCAATAGCGAGCATCACGAAAAGAATACTATTTCGTCTCTGGTTTTGCAATTATTCGAGTTTTTGGAAAAAGAACAATTCATAATCCGGAAGCAATTCGGGGTGCAGGATTTTGACGACATCTTTCAAAACCAAATCCGGCCTGTTTGACGACAATTCATAGTAGATTATGCCGCCGGTTTTTCCTTTTTTGGTACTGAAGGAATAGATTTTTTTATTTTTGAATGCATCAAATTGCGCATAATGCGGATTGCTTTTTTCCATTTCGGCCAGCGTGGTGAATTGCCCAGGGCCAATCCAGAAATCAGCGGTTTTTGCTTTTTCCAATACAGTTTCAAATGGCAAAGACAGGCTTCCGGTGCCTTGGGTTTCTTGCCATAAATATTTTCCGCCTGCATCTTTGATCATCAAAGCGCCCCAACTGTTTCCCTGCGGCATATACCATTGGTTTTCATACATCGCACCGGCGAGTGCAGTTGGTTTTTTGGTCGTCTTTTTGGCCAATGCCAATGTGTTGTTGTATTCCTTTTCGATATTTGAGAAAATGGCATTCGCTTTCGTTTCCATTCCGTAAAGCGCACCGAAAAGCTTGATCCATTCGGCTTTTCCCAACGGTGTTTGTTCATTCCAGTCGCCATTGAGCATGATTTTGAGGCCACTTTTCTGGAGATTGTCCAATGTCGGGTTGTTGTTGTCGATGCCATAACCAATGATGACATCTGGTTGGGTATCGATGACGACTTCAGTATTCAGGCTTTGGTTGGATCCGAGTTCGCGGATTTTTTTGGCGTCAATCAGGGCGCGTACTTTCTCCGAAGAAATGTAATCGAGATTTGGGAAACCGACAAGCGAATTTTCAACACCGAGCATTTCCAACGACGGAATGTGTGTTGTTGAGGTGACGATGATTTTTTTTATCGGAACGGAAATCGTTTCAAGCTGTTTTAGGCTGTCGGGAATGATGCCGTTTTTTTCTTTCAGGATGTATGTGTAATCCTTGTTGGCTTTTGGCCACGGATTGGAAACTTTCACGATCGAATAGCCATTACGTTTAAAAATCGAAAGCCCTTTGGCATATTGGATGGTATTTTCGTTGGGGTTTTTTGTATCGGATTTTGCGTCATTTTGCTTGCATCCGGAGATTGAAACCAGTAATAAAATCAGGGCAATTCTTGAAAAAATGGTTTTCATAAAAGTCTTTTGGTGATTGCAAAGGTAAAAGGTAAGGCGGTTTTTTCTATAGAATTCACATTTTTATTTAATTATCCGAAACCAGAAGCTTATCTTTGCCCCGAATTAGGGTTGTGGTTTTAATTACGTAAAATCACATTAAAAGGGAATTAGGTTCAAAACCTAAGCTGTTCCCGCAACTGTAAGCTATCAAGCCTGTTGTTATCTGCAAACCACTGCCAAAAGCGGGAAGGTAAACAACAAGGACGCAAGCCAGGAGACCTGCCTTAGTTATAACGAATATCGAATCTTCGGGAAAAAGGATTCTGGAATTATGACTGCTAAAAAGCTATTTTTATTTTCCTTGATGCTGTTGTGCCAAATCATTTGCGCGCAAAGCGATTCCATTGTCAGGCTTCGTGAAGTTTTGGTTTCCGATATGCAGCTGCGGCAATTTTCGAATATGCAGTCCGTGCAAAAAATAGATGATTCGATTATTGAAAACAACCGGCCTTCTTTGACGTTACTTTTGAATTACAATTCGGTGATTTATTTTAAGGAAAATGGACTGGGCATGGTGTCGTCGCCTTCTTTTCGCGGAACTACGGCGCAGCAAACGGCTGTGGTTTGGAACGGCATCAACATCAACTCGCAGTTTAACGGCCAGACCGATTTCAATACGATTACGGCCAAAGACTTCAATTCGATTGCCATTCGCGCCGGCGGTGGAAGTGTCATTTATGGCAGCAGTGCGATTGGCGGCAGCATTCACCTGAACAACGATTTGGAATTCAAAAACCAGTTTAAGAATGCATTTGAATCCAGTTATGGAAGTTTCAACACCGTTGGAATCCATTACAATGTCGCCGCTTCATCGGAAAAATTCAGCGTGCAGGTTGGCATTTCCAGGAACAGTTCCGACAACGATTATGGCTACATCGGCAGCGACCTGAAAAATACAAACGGGCAATTTTACAACACCAGTTTTACGGGCAATTTCGGATATAAAATCAATGCGTCGAATTTCCTGAAATTCTACAGCCAGCTTTTTGACGGCGAACAGCATTTTTCATTGCTTACGCCAACGGACACCAAAACCAAATACCGCGATTTCAATATGCGGAACATGTTGGAATGGGCAGGTTTTTACGGTCCGTTTGAATCGAGACTGAAAGTCGCTTTTTTATCTGAAGAATATCAATATTTTGAAGGGTTGGATGCGGATTATCTCGGTCGCGGAAAGGCCGAAAGCGTCATCACAAAATACGATTTGGCTTATGCGCCAACGGCAAAAATAAAGCTGGCCGCGATTGCAGATTATACACAAACCAATGGCTGGGGCACTGATGTTGCGCATCATAAAAGGGATATCGGTTCGGCTGCATTGCTTATGAAGCATGAGATTTTTGACAAATTCCAATATGAAATCGGTGTCAGGAAAGAAATGACCGCGAATTATGATTCCCCGTTTTTATTTTCTGTCGGAATGAAATCCAAGTTTGGCAAACATTACACGTTCAAATGGAGTGGTTCGCATAATTTCAGGATTCCGACTTTCAACGATTTGTATTGGCTTGACGGCGGCAATCCCAACCTGAAGCCGGAATCGTCGTACCAAACCGAAATCGGGAATGAATTTGCTTTTAAAAACCTTAAATTTTCAATCACGGGCTATCATATGGAAATCAGCGATATGATCCAATGGCTTCCGGGAACATCCGCTTCCTGGTTTCCGCAGAATGTCGACAAGGTAAAGACATACGGTGCAGAAGCGCTTTTGAATTGGCAGAAAAGTATTGGAAAGCACCAATTTGCTTTCAACGGAACGTATGCTTACACCGTATCCAAAAATGAGGAAACCGGCTACCAGCTGATTTATGTGCCCTATCACAAGGCAACTGGTTCATTGGCGTATGCCTGGAAAAAGTTGACCGTAGATTACCAAGTGTTGTTCAATGGTGAAGTTTTTACGCGCAGCGATAACAATTCGAGGTACAATATCGATCCGTATACGGTTTCTAATATTGGCATTGGCTATGATTTTGGAAAAACCAATACATACAAACTCGGATTCAAGGTACTGAATCTCTTCGATGAAAACTACGAGGTCATGGACAGAAGGCCATTTCCCGGCAGGAATTTTAATATTTATCTCAACCTTAATTTTTAACAAATGAAAATCAACAAACTATTTTTAGCAGCATTGGCAGGCGGATTATTTTTTGCCTCATGCGACAGCAACGACGATAATGAAGCGCCATTGGGAAGTTATGACAATGGCTTTTTGGTGCTGAACGAAGGCGGAACGGGCGAAGTCACTTACATCAGCAATGACCTGCAAACCGTACAGCAGGATGTATTTAATGTCGTGAATGGCGACGCGCACGATTTGGGAACCTATACGCAATCCATCTTTTTTGATGGCGACAGGGCGTTTGTCATTTCGAATGGATCGAACAAGATTACGGTTGTCAACCGTTACACATTTGAATACATCGCGACGATTGATACCGGAATGGTCGTACCGAGATATGGCGTGGCTTATAATGGAAAGGCGTATGTGACCAATTTGAATACTTTTGGAAGTGCCACGGATGATTTCATTACCGTCATCAATTTGGCGACGCTTGCGGTTGAAGATCCGATTGTCGTAAATACTTATGCGGACCATATCGTCGCTGAAGGCGGGAATTTATATGTCGCGGGCGGTTCTTTTGGAAGCGGAGACAAGGTGACTGTCATCAATGCTGCGACAAAAACGATTGTGACTGCAATTACGGTTGGCGAATCCCCGAATTCCATGGAAGAAAGAAATGGCATTTTGTATGTGCTTTGCGGCAGTTTTGCTGCGGACAGTAAAGTCGTGAGGATTGATACCGATGACAACACCATTATTGACGACGTGACATTTCCAAATACGATGGGCAATGCGCAGAATTTGGATATTGAGGATGGAAAAATTTACTTTTCTGTTGGGCCGAAAGTATACAAAATCGCCACCAATGCTGAAACTGTAACAGATACGCCATTATTTGATACCGAATCGACTTCGGGGTATATCGGATATGGATTTGCAGTAAACGGCAATAAGGTTTATATCAGTGAAGCTGCGGATGATTTCAGTTCGGACGGCAAAATATTCATTTACTCGACAGCGGGAGCTTTTATCGACAATATTACTGTCGGATTGGGACCGAATGGTTTTTATTTCAATTAAACTTTCTGGTTTTGACAACAAAAAGGCTTTCATTTGGAAGCCTTTTTTTTGGTTATTTAAATGTCTCATTTACAGATTTTTATATTTATAAGTGAATTAATTTCGCCACATTTGTAACAAATAAAAACAACCTTCGTCTTGACCTTAGAAACCAATCAAAAAACAATCAATATGAACCAATTTGAGTTCATGGAATTAATCACTCCTTTTAAAGATAAGCTCTTTCGGCTTGCCCGGCGGTTGCTCGTCAGCACCGAAGAAGCCGAAGATGCGGTCCAGGAAGTCATCATCAAACTCTGGACAAAGCAGGAAGGATTAAACGATTACAAAAGTGTTGAAGCACTCGCAATGACAATGACAAAAAATTATTGCCTCGATGTGCTGAAATCGAAAAGGGCCGGAAACCTAAAAATTGTACACAACAATTTTACGGACAGGGAAGCAAGCCTTTCTCGCAAAGTCGAAGACCGCGACAGTTGGAATTGGGTTGAGAGAATCATAGACCAACTTCCGGAACAGCAAAAACTAATTGTCCAGATGCGCGATATCGAACAATATGAATTTGAAGAAATCGCCAAAATACTGGAAATGCAGGAAACCGCCATTCGCGTGGCGCTTTCAAGAGCAAGGAAAACGATAAGGGAATTTATGACTAAAACGCACAGCTATGGAATTGCATAAAATAGAATTATTATTAGAAAAATACTTTGAGGGTGAAACAAGTATTGCCGAAGAAAATGAATTGAAAGATTATTTTTCTTCCACAGATGTTGCGCAGCATCTGGAACAATACAAACCAATGTTCGGTTATTTCACCATTGCAAAAGAACAAACGTCAGCTCACACGATACCACTAAAAGCTAAAAAACGCAATGTTGCGTGGTTATCAATTGCAGCGTCGGTAGTTGTTTTGCTCGGAGTCGGGACTTTCGCCTACTTCAACAACCAGCCCGAAGATTTGGGAACGTATGACAATCCTGAAATTGCCATGAAGGAAACACAAAAAGCCCTCGCGCTTTTATCCGGAAATGTCAATAAAGGAATGGAAAGCGTAAAATATGTCGGCGCTTACGAAATTGCGAAAGACAAAGTGTTCGTTACGAATTAAATCAAAAACAAAAATTAAAAAACAAATAGAAATCATGAGAAAGTTAATTATTACAATGGTATTCGCATTCATGCCTACAGTGTTTTTCGCACAGGCTGCATTCGATAAATATGACGGACAAGACGATGTGACATCGGTTGTCGTCAACAAGAAAATGTTCCAGATGATGGGCAATGTCAAAAGCACTGAAGCCCAATCCCAACAGTTTTTAGCCTTGGTTAAAAAACTGAACAACCTTAAAGTGTTCACCACATCGAGCAAAGCAGTGACCAATGACATGAAAGCCACAGCCAACCAATACATCAAAACTTCAGGACTTGAAGAGCTGATGCGCGTGAATGACAAAGGACAAAACATCAAAATTATGGTCAAATCAGGATCGACTGATACACAGGTAAAAGAATTGCTGATGTTTATTGAAGGCGCCGGAAAAGACAATGAAACCGTATTGATGTCACTGACAGGCGATTTTGACCTGAACGAGATTTCAGCCCTGACGGAAAAAATGAATTTGCCTGGCGGTAATGTACTTAATAAAGCCGGAAAAGGCGCGAAAGGCTCTAAATAAATCCTGATGAAACCAACTTACATCATAGCCTTCATTTGCAGCCTGTTCCTTGCAGGCTGCAATTCTGAACCAAGCCTGCAAAAATATTTTGTAGAGAAAACCGAAAACAAAAATTTTATTGCTGTGGATGTTTCTCCAACAATATTGAACATCGATCCAAAAAAACTAACGGGCGAGCAGCAACAGGCATTGGCGTCTTTCGACAAAATGAATATCCTGGCTTTCAGGGTCAACGACAGCAACAAAGCCGAGCTGGAACCTGAAACAAACAAAGTAAAGGAAATTCTCAAAGATGAGAAATACCAACAGCTCATGCGGTTCGGAAAAGGGAAAGATGGCGGTTCAATCAGTTATGTCGGCGATGAAAATCACATCGAGGAATTTGTCCTATTCGCGAACCAAAAAGAAACAGGATTTGCAGTCATCAGGATTTTAGGAAAAGATATGAACCCAACCGGCATTATGACATTAATGAGTGTTTTAAAACAATCCGATGTCAATCTGGACCAGTTGAAACCTTTCCAGGAAATGCTGTCGAAACACTAAAAATAAAGTCATCAGTCAGCGCCAATTTTACCGGCGTAACAAATCAATAAAGCATCCAGAAATGGATGCTTTTATTTTTTAAAATATTTGAACGGAACGAGCAGCATGCCAAAACATTCGCCGTCTTCTTTCCCGAGATGTTTGTGGTGCATTTTGTGCGCACGCCGGACTGCTTTTGCGTAAATGTTGTTCGCATTGCGGAACCATTTGAAACGCTGGTGGATAAAAATGTCATGAACGATGAAATAGGCGAGTCCATAAGCAAAAATCCCCAACCCCATAGCCAATCCGATTTCCAGGATATTATATTGCCACAAAAGGAAAAACCCGATACTGATCAGGGCATAGAAAATAAAAAAAGCGTCATTCCTTTCAAACCAGGAATCGTGGTCTTTTTTATGATGGTCGGAATGCAGGTTCCACAAAAAACCGTGCATGATAAATTTGTGGCTGAACCATGCCATGAATTCCATAAACAGGAACGTCAGGAAAAAAACAAGGATATTGATCCACATGGCTATAATATATTCAATTTATAGGTGAAATAACATTTCGCAAAAAGCCCAAATTTCTGGTAATTTGGAACCCTGATGCGGCTGTTTTTTATTTCGCGAGACGGTGTTTTTTTGAGTTTTGAAAGTAGCTTTTTGTAATATACGTAAGCGGTATAAACGCCAAATTTCGCTTCAATCGGCAAATGCAGTATGCCTTCAAAACCAATCCTGAAATCTTCTTCAATTTCTTTGATGATCACCTGTTTTGAGTTTTCGTCGAGTTGGCTCAAATCGGTATTTGGGAAATAGCTTCGGCTGAGATCTTCAAAATCGGCTTTTAAATCCCGCAGGAAATTGACCTTTTGGAAACCCGAACCCAAACGCATCGCAGCCGATTTCAGCGTTTCATATTTTTTATCGTCGCCTTTGACAAACACTTTCAGGCACATCAGCCCGACGACATCGGCTGAACCATAAATGTACTCCGAAAATTCGGCATGCGATTTATATGTGGTTTTGGTCAAATCGAGCGCCATGCTTTTCATGAATGCGTCGATCAATTCAACAGGAATATCATATTTATATACCGTGTGCTGGAACGCA
>DATHKH010000197.1:0-13797 GCA_035286325.1 Flavobacterium sp.
GGCGCGTTTTACAGCAATCCATCAAGCTGTGGAAATGGTCGAGGCATTTCTCGCTACGCCATTCGAAGGCGGAAGGCACCAGATCCGCGTTGACAAAATATCCTGCTAATGGGTCACGACCACAGCCATCACCATGAAGTCACAGGCAAAAACCTGAGCATATCGATTTTCCTGAACATCGGGATTACGGTCGCGCAGATTGTCGGCGGTTTCATTTCTGGAAGCTTGTCGCTCATTTCCGATGCGCTGCACAATTTCAGCGACGTGTTGTCGTTGTTGTTCAGCTTAATCGCACACCGGTTGTCAAAACGCAAAGCCACGGTCACCAAAACTTTCGGTTACAAACGCGCTGAGCTTTTGGTTGCTTTCATCAATTCGGCAACCTTGATTATAGTTGCTTTTTTCCTGATCTATGAAGCGGTCGAACGATTCTCAAAACCACAAATCATCAGTTCAGGATTGGTCATCTGGTTGTCGCTGCTTGGAATTTTATTCAATGGATTTTCGACAATTTTGCTAAAAAAAGATGCGGGCCACAATTCCAACATGAAATCGGCGTACCTGCATTTGCTGACAGATACTTTGGCGTCTTTTGCGGTCTTGATTGGCGGTTTACTGATGAAATATTTCCAATGGTTCTGGGTCGACAGCGTCATCACATTCGTCATCGCGGCTTATCTGATCGTTATGGGATTTGGCCTGCTGAAATCGACGACAAAAATGTTGATGTTGTTTACACCCGAAAACCTCGACATCACAGAAATCGTCAAAAAAATCCATGCCGTAACCGGAATCCACCAACTGCATCACGTCCATTTATGGAACCTCAATGACAATGAACTGCATTTTGAGGCGCATCTCGAATGCCGCGAAAACATCTCAATATCGGAATTCAACGCAATAGTCCATGAAATAGAAGAAGTGCTGCACCATGAATTCGAAATCAACCATTGCACAATCCAGCCCGAATTCGGTAAAACATGCACAAAGGACCTGATTGTGCAGGATTAGTTTAGGAGCTGTTTGCTTCGCCTGTTCACTCCCCTTTTTTTTATTGGGAGCTCGGTCCTGCTGTCCGCTATATTCCCGATTTAGAAAAACAAGGCTTACAGCCTTGTTTTTCTAAATCGGGAGATGCCGCTTCCATCAGGGCTAGGGTATTGTCGCTTGTTTGTCATTCTGAGGCACGAAGAATCTCCTGAATTAAAACCGAACTAAAACCATAACAGCCATCACAGAATGACCAACATCGATTTCATTAAAAGCCAAGTCCAAACTTCGGCAATAAACATCCAAAATACCGTCAAACTTCTCAACGAAGATTGCACGATTCCGTTCATTTCCCGCTACCGAAAAGACCAAACCGGAAACCTCGACGAGGTTTTTATCGAGCAAATCGCAAAACTCAATAAGGAATACGATGCGATTCTAAAAAGGAAAGAAGCGATCCTTAAATCCATCGACGAGCAAAAAGCACTGACGCCGGAATTGCAAAAGAAAATCAATGACAGTTTCGACCTGAACGAACTCGAGGATTTCTATCTTCCATACAAAAAGAAGAAAAAAACAAAAGCCGACGTCGCGCGTGAAAACGGCCTCGAGCCATTGGCCAGAATCATCATGGCGCAAAACAACGACGACATCGATTTTATCGCCTCGAAATACCTCAATAAAAACATCATCAATGAAGATGAAGCGTTGCAAGGCGCGCGCGACATCATCGCCGAATGGATCAACGAAAACATTTATATCAGAAAACAATTGCGCCGATTATACCAACGCAAGGCAACGATTACAACCAAAGTGTCCAAAACAAAAAAAGACGACGAAGCGGCCCAGAAATTTTCACAGTATTTCGATTGGTCGGAAAGCCTTTTTAAAACACCACCGCATCGTTTATTAGCGATGCTTCGCGCCGAAAACGAAGGATTTGTCAAGATAAAAATCGAAATAGACAACGAAGGAGCCATTGAAATGATGCAACATTCGGTCATCAAAAATAACCACGAAAGTAAAGAACACCTGAAGCTCGCGATTGAAGACAGCCTGAAAAGGTTGCTCGCGCCGGCGATTTCAAACGAAGCGCTGCAGGAATCAAAATCAAAAGCCGACGCCAATTCCATTCAGGTTTTTGCCAACAATCTCGGGCAATTGTTGATGGCGCCGCCATTGGGAGAAAAACGGATCCTGGCCATCGACCCGGGTTTTCGCAGCGGCTGCAAAATCGTTTGTCTCGACGAAAAAGGCGACCTTCTATATAATGAGACGATTTTCCCACATGCGCCACAAAACGAAACGGCCATCGCAATGAAAAAAATACGGTCGATGGTCAATGCCTACAAGATTGACGCGATTTCAATCGGCAACGGAACAGCATCGCGCGAAACGGAATTCTTTATCAAGAAAATTGCGTTCGATAAGCCGGTGCAGGTTTTTATCGTCAGCGAAGCCGGCGCATCGGTTTATTCGGCTTCGAAAATTGCACGCGAGGAATTCCCAAAATACGATGTCACCGTTCGTGGCGCGGTTTCGATAGGAAGAAGATTAAGCGATCCGTTGGCGGAATTGGTGAAAATCGACCCGAAAGCCATCGGCGTAGGCCAATACCAACACGACGTTGACCAAACCAAACTCAAAGAAGAACTCGATGCGACGGTCGTCCGATGCGTCAACACTGTTGGCGTCAACATCAATACGGCAAGCAAACATTTATTGAGTTATGTTTCCGGAATCGGGGAAAAAATGGCGGAAAATATCGTGACTTATCGTTCTGAAAATGGACCATTCACCGACAGGAAACAGCTGAAGAAAGTTCCAAGACTGGGCGAAAAAGCCTACCAGCAAGGCGCGGCATTCATCCGGATTTCGAATGCGAAAAACCCACTCGACAATTCGGCCGTGCACCCCGAAGCGTATCCGGTTGTAGAGAAAATGGCGAAGGATTTAAAGATTTCCGTCAACGACCTGATTGCAAATAAGGAACGCACTTCCAAAATAAAAATTGAAGAATACATTACCCCGGAAATCGGTTTATTGACTTTAAAAGACATCATAAAGGAGTTGGAAAAACCAGGATTGGATCCGCGAAAATCGGCCAAAGTATTCGAATTTGACAGCACAGTCAAATCAATGAAGGATTTGCGCACCGGAATGATCTTGCCGGGCATTGTCAACAACATCACGAATTTTGGCTGCTTTGTCGATATCGGCATCAAGGAAAGCGGCTTGGTCCACATTTCCCAATTGAAAGCCGGATTCGTCAGCGATGTCAACGAAGTCGTAAAACTGCACCAGCACGTTCAGGTAAAAGTCACCGAAATTGACGAAGCCAGGAAACGCATTCAGCTGAGCATGGTTTTGTAAATATAAAAGGCTTCAGAATCGAAATCCTGAAGCCTTATAAAACCAATGCGTTGGTCTTAGATTGTAGTGTCGTCTTCTTTTTTAACCGGTGGCTGCGCTGGAGTTTCTCCGTCTTTAGCCGCGTTTTTAAATTCCTTGATTCCCGTTCCCAATCCTTTCATTAATTCCGGAATTTTTTTGCCTCCAAAAAGCAATAAAACAATAACCAATATAACCAGGATTTCACTCATTCCTAATTTTCCCATGATAAAATAATTTATGCCGAAGCAAGGTTAAAACAATAGGACAAAGATAAATAGAAAAAACCGTATTTATTTTCATCCGTTAGCAAATATTTATGATTACTTGCGTTAAATATACAATTGTCAATTAAACGTTATAACAGGCGCATCGCGGATTTAAAAGCACCATAAATTATTATATTTGTAACCAGATAAAAAGCAGCATGTCCGAAAAAAGGCTCAAAAGAAAAAAGCTCAAAAAGAAATTATTTACGAAAAACCGTTTGGTGATTCTGAATGAAGATTCCTTTGAGGAAATTTTTTCGCTGCGGCTGACATTGATGAACGTTTTCGTTGTCGCGACTGTCGGTGCTGTATTGCTGATCCTGGTGACGACTTATATCATTGCTTTTACGCCATTGCGCGAATACATTCCGGGTTATGCGTCAAGCAAACTCAAACAGGATGCAACCGAACTGGCACTGAAATCCGATTCGCTTTCCAATGCATTGAAGAAAAACGACGCATACCTGAATTCCATCAAAAAAGTATTGACCGGCGACCTGGATTATGCCAGGCTCAACAAGGATTCAATTGTTGCATCAGATGTAAAAGCACCTGATGAAGCGGGATTGGCGCCATCGGAAGCCGATTTGAAACTGCGTGAAACCGTGGCGCGAGAAGACAAATACAATGTGTTTGAAAAAGCAAAATCCAAAGCCGGAATAGTTTTGTTTCCGCCTGTAAAAGGTATGGTCACCGAAAAATACAATGCCAAAAACAAACATTTTGCCGTCGATATCGCCTTGGCGAAAAATACGCCGATAAAAGCGGTATTAAGCGGCACGATCATTTTTGCCGACTGGACGCCATCGACAGGAAATGTCATTATCCTGAGGCACAACAACGGATTCATTTCGATATACAAACACGCGGCTTCGCTGACCAAATCACAAGGCGATATTGTCAAAACCGGGGAAGTCATTGCGCTGGCGGGTTCGACCGGACAGGAATCGACGGGCGTACATCTGCACTTCGAACTCTGGAAAGACGGTTATCCGATAGATCCTGAAAATTTTATAGAATTTGAATAATATGGAGTGGACCAATCATTTTTTCCAATTGCCGGGACTTTGCGGGATAATATTCACCATCGGTGGCATCATTACATTGCTGTTTCCGCCAAAGAAAATCAATGCACTTTACGGTTATCGGACAGCAGCGTCAATGAAATCCATTGAACGATGGAAATTTGCACAAAAATATTCATCGGTACGGCTGCTTTTGAGCGGCATTGTGCTGGGTTTGGTTTCGGCAACACACTTATGGCTAAACATTGGCCATAAAACCGAATTGTTTTCGGGAATCACACTGACATTACTCGCTGTATTTTATGTGCTGTCCACTACAGAAAAAGCCCTGAAAGCCAAGTTTCCAAATCAATAAAAATGTCAGTAAAGTCAATTGCAGCCAAGCTATTCGCCAAAAGGATTTTCAACCGGACAAAAATTTGGATGGACAATCCTGTCGAAACCCAGCACAAAGTTTTCCTGAAACTGATACGACAAGCAAAAGACACTGCTTTTGGCATCGACCATCATTTCGAAAATATAAAATCGTACCCCGATTTTGCATCCAATGTCCCAATCCGCGATTATGAAGCGTTAAAACCTTATGTCGACCGCATCGTTAAGGGCGAAGAAAACGTGCTTTGGAAAGGAAAACCACTTTATTTTGCGAAGACTTCGGGGACGACTTCGGGCGCGAAATACATTCCGCTGACGAAGGAATCGATGCCATTCCACATTCAGGCGGCAAGAAACGCGATTCTGTTATACATTCATGAAACAGGCAACGCCGATTTTGTTGACGGCAAAATGATTTTCCTTCAGGGAAGTCCGATATTGGAAGAAAAAAATGGCATCGGCCTTGGCAGGTTATCCGGAATTGTCGCCCATTTTGTGCCGAAATATCTGCAGAAAAACCGCATGCCGAGTTGGGAAACGAACTGCATCGAAGATTGGGAAACCAAAGTCGACGCGATTGTCGAAGAAACATTTTATGAAAATATGACCGTGATTTCGGGAATTCCTTCCTGGGTGCAGATGTATTTTGAGAAGCTGCAGTATAAAGGCGGCAAGCCTGTAGGGGATATTTTCAAGAACTTCAACCTGTTCATTTATGGCGGTGTCAATTATGAACCCTACCGCGCGAAATTCGAGAACCTGATTGGCCGGAAAGTCGATAGTATCGAATTGTTCCCTGCATCAGAAGGTTTTTTTGCGTACCAGGATTCGCAAACCGAAAAAGGCATGCTGTTGCTTCTGAACGCCGGCATGTTCTATGAATTCATCAAATCGGAGGAGTTTTTTACTGAAAATCCAAGAAGATATACGATTGGCGAAGTCGAAATTGGAGTCAACTATGTACTGATTATTTCCACCAATGCCGGGCTTTGGGGTTACAATATTGGCGATACCGTGCAATTTGTTTCGACAAAACCATATCGCGTGATCGTTTCAGGAAGAATCAAGCATTACATTTCGGCTTTTGGCGAACATGTCATCGGGAAGGAAGTCGAAGAAGCGATGAAGGAAGCAATGGCAGGGACAAACATCCGCATCAATGAATTTACGGTCGCGCCGCAGATTACACCAACTGAAGGATTGCCATACCACGAATGGTTTGTAGAATTTGAAAACGAACCGACCGACTTTCCATCATTTGCGGAAGCGATAGACAACGCCATGCGAAAACAAAATTCCTATTATGACGACCTGATTTCGGGAAATGTCTTGCGAAAACTGGTCATTACGAAAGTGCCGAAAAACGGATTTAATAATTATATGAAATCGATTGGGAAATTGGGCGGACAAAACAAAATCCCGAGACTGAGTAACGACAGAATCATTGCAGAAGCTTTAAAAACCTATCATACCGAATGAAAAATCACTCCTTTTTTGCCCTATTGCTTTTCGTAAGTTTTTCGGTATCGGGACAACTGCACGGCGTAGTCAAAGACAGCATCACCGGAACGCCGATTCCATACGTGACCATTTCTGTAGTGAATGAAAACCTTGCGACGACGGCTGAAGAGAATGGTGAATTTTCCATCAACATTTCTGAAAAAAGCGAGAAGCTCATTTTCTCGTCATTGGGATTTGAGCAGAAAACCGTTGCCATTTCCAAAGCGGCAGAGGTGAGATTAAAGCCAATCGCGCTTCCTTTGGATGAAGTCATCATTTCGAGAAGGCTGGAGACGCGGCTGAAAGAAATCGGAAAGTCTGAAAATCAAATCCACGAAGCTTTCGAGAACGCACCGAGGATCGACATTAAGTTTTTCCCGTATCTTCCGGCGTATAAAAAAACGAGTTATCTCAAGCAGGTCGGAATTGTGACCGACAGTAAAATTGATGATGCAAGTTTTAAAATCCACATATACAGTGTCGATGCAAATGGCTATCCCGGAGAAGAATTGCTCAATAAGGATTTCATTGTTTCGGTTCATGAAGGTGTGTCAAAAACGAAATTCAACCTGAAAAATTTCAATTTGAGAATGCCAAAACAAGGACTTTTTATTGGCTTTGAAAAACTGATGATCGCAAAGAATAAAGTCGAGAAAACGGTTGCCGATCCGAATACGAAAGCCACACGAACGCAAATCAGTTATTATCCTTTGATGCTTTACGACCGTGTCACCAGGGATTTTCAGTACACTTTCGCAAATGGAAAATGGATCAGGAAAACCAATCAAAACCCAGGCGACCCATTGGAAAAAATGCGGATATATGAACCGGCAATAACGCTTATTCTTACCAACTAAACATAAAAACCCTACATTTGCAGGTTAGAAAATAAAAGTAGATGAAAGAAATTAAGAATATAGTCCGTTCAAGAGCACAGGAATCATCCAGTGCCGTTGAGAAACTATACATTACGATGCGCCATTTGTTCAACCGCGGGTTTTACAAACCGATGGGCGTTTCAGGAGAAACATTACGTGAAGCCTTATTGTCGTTAAGGCCCGAAATATATGGCACCATTGCCGAAGAAAAAGTAGAATTGAGCGGATTGCTTTATGTCATTGAAAGGCTGCCGATTGGAATTGAAGAATGCCGTTTCATCAATCTGACTTCCGATGAAGGCTATTCGAAATCCCATTTCAAGGCGATCATTCCACCAAAGAGAAGAAGGAATTGCTACCGCATCGACGAAGAGCAGATGAATGTCGAAATCACGCGTGGGCGCTCAGACATTTATGATATCCTGACGCACCTGACGTTTATTTTCATAGAATCGCACAAAATCAAAAACCGTGTACTGCTGGACGAAAGCGGCGAAGTTTCCCGCGATTGGCAGAAGTTGGAACAGGCGGTTTTGCAAACGAAAAAATTAACCCAATCCGAAAAAGAAATCGCGATTTCGCATACGGCAAACATACTCGGAAGGACTTTCGCGGAGGTTTCCGACAGTTATGAGGACTTTGCCAGCGCCGACAAACCCGACCGTTTCCTGCACATTATTTATTGGTTGGGAAAACTCGCGATTGAAGAAATCCTGGACAACAACAAACGCACGATCACTTTCAGCCCAGTGTTGAGGGAGAGGCTCGGGCATCATATCCATGGTGAAATCTGGGCAACAAATATCAAAAAAGTCCTGAAGGACAACAACCTCCTTGAAAGGCCAATCCATATCATCAGCGCGAATATGCACAGTGTCATGAATTCCCTTTTTGCGACGCACGTGTTGAAAACGAAATTCAAGGACAAATCCGATTTCTATATCTACGAAGAATTGAGCAAATCCGGCGCAAATGATGTCAGGGGCAAAGTCGAGGCTTTTGCGATGCAATCGGGGATGATTTTCCTGCCTGATACTTCCGGGACCAACATCGACGTCCAGATATTTGATACCGCAAAAATCGACTGGAAAAAGTCGGCTTTCCCAAAAGCGACAACAGGAAGTGAAAAGCCTGTAATAATTGTCATGGATTATGCGTTTGGAGAACAGGCCTATGAAACGATCGACGAATTGCTGAAACCGTATCAGGAAACAAAAGACAAGAAGTCATTCCTAAACGTGGTTTCCGTTTCCATCATGGGAAAAGCCGGAATTTTGGAAGGCGGAAAAGGCGACATCATGATTCCGTCGGCGCACATCAATGAAGGAACAGGCGACAATTATCCGTTTGAAAACGAACTTTCGGCAAGCATGTTTGAAGGAAATGACATTCCTGTATTTGCCGGGCCAATGGTGACCGTTTTGGGCACTTCGTTGCAGAACAGGGATTTGTTGAATTTTTTCCACAAATCGACCTGGGGCGTCATCGGGCTTGAAATGGAAGGCGCCTATTACCAGAAAGCGATACAATCGGCTTCAAAAATAAGAAAGAGCATCAATCCGGATGTGAAAGTCAGGTATGCCTATTATGCTTCGGACAATCCATTGGAAACAGGAAGCACATTGGCATCAGGCGGATTGGGAACAACAGGTGTAAAACCAACTTATTTAATTACCATCAAGATTTTAGAACAAATTTTTAACGTAAAATAATTCCACAGCATGAGTACAAACTCAAACAAACATTCCGATGAACAGGAAATCGATTTGCAGAATATTTCCAAAAGCATACGGAAAGCCTATCACGGTATCAACAGTTTTATTTTTGGATGCATCCAGTTTGTCTTAAGGAACATTATTATTTTCGGAATATTGTTTATTACCGGTGCCGGATTGGGTGTTTATCTCGACCGTACGCAAAAGATATATGACCATCAGATTCTGGTCACGCCAAATTTTGGGAGTGTCGACTACCTGTATTCTAAAGTAGAATTGATTAATGCGAAAATTATTGAAAACGACAGCGTTTTCCTGAAATCAATTGGCATTAAGAACCCTTCAAAATTGTTGGAAATCAAAATCAAACCCGTCATCGACATTTACAGGTTTGTCAACAACAGCGAGCAAAATTATAAAATGCTCGAATTGCTTGCCGAAGATAACGATGTTAAGAAAATTGTCGAGGAGCAGGAAACGAGCAAGAATTATCCCTTTCATGTCATTTATCTCTCTACAAAGCGCGTCATTGCTAAGGACGAATTGGTCGAGCCAATTTTGAAATATCTGAATGACAACCAATATTTTACCCAGATCCAACAGGAATCACTCAAAAACATCGATGCCAAAATGAAGGCAAATGATGTGATTATCGCTCAGATCGACAATGTCCTGAACGAGTTTTCGACCACTTCTGAAACCAGGGTAAAAAATCCGAACCTGGTCTATTATAACGAAAATTCGCAGCTTAATGATGTGCTCAAAACCAAAAATGAGCTTACTGACGAACAGGGCAAACAGCGCATGCAGCTTATCAGCCAGAATAAAGTAATCAAGGACATTAGCAGCATTACCAACATTAGGAACCACAAATCAACGAATGGCAAGATGAAACTCATATTGCCGGTGCTGTTCATTGGATTTTTCATCCTGATTTTCTTGTTCCGCGCGTTCTATAAAAACCAGAAACGAAAAATCGAACCAATAAATTAATTTTCCAATGAAAGGTATTTTATTAGCAGGCGGTTCCGGAACAAGATTGCATCCGCTTACTTTGGCGGTCAGCAAACAGCTGATGCCGATTTATGACAAACCGATGATTTATTACCCATTGTCGACTTTGCTTTGGGCCGGAATCAACGAAATCCTGATTATTTCCACGCCGCACGATTTGCCGCTTTTCAGACAACTTTTGGGTGATGGAAAAAACTTGGGCTGCCGCTTTGAATATGCCGTGCAGGAAAACCCAAATGGCCTTGCTGAGGCATTCATCATCGGAAAAGAATTCATCGGGAACGATAAAGCCGCACTGGTTTTGGGGGACAATATCTTCTACGGAACCGGACTTTCTGAATTGCTTAAAGCCAACAATAATCCGGACGGCGGAATCATTTATGCCTATCATGTCCATGACCCGGAACGTTATGGCGTAGTCGATTTTGATGCCAATGGCAAAGTGCTTTCGATTGAAGAAAAACCCGAAAACCCGAAATCGAATTATGCGGTTCCCGGCATTTATTTTTATGATAATGATGTCGTTGAAATCGCTGCGAATATTAAGCCGAGCCATCGCGGTGAACTTGAAATCACCGATGTGAATAAGGAATACCTGAAACGAGGCAAACTCAAAGTCAGTATTCTCGACCGTGGAACAGCCTGGCTTGATACAGGAACGTTTAATTCATTAATGCAGGCGTCACAGTTCGTCCAGGTCATTGAAGAAAGGCAAGGACTGAAAATTGGCGCCATTGAAGAAGCGGCCTACAGAATGGGTTTCATCAATGCGGAACAATTGAAAGCATTAGCCCAGCCGTTATTAAAAAGCGGTTATGGTACGCATTTGTTAAGCATCATTTAGTATGAATATTATTTCCACCAAAATAAAGGGCTGCTTTATTATCGAACCGAACATCATCAGGGACGAAAGAGGCTATTTTATGGAAAGTTTCAATGAGAAAGTTTTCCGTGAAAAAACCGGTACGGATGTGCATTTTGTCCAGGACAACCAGTCATTCTCCACAAAAGGTGTTTTGCGCGGCCTGCATTACCAGACAGGCGAATTTGCACAAGCCAAACTCGTACGTGTCATCAGCGGCGAAGTGTTGGATGTTGTAATCGACATCAGGCCGGATTCCAAGACTTACGGAGAATATGTTTCCGTGTTGCTTTCTGCCGAAAACCAGAGACAGCTTTTCATTCCACGAGGTTTTGCTCATGGATTTTTGGTCATGAGTGATACAGCGACCTTTTTCTACAAATGCGATAATTTCTACAACCGCGAATCGGAAGGCGGAATCATCTACAATGATGCGGCCGTAAATATTGACTGGCAATATCCTTCAGGTGATTTGATTATTTCTGAAAAAGACCGCGTTTTGCCAACCTTGGACAAAGCTAAAAAAGCATGGTAGTATTAGTGACAGGCGCGTCCGGCCAGTTGGGGCAGGCATTGCAGTCTGTCGCAGAAAAATATAGCGGCATCCGTTTTTATTTTGCGGGTTCAGGCGAAGCAGACATTACCAATAAGAAACAATTATCTGAAATCTTCACGGATCAAAAACCGGATTTCTGCATCAATGCAGCAGCTTATACTGCTGTTGACAAAGCCGAAAGCGAACCTGAAAAAGCACACCTGATCAATACCACAGGCGCCCAAAACCTGGCCGAAACGTGTAAGGATTTTGGCACTACGCTGATTCACATTTCCACCGATTTTGTTTTTGACGGAAACAAGACAGCACCATACAATGAATCTGACGACACCAATCCACAAGGCGTTTATGCCAAAACCAAATTGGATGGCGAGCAGGCCATAACCCAAATCCTGAAACAATATTTTATCATCAGGACATCTTGGGTGTATTCGCAATTTGGGAACAACTTCATGAAAACCATGCTGCGGTTATCCAAGGAGCGCGATTCCATCAGCGTTGTAGATGACCAGGTTGGAACGCCTACGAGTGCCGTCGATTTGGCCGAAGCCGTTATCGCCATTATTTTAAGCGGGAGCGATGCTTATGGGATTTATCATTTCAGCAACGAAGGGCAAACCAGCTGGTATGGTTTCGCAAAGGAAATTTTCGGGGCCAACAATGTCACCATTGATTTGCACGCCATTCCGACAACTGCTTTCCCCACGCCGGCAAAACGCCCGAAATACAGCGTAATGGACAAATCAAAAATCAAAAAAACTTTCGGTCTCGAAATAAACACTTGGCAGGAATCATTAAAAAAATAAGTTTCTAAAATAAAAAAAGAGGTGTTCTTTACACCTCTTTTTCATTTGAACGATTTTTATTTTTTAAGTATTTTCTTAATGGCTGATTTGTTATCCGATGCCAATTGCAGCATGTATATGCCGTTCGGCAATTCCCGGAATTCAATTTGAGATCCGATAACGTTTCCGCGTTGTATCAGACATCCGGTAACATCATAAAGCTTATAGGCAACGGTTGCGGTAATTCCGCCAACATAAATGACATCCGTAAATGGATTTGGATAAATACTAAAATCCAGGTTGTTTTCATCAATTCCCAATGGCATCTCGATTTTTATTTCAATATCGAACGATACGCTTCCGCCGGAATTTTCGGCTGTTACAGTGTAAATGGCATTGGCGGTTTCGGCGGTTGGCGTTCCAGAAATCACACCTGTCGAGGTATTTAATGACATTCCCAATGGCAATGCAGGCGAAATGCTGTAACTGATGACTGCGCCACCAGAAACCGTAGGATTCATTGGCACAATTCCCAAACCAACAGTAAACACATTCGGCGTCGGATAGCTAAGTGCCGTCGGTGCTGTCGCATTTACTGTAATCACGACATCAAATGAGACGCTTCCGCCCGAATTTGTAGCGGTTACGGTATAAGTCGCCGTTGCTGTAATGGCAGTCGGTGTCCCGAAAATGATTCCCGAAGCCGTGCTTATAGCCAATCCAATCGGCAATTCCGGCGCGACACTATAGGTTATTCCACTTCCGGAAATTATCGGGCTTAATGTTGGTATTGCCGATCCAACAGTAAACACATTCGGCGAATTATAGCTGAGTGCGATCGGAGCCACATCATTCACGGTAATCACAACTCCGAAAGAAGTGTTTCCGCCGGAATTGGTCGCGGTGACCGTATAAATCGCAGTCACGGCAGTCACGGTCGGCGTTCCCGAAATGATTCCGGTAGCAGTATCCAATGACAGCCCTGCGGGCAAAGCAGGCGACACAGAATAACTTACAACCGTTCCGCCCAAAACGGTCGGGTTCAATGCTGAAATCGTACTTCCGACCGTAAATACATTTGGCGAGTTGTATGCCAACGCACTTGGAGCGAGATCATTCACGGTAATTACAACTCCGAAAGAAATGTTTCCGCCGGAATTGGTCGCGGTAATCGTATAGGTCGCAGTCGTTGTAATTGCTGTTGGCGTTCCCGAAATTACGCCTGTGGTCGCATTCAATGACAATCCTGCAGGCAATGCAGGTGATACGGAATAATTCACAACAGCTCCGCCCGAAACCGCTGGGTTCAACGCCGAAATTGTACTTCCGACCGTAAATACATTTGGCGAGTTGTATGCCAACGCACTTGGAGCGAGATCATTCACGGTAATAACAACTTCAAATGAAATGTTTCCGCCTGAATTGGTCGCTGTGACT
>DATHKH010000198.1:0-3839 GCA_035286325.1 Flavobacterium sp.
AGCCGGGACTGAATAAAATAAAATGTACATTGCCGGAAGGATTCCTGAATATCGGCACATATTATCTGTCGGTGTATATTATTGAAAATGCCAAATCAACGTTGTTCGTTGAAAAAGACATCATGTCGTTCAACATCCAGGAAGGCGAACGCTCCATTGGTTCATGGATGGGAAAAGAGCCGGGATTCATCAAGCCAAAGTTTGATTGGTCAATAACATAACTATGAAAAAAGCAATAAAAAATATACTTTCCTATTTGTTGCATCCAATCGCAAAGTGCATTGGTTATGTAAAAAAAACCGATGCAAATGGCACCGGATTTTCCAAAAACGACCTGCTGCATATTTTCTTCACCAACGTGAAAGCCATGGGCTTTTCGCCAAAGCACATCGTTGATATCGGTGCCAATCACGGCACATGGACACGCGAAACCTTAAAATATTTCCCGGACGCTTTTTATACCTTGGTCGAGCCGCAGGAATGGCTGCAGCCATCTTTCCAGGATTTGTTGGATAATAATCCTAAAATGACTTTCCATCCCGTTGGCGCAGGCTCAAAACCGGGCTCGTTTAAATTCACCATTGTCGATCGCGACGACAGTTGTTCGTTCCGATATACGGAAGAAGAAGCTTTGGAGAAAGGTTACGAACAGGTCGATATCCCAATCGTCACGCTGAATGATTTGGTCAGTTCCAATAATTTGCCAATTCCTGACATCGTAAAAATTGATGCTGAAGGTCTTGACATTGACGTACTCAAAGGCGCCAATAATCTTTTCGGCAAAACGGAAGTGTTTATGGTCGAAGCCGGAATTGTTGCCAAGGAAATAGACAACAGTTTTCTGAATATGATTCGTTTCATGGATGAAAATGGTTACCGATTGTTTGAAATCACCGATATGAACAGGCCGTTTACACCACAAGTGTTATGGCTCGTTGAACTGGCTTTCGTCAAAAAGAACGGCATAATTGATTCTTATAAAATCGTTTGATATGATTAACGTTACCAAGACATTTCTGCCACCGATTGCCGAATACCAAGCGTTTGTAAAACGCGCATGGGACAACCATTGGCTGACCAACCGTGGCGAACTGATTTTGGAACTCGAGGAAAAACTCAAATCGTATCTCGGCATCAAAAATATATTGATTACCAATAATGGTACGATTCCGCTGCAGATTGCGATGAAATTATTCGGCAACGGCGGTGAAATCATCACGACGCCTTTTTCTTATGTCGCAACAACGGCTGCGATTGCCTGGGAAAACTGCAAACCGGTATTTGTCGATATCCATCCGGAATATTTAACGATTGACGAAACCAAAATAGAAGCGGCGATTACGCCAAAGACAACGGCTATTCTCGCGACGCATGTTTTTGGGAATCCCTGTAATGTTGTAGCGATTGAAAATATTGCCAAAAAGCACAACCTGGCCGTCATTTATGATGCGGCGCATTGTTTTGGCGTCAAATATAATGGCGAATCGGTTTTTAATTTCGGCGACGTCAGCACCTGTAGTTTTCATGCAACCAAATTATTCCACACAGCTGAAGGCGGCGCGATTTTCACGAAGGACAATGCCGTGTTGAAGAAAATATTCCACAGCCACAATTTTGGGCATGCGACTCCCGAAACTTTTTCAGGTGTCGGAATCAACGGCAAAATCTCGGAACTGCAGGCGGCTATGGGACTTTCAGTTTTCCCATACATGGACATGATTCTGGCGGAACGCAAAAAGGTTGTCGATTTTTACAACGCCAATCTTGATTTTTCCAAGCTTAAAAAAATAAAAATCAGGGAAAACACGCAGTGGAACTACAGCTATTATCCTGTATTGTTCGAAAATGAAAGCCAATTGCTTCACATACAACAAAAACTCGCTGCACACGACATTATCCCGAGACGCTATTTTTATCCGTCATTGAATACGATTGAATACTGCAAAGGCGAATCGATGCCGGTTTCGGAAGACATTGCGTCACGCGTATTGTGCCTGCCATTGTATGTCGGGTTAAGCGAAGCCGAACTCCAACGGATTGCAACGACCGTTAATGAAAACCTGTGATGAAAACAGCCATCATGCAACCGTATCTTTTTCCATATATCGGCTATTTCCAGCTGATTGATTCGGTAGATACGTTTGTGGTGTATGATGATGTAAATTTTATCAAAAAAGGCTGGATCAACAGGAATAATATTTTGGTCAACGGACAATCGCATATGTTCACTATGCCGTTGAAGGATGCGAGCCAGAACAAACTGATCAGCGAAATTTCCATTTCCGAATCCGATTGGAACAAGGATTTGCTCAAAACCATCGCTTTGGCGTATAAAAAAGCGCCATATTTTCCTGAAGTTTTTGTATTGGTAGAATCGATTCTGATGTCGGGAGAAATCAACCTTGCTAAATTCATTGCAAATTCATTGAGAAGAATTTGCAGTTACCTTGAAATCGATACCAATATTGTCATTTCATCCGAAATCGAAAAGGACAACAGCCTGAAGGCGCAGGACAAAATCATTGAAATCTGCAAAAAACTCGACGCCAAAGCCTATATCAATGCGATTGGCGGCATGGAATTGTATGACGCAACCGCTTTTCAGCAACAAAATATTACCTTGCACTTTCTCAAAACACAGCCGATTATTTATTCGCAGTTTAAAAATGAATTTATACCTTGGTTGTCAATTATTGACGTCATGATGTTTAACCCGGTTTCGGAAATCAAAAACATCCTGGCCAAAAGAGAATTGATCTGATGAAAAAGCCATACGATAAGATTGTCGAACATTACGAAGATTGCCTTGACAAACATGGCGATACCCATCTTGGCGTTGATTGGCCGAAGCTTGAAGACGTTGACAAACGCTACAAGGTCATGCTCGATATCATCAGGGTCAATGAAGATGACGGCCACGTCTCGATTTTGGACTTCGGTTGCGGCACAGCACATTTGCTGGGTTACATCGACAAACATGTGTATCGGAAAATCAATTATTCGGGCCTGGACATTTCACAGAAATTCGTCGATGTCGCCAAAGGCAAATATCCGAAAAACAACTTTTATTGCAGCAATATTCTCGATGTATCGAATGATATCCCAAATTTTGATTACATCATCATGAATGGCGTATTCACTGAAAAAAGGGAACTGTCATTTGACGACATGTGGCAGTATTTTACAAAAATGATAACAGCCGTTTACGAAAAATGCGACAAGGGCTTTGCCTTCAACGTCATGTCGAAAAATGTTGATTGGGAACGCGACGATTTGTTTCATGTGTCTTATGATTTGCTGGCAGGTTTCCTTTGCAAAAACGGAATGCGAAACCATGTCATCCGTAATGATTATGGCCTTTACGAATACACAGTATACGTTTATAAAAAATAAAGCGATGGCAAAAATTATAATTTTCGGAATCCAGGATTTTGCGGAACTCGCCCATTATTACCTCGAAAATGACTCGGAGCATGAAGTTGTAGCGTTCAGTGTCAACGCCGAATATTTGCCGGAAAGCCACACTTTTCGCGGATTGCCTGTTGTCGCATTCGAAAATATTGAAGATAAATATCCGATATCGGAATACCAATTTTTCGCACCGATGGCGCCAAATCGCATGAACCGCCTGCGCGAGGAAGTCTATAATAAAATCAAGGAAAAAGGATACAAACTCATCAGCTACGTCAGCAGCAAAGCCACGCTTTTTGGCAATCCGGTTGGCGATAATTGCTTCATTTTAGAGAATAATACGATTCAGCCTTTTACGACTATTGGCAGCAATGTCGTGCTTTGGAGCGGCAACCATATCGGCCATCACAGCATCATCAAAGATCATG
>DATHKH010000199.1:0-12681 GCA_035286325.1 Flavobacterium sp.
TCGGCATAAATACGGAACATAGAGAAATCCGCAGTGTGGCGCGGCCATTCCCAGTTGTCTGTGTCGCCACCGAATTTGCCCAGGCTTTCAGGCGGAACGCCTACCAAACGGACATCTTTATAATCCTGATAAACAAAATAGTAATATTCATTCCCTTGGAAAAATGGGCGTACCGAAACGGTATATTTTCCACCTTCGTTGTTCTCTTTTTCAATCAGCGCAATTTCCTGGTTGATGGCTTTTTCACGGTCGGCTTCGCTCATCTGATCATTGACTTTCGACAAAATCCTTTTGGAAACGTCGTCCATCCTGACAAAGAAACGCACATAAAGGCTCGAAGGTTTCTTCTCGGCTTTTTTATCCGGAGCCCAATAGCCGTTTTTCAACAGATTGTCTTGTGCTGTCGACATTTCCGCTACGGCATCATATCCGCAATGGTGGTTTGTCAAAACCAATCCGTCTTTTGAAATGATTTCAGCAGTACAGCCGCCGTTGAATTGCACCACGGCATCTTTCAAACTGTGGTGGTTGATGCTGTAGATTTCGTCAGCAGTCAGCTGAAGACCCATTTTTTCCATGTCGCGGTGGTTCAGCCTTTCAATAAACATCAGGAACCACATGCCTTCGTCGGCTTTCATCGGAAAAGCGACAAAACACATGGCAATGAATAAGATAAATTTTTTCATCATTATAATTTAAAGTTAGTTACGGGTTAGTAGTCTGCCGCAAAACGCATTTGTTACACGCTGTTCGAAACTAAAACCATTTTTAGCAGTGCGAATATAAGTCATTTTGGCGATTTCCTTTGGATTGGGAAATGTAAAACTCAAACGTTGTAGTGAATTTTAACTTTTGGCGAACGGCCGCGCTATCCGCTTTATCTTTTGCGCCGCTGCGCTTTGCAAAAGGATGCCGCTTTTATCGCTGTCGCACATTGGAACAAAAAAGCCACCCGGATGGATGGCTTATATTTCTAAATATTTTATTAGTCGTTCAGCATCTGCCACAACTTGTCTTTCAATTCCGTCAAACCCTGGTTTGCCAATGATGAAATAAACATATACGGAACGCCTTTTAAAGATTTGTCCAATGCTGCCCTCATTTCTACCTGAAGTTCTTCGTCGAGCATGTCGCATTTGGAAATGACCAAAATGCGCTCCTTGTCGAGCATTTCAGGATTGTATTTCTCAAGCTCATTGATCAGGATGTCGTATTCTTTTTTGATATCTGCGGCGTCTGCCGGAACCAGAAACAAAAGCGTTGAATTCCTTTCGATATGGCGTAAGAAATAATGCCCAAGCCCTTTTCCTTCGGCTGCGCCTTCGATGATCCCAGGAATATCGGCAATCACAAAGGACCGGTAATCGCGGTAATTGACAATGCCAAGATTTGGCTTTAAGGTCGTAAACGGGTAATCCGCAATTTTTGGTTTTGCCGATGTCAATACCGAAAGCAATGTCGATTTTCCAGCGTTAGGGAAACCTACAAGCCCGACATCCGCCAGTACTTTCAGTTCCAGAATCATGTCCATTTCCTCCGAAGGCAATCCGGGTTGCGCATATCGCGGCGTTTGGTTGGTCGAGCTGCGGAAATGCCAGTTCCCGAGTCCGCCTTTCCCGCCTTTGGCAACGATTTTCTTTTCACCGTGTTCGGTAATTTCAAACAGGATTTCGTTGGTTTCCTTGTCGCGTACGACCGTTCCGAGCGGCACTTCAATATATTTGTCTTCGCCGTCAGCGCCGGTACTTCTATCGCCGCCGCCATCGCCGCCGTGTCCGGCTTTGACGTGACGTGCAAATTTGAGGTGGAACAATGTCCACAATTCCTGGTTGCCGACGAGATAAACGTGGCCGCCACGGCCGCCGTCGCCACCGTCTGGACCGCCTTTTTCAATGAATTTCTCGCGGTGTAAGTGCGTGGAACCTTTGCCTCCTTTTCCGGAAGCGACGAATATTTTGGTGTAGTCTACGAAATTTCCTTCAGTCATTTTCCTTTTTGTCTTAATGTCTCAAGACAGCATTCGTGTTATTATGTTGATTTTATGGAGTTAGCCCTGATTGCAGCGACATCCTTTTGTGTAATGCAATGGAACAAAAGATATAGCGGAAAGCAGGAAACAGCTCCTAAAAAATTTTATTCGCGTTCGTCCTTATCCAATGAACGCACCATGACTTTATCGATTTTGACGCCGTCCATATCGATGACTTCGAGCTCGAAATGGTTCCAGATCAGCTTTTGGCCTTCTTTCGGGATGAACGACAATTCGGTCATGATCAATCCGCTGACGGTTGTGACTTCATAATCGTTGATGTGTTCGTCCATTTCGAAATAGGTCAGAAAATCGTGCAGCGAATAATGCCCGTCGACGAGCCACGTTCCGTCTTCGCGCGCGACGAGTTTGAAATCTTCCTTATAAAATTCGGACGCATCGCCAACGAGCGCTTCGAGGATGTCATTTAATGTGATGATGCCTTGGAAGACGCCGTATTCATCCGACACAAATGCGTAATGGATGCCGCTTTTCTTGAAGTTTTCCAACGCTTTATAGGCAGTGGTTTGTTCCATGATGAACGGCGCTTCGGTCATGATTTCGGCCAGATTGAAATTGTCATTTTCAAAATGTGAAAAGATGCTTTTCAGGTTCACGACACCGACGATGTCATCATAATTATCGCCATAAACCGGATAAACCGAGTGCAATTCCTTTAGCATATGTTCCTTGACATGGGCTTTGTCGGCATTCAACGGGAGGAAAACCACAGACTTCCTGTGCGTCATCAGCGAGTTGACTTTGCGGTCGCCAATGTGGAACACGCGCTCGACAATATCCTGCTCGATTTCCTGGACTTCGCCGCCTTCAGTGCCTTCTTTGATGATCGCCTTGATTTCTTCCTCGGTGACTTTGCCGTCGGCTGAGGGTTTGATCATCAATATCTTCAATAAAAATTCTGTCGAAACCGTCAATAACCAGATGAATGGCGCAGTGACAACCGACATGAATTTCATAGGAATCGCGACCGATTTTGCTATTTTCTCAGGATAATTGAGCCCGATTCTTTTCGGAAGCAGTTCTCCTAAAACCAAGGAAAAATAAGTCAGTACCACGACAACGATGCCGACAGCGATGGATTGTGAATACGGTTTCAGCACTTCAAAAGTTTCGATGAACACTTTGACCGATGCCGTAATGGTATCGCCTGAAAAAATACCGGTTAAAATACCAATCAGCGTAATTCCAATTTGTGTGGTCGAAAGGAATTTGGTTGGCGTATTGGATAAATCCAACGCGGCTTTTGCGCCTGCATTTCCTTTTTTGGCGGCATTTTCGAGTCGGTTCTTTCGCGCTGAAATCAGCGAAATCTCAGACATCGCGAATACGCCGTTGAGTATGATAAGAAAAAATATGATTGCTATTTCCATAGTTCGTCCGGCTACAGCTGGTCGATTACGCTGCTTAGTCGCGTCGTAATCTCAGCAATGGAGCCAATCCCGTTTACAGGGTAAAATTTATTTCGGTTAGTATAGTAATCAATCAGCGGTGCTGTCTTTTCGTTGTATTCCTGGTAGCGGTTGCGGATTTTATCTTCGTCCTGGTCGTCCGGCCTGCCGCTGGTTTTTCCGCGTTCAAGCAATCTTTCGACGAGGATATTGTCATCGGCTTCCAAAGCGACTGTCGCGGTCACTTCTGAATCTTTAGATTCTAAAAAAGCATCGAGCGCTTCGGCTTGGGCAATGGTTCTTGGATAACCGTCAAACAAAAACCCTTTCGCGTCCGCATTGCTGTTGACTGCGTCCTGGAGCATGTTGGTCGTGATTTCATCCGGAACCAAATCGCCTTTGTCGATATAACTTTTTGCAAGCTTGCCAAGTTCCGTCTCGTTTTTGATATTGAACCTGAAAATATCTCCTGTCGATAAATGTATTAAGTTGTATTTCTCTTTTAAAAATTCTGCCTGCGTTCCTTTCCCTGCGCCCGGCTTTCCGAATAAAACAATATTAATCATTATGAATTATGAGTTGTGAATTATGGGTTGTGTTAGTCTTTCAGTTGGTATACTTCGGGTAAATTCCGCCCAAGCCCGTCATAATCGAGGCCAAAGCCAACGATAAATTTATTGGGGATGCGAATGCCGATGTAATCAATCTTGATGTCTTTTTTGTAGGCTTCATGCTTGAAAAAAAGCGTCGCAATTTTGAAGTGCTTTACGTTTTGCCTCTTGAACATTTCTTTCAGGCCTTCAACCGTGTGTCCGGTGTCGACGATGTCTTCAATGACAATTACTGTTCGTCCGGACAAATCCTGGTTCAGCCCAATAAGCTGTTTCAGCTCGTTTGTCGTTTCCATGCCTTCATATGAAGCCAATTTGACAAAGCTCACTTCACAAGGACTTTTGTAATGTTTCATGAAATCTGAAACGACCATGAAAGCGCCATTCAAGACGCCAACAAATACGGGTGTTTCATCGCCAAAATCATCTTCAACCTGCGCTGCCATTTGTTTGATGGCGAAGTCTATTTCTTCTGCGGAAATAAACGGGACAAATTCTTTATCGTGAAGCTGCATCACTGTTTTGGGTTTTGGAATAATTTGCAAATATACTGAATTAGTGTTGAGTAGCCTGAGGCTAAATCCACTAATTCACGCTGTTTTTTTGACTGTTAAATTATTTTTAATATTCACGGCGATTTTCCAGCGGGAGTTTTAAAATACCTAACTTGTTGTAGAATAAACCGTTGTACCAATTTAAAAAAAATACCCATGAAAAAAATATTCCCGGCTATATTATTACTCGCCACAATATCATTCGCGTCCTGCAAGGATACGGTCAAACAAGAGGAAAAAGAAATCCTTGCCCAACAACCAGGCAATATCGTAAAAACTGCGATTGGCGACATTACGCTTCCCGCGCCATATGCGACAAAATCCGTTTCCAAACGAAACAATATCATTGACTGGCCTGCGGGTCAAATGCCCACAGCACCGGCAGGATTTACGGTCACAAAATTTGCCGACAGCATGAAAGGGCCACGAAACGCGTATGTCGGTCCAAACAACGATGTTTTTGTCTGTGAAAGCGAAGCCAACCAGATTACGGTTTTTCGCGATAAAAATAACGATGGCACTTTTGAAACCCGCAACATTTTCCTGAGCAATCTCGACAAGCCTTTCGGGATGCTGATCCTTAAAAATTATTTTTATGTTGCCAATACTGACGGTGTTTATCGGTTTCCATACAACGGAGCGCCATTAAAACTGACCGTCAAAGGCGAGAAAATCCTTGATCTTCCCCATGGCGGAAGGCATTGGACACGAAATTTGCTTGCGAATGCCAATGGTTCCAAAATCTATGTCGCCGTTGGTTCTTCCTCAAACGTGGCCGAAGATGGCATTGACCATGAAATGCGCCGTGCCAATATCCTCGAAATCAATCCCGATGGAACTGCCGAGCGCATTTACGGAAGTGGATTGCGCAATCCTGTCGGAATGGACTGGAATCCTGTCAATAACGAGCTCTGGACCGCCGTAAATGAACGCGATGAGTTGGGCGACGATCTTGTTCCCGATTACATCACCAGCGTGAAACCCGGTGGATTTTATGGCTGGCCTTACTCCTATTTTGGCAAAAACCTCGACCCGAGATTGAACGGTGAAGGAAAAGACCTCTCTGAAAAAGCGATTGTCCCGGATGTTCCTGTCGGATCGCATACCGCGACTTTGGGATTGGCTTTTTACAACAAGGATGCGTTTCCTGCGAAATATAAAAATGGTGTTTTTGCGGGACAGCATGGTTCATGGAACCGCTCAGTAATTACGGGATACAAAGTCATTTTTGTGCCTTTCAGCAATGGGAAACCAAGTGGCAAACCCGAAGATTTCCTGACAGGATTTATTGCGAATGCCAATAATTTCGACGTTTACGGAAGGCCTGTTGGCGTCACGGTCATGAATGACGGCTCACTGTTGGTTTGTGATGATGGTTCTGGCAATGTCTGGAGGGTTTCTGCCAATAAATAATTTATGGAAATAATAATAAATCCTGGCGCAGGAACGTGCCGGGATTTTATTTTAATTGTATGAAGCACATTTACGCCGTTTTATTCATCCTAATTTGCCACACCGTCTTTTCGCAAACCGATTCGATTCCGTCGAACCAATTGAAAGAAGTCATCATCAGTCCATTTCATATCAATGACAGCCTGATGAATGCGCCGGCTTCCATTGGAATTTTGTCTGAAAAGGATTTGAAACGCAACAACGGAACTGATATTTCAACCGCCATTAATATGGTTTCGGGAATTTTGATGCAATCTGACGCTTTGAATACCAATCGGATTTCCATTCGCGGCATCGGTGCGAGAACGCCATACGGCACCAATAAAATCCGTGCTTTTTACGGCAATATTCCGCTGACTTCCGGCGACAGCGAAACGACGATTGAAGACCTCAACATTGAAAATATCGAACAGGTCGAAATCATCAAAGGACCGCTTTCGAGTTTGTATGGCGCTGGTTTGGGCGGTGCGATTTTATTGACGCCAAAATTCGAAAACTTCAACAGCAAAGCCGGAATCACAACGACTTATGGTTCATTTGGATTGGCAAAAAGCAATGCGGATGTCAGCGCAAATTCAAAAACCGACGGAATCAACATCAATTACCACAAGCTCGAAAGCGACGGCTGGCGCCAAAACAGTTCGTACAGACGCGAAGGTATTACGGTTTCGGGCGAGTTGTTTCGCAAAGCAAACAGCAAACTCATTTACCTCGCGAATTACACATATCTCAAAGCGTTCATCCCAAGTTCCATCGACAAAGAAGCATTTGACAACAATCCAAAAGCTGCCGCCGCAACATGGCTCGCGTCAAAAGGCTTTGAGCAATATGATTCGTATCTGGTAGGATTGAATTACGATTTCAGATTGGGAAAAATTCGGAATTCGACTTCGGTTTTCCTCAATTCTAAAATCAGCGATGAACCGCGCCCTTTTGATATCCTAAAGCAAAACACGAATGCCTATGGCGCGAGGACACAGTTTTCAGGCGATTTTGAGCTGTTCAAAATCAAATCCGATTTTATCATTGGCGCCGAATATTTCCGCGACGGATTCAAAGGCAGCACTTTTGAAAATCTTTACGAAGACAATGATGGCGAAGGAAGTTTACAGGGCAATCGATTGGCAGGAACCAAACAAAATCGCCATTTCTATAATGCGTTTGCACAATTACGCTTGATCCTGTCCAAAAAAATCGAAATGCAAGCCGGCCTGAATATCAACAAAACCGCTTTTGAACTCGACAATACTTTTCCAACTGCAAACGTTTCCTCGGAAGATTACAGCTATGATGCGATTTGGTCGCCACAAATTTCGCTGCTTTTCAAACCCAACGCGATGCAAACCATTTACATTTCCGCCAGCCGCGGATTTTCATTGCCGAGCGTCGAGGAAACATTGACCGCAAATGGCACAATCAATTCCGACATTCGACCTGAAAGCGGTTACAATTTTGAAGCTGGCGGCAAATTTTATTTCCTCAAAAAACAGTTGTACACAGAAATCGCAATGTACAGGATGCAGATTACCGATTTGCTGGTCGCACGACGCATTGACGACGACCAATATATTGGCGTCAATGCAGGCGAAACGCTGCACCAAGGCATTGAGTTCTCAATGAATTACAATACTAAAATTGGAGAAATCATGTCGGTCAGCACTTTTGTTTCCGCATCTTTTGGCGAATATAAATTCGAGGAATTCAATGACAACGGCAATGATTTTTCAGGCAATAAACTCACTGGCGTGCCCGATTCAAAAGCCAATGCGGGAATCATTTTGAGCCGTTCCGGGTTTTATCTTTCCGGCGATTTCCAATTTATCGACAAACTGCCGATGGATGATGCGAATTCCGTTTACAGCGATGCGTACAGGATTGTGAACTTAAAAGCCGGCTATCGCTTTGGAATCCTTCCAAATTTCACTTCGCATGTTTCCGCCGGAATCAACAATGCCACTGACGAACACTATGCCTCGATGATTTTGGTCAATGCTGCTGGGGTTGGTGGCAATGCGCCGCGGTTTTATTATCCGGGTCTGCGCGTGAATTATTATATGAATATGGCTTTCAGCTACACATTTTAAATAAAGATTTCTAACTTGCTGCTTTATTTGAACCAGCATGCAAAATAAGCCCGGGCTTTTATTCAGGATTACGACAAACCTCACTTTCTGGGTTTTGATTGCGATTGTTGCCGGCATTCTTTTGGGACATTACGATCCTGCAACTGCCGTGAAGATGGAAATCGTCGGAAAAGCATTCATCAGCGTCATCAAATTGTTCATCGCGCCGATCATTTTCCTGACCATCGTTTTAGGCATCAGCGGCATGGGCGACTTGAAAAAAGTCGGCCGCATCGGTATCAAATCTTTGATTTATTTTGAAGTCGTCACGACATTCGCATTGGCCATTGGAATTGCTGTCGCCTATATCATCCAACCTGGAAAAATCGACAAAACGGGATTGGACATTGAAGACGCAAGCAAATATGCCGGCGCCGCAAAAGATTTCAGTTGGTGGCAGTTCTTCCTGGACAACTTCACCTTACAGGTTTTGATGGTCGCCATCATTGTCGGGATTGCGTTGAATTATTACAAAAAACAGGAAGAAGTCACTGCGGTTTTGTACAAATTTTCCAAAGTCGTATTCCGCGCTTTGAAACTGGTCATGTATCTCGCTCCGATTGGCGCTTTTGGCGGAATGGCGTTTACAGTCGGAAAATTCGGGCTGCATACTTTGATTCCGCTCGGCAAATTGATGCTGACGGTTTACATCACGATGGCATTGTTCATTTTCGTGATTCTCGGAAGCATTCTCAAGTATTACAAAATCAGGATTCTGGATTTTCTGGGATATATCAAGGCGGAACTTTTGATTGTCCTTGGCACTTCTTCGTCGGAAGCCGCATTGCCGAACCTGATGGAAAAACTCGAAAAAATGGGCTGCAGCAAATCGGTCGTCGGGTTGGTTGTGCCAACGGGCTATTCGTTTAATCTTGACGGCACATCGATTTATTTGTCGATGGCAATCATTTTCCTCGCACAATTGTACAATGTGGATTTGAGTTTTGGCGAAATACTGACCGTCATCGGATTGCTGATGATTACGTCGAAAGGCGCAGCCGGCGTGACAGGAAGCGGATTTATCGTATTGGCGTCGACGCTGACGGCGATTCACAGAATTCCATTGGAAGGCTTGGCTTTTTTATTGGGCGTGGATAAATTCATGAGTGAAGCACGTGCGATTACGAACTTTATCGGCAATGGCGTCGCGGCGATCGTGATTTCAAAAAATGAAAATGAGTTTGTGGATCCGGGACATCCGATGGAAACCGATTGATATTTTGCAGATGAATGATATTTTTATAACAATATAGCCAACAGTTCCGCGCACAAAATTAGCCGTGAATCCAATGCCAATCAGGTTTTGCAAAATCCGGAGCTGTTTGGTGATTTGCTTCAGATTGCTTTGGACGTTTCCAACAAAAACCATTACAAAGCGTGTTGGATTCTCGAATTGGTATTGGAGAAAAAAATAAATTGGCTTCAACCGTTCCTGGTCGAATTCTGCGATAAACTCCTGCAATTTTCACATGACAGCGCCATTCGGCCAATGGCAAAAATGGTTATGTTCTGTGCCCGACAGCATCTGAAAGAAAACAAACTCCTGACCCAAAGCCAACTGCAAAAAATGGCCGGGGCGTGTTTCCATTGGCTGATCACCGACCAGAAAGTCGCAGTCAAAGCGTATTCGATGTATGCGCTTTATGAATTGGGCAAGTTCGAATCCTGGATTTACCCTGAATTGAAAGCGATTATCTCAAAAGATTTTCCAATCCATTCCGCCGCTTATAAATCAGCGGCAAAAAAACTGCTTCCAAAGCTCAAATAAAACAGTACTTTTTTATAAAAACTTTAATACACTTCCAGAAATCAAATGCTTAAATTTGGTAGCAACCCTTTAATCCAAATAGTATGGAAATCCCGGAACAATACAGCAGAAATGGCATGGGCGAAGGCAATCCCGGAAATATTGACCCAAACGAATTTGACCGCAAAGACATAGCAAAAAACCTGACGACACACCACAAACCTGAAATCAAGGAAAGTGGATTCGGGCGTGAACAAGGGCAAACGCCGGCAGACGAACATATAGAAAGCATGGAACAAACGCTCAAAAAGGAATTTGACACCGATGATTTCAACCGCGTCGATGAGCGCGATAACGGCGACAGCACCGAAGAATGGAACGCCGAAAAAAGCCGGACAAGCCATAATAAATAAAAAAAGACAGCCGTTTAGCTGTCTTTTTTTGTGCCCCAGACTGGACTCGAACCAGCACACCCGAAAGCGCTGCGACCTGAACACAGTGCGTCTACCAATTTCGCCACTGGGGCATTCAGGAGCACAAAATTAAGCCCTTTTTTTTGGATAATGAAATGGGTTTATGATTTATTTTAAAATTTCGGGGTTTTAACAAAAACGAAAAGCCACCTTACAAATACGTCAGGGAAAACCACCATCAAAGAAGCCCTTTCAATATTTACAGCTTTATTATCTTGTATTTTTGCGTAGCCGACGGCATTTCCAGACTGACCATGTAAATACCCGAATGCAACGAACTCAGGTCAATGCTGTCATCTCCAATATTTTCATGAAAATATTTTGACAATACCAGTTGTCCGGTAAGCGAATATACGTCAGCCTCTAATACTGAAACACCAAAAGGAATATTCAATCGCAATACATCTTCCACGGGATTCGGAAAAAAACCGACAGCGTTGGCCGTAATGCTGTTTAATCCCAATATAGCATTATTGAGATACAGTTGCGCTACTACTGCTGTTGCGCTGAGGCCGGTCGCCATTAAATCCTGGTCGCCATCATTATCTACATCGTCAAATGCCACTGAAGCATTTGTCAACCCGTCAAATATTGGCTCGGCTGTCATTGTAAAACCACCCGAAGCGCCATTATTCATGTATAAATCCGCACGCGGATCAGGAACCCTATAGCCTGTAATCAATATATCGAGATAACCGTCATTATTCACATCGGCAAAGTGGCTCGAACCATATTGTGCGCCAATGAAAGGCGTGTCGGGCATCACCGTAAAATTTGCCATTCCGTCATTCACATATACATTAGCGATTTTTGAACTTGTAGGGCCGGCGCCAACCATCAGCAAATCCGGATCGCCGTCGTTGTCTATATCTCCAAACGTAGCTGTGCCAGTGATGATGGGCAATACAGGTGTGCTTTTTATGGTAAATGTCCCATTGCCGTTATTGATATAAAGCGCACATGCGGGTGTATTAAAATTGTTACTCCCGGTGATGAACAAATCCTGGAAATCGTCGCCATTGACATCCGCAAAAGCCACGGAGCTATTACTAACGCCAAAACCGGCCAGCCCATTGAGATTAGAATCAGAAAGTGTAAAGGCGCCTGTTCCGTCGTTGATATATAATTCTGCCAATCTTTGTCCACTCGACGTAAAACCGGTAATTACCAGGTCATTGTCATTATCGTTGTCCACATCGGCAAAAGCCATCGCGCCATACGTAGACTGCGAAAGTGCCGCCGAAGTCGAAAGGCTGAAGTTTCCAGCGCCATCATTGATATAAAGCTTGGTCATCGGTTGCGGCACATTCCCCGAAATAATCAGGTCAGGAAAGCCATCACCATTGACATCTCCAAATTCAGCATCGCCTTCGCGTATTTTGATAAATGTGTTGTCATCGGCCAACGTAAAGTTTCCATCCCCGTCATTTTTGTAAAGTTTTGATGTAAGTTCATATCCGCCGTCTGCGCCGCAAGTAAACAAATCGTCGTCACCGTCACCGTCGATATCTGCAAAATCAATGCTGCTGTATTGCATCGCAGTGACCGTCAAGTCCGGTTTTAGTGTAAAATTTTGCGCCGAAGCTGTAATCCCTAATAATAAAACAGAGTGAAGTAAAGTTAGTTTCATAAAGTTTAGTAGTTAATTTGGTGATGCAATGTAAGAAATTTCCATTTAAATGAAAAACGATTTTCAGTATCAGCATGTTAAATTTTCTGAAGGACAATGTCAATCCTTAAAAACATACAGGTGGTATAATACAAAAGCCCTTTCCAATAATCGTTCATAATCTGTTCTTTTCCATTTTACACAATCCCAAATTCTTGCTTATCTTTGCGCAAAGAACAACACAATGAATTATTTCTCCTCGGGGTTTAAACTGGGCATTTTAGGCGGCGGCCAGCTTGGCAAAATGCTGCTTTCCGAAACCAGGAAATTCGACATCCATACGCATGTGCTCGACCCGAGTGACGAAGCGCCTTGCGCAATCGCCTGCAACAAGTTCTACCAGGGCGATTTGATGGATTTCAAAACCGTCTATGAATTTGGGAAGAAAGTCGATGTGCTGACCTTTGAAATCGAGCACGTCAACATCAGGGCTTTGGAAAAACTCGAAGCCGAAGGCATCAAGGTCTATCCGTCGGCGCAGACCTTAAAACTGATCCAAAACAAAGGCACACAAAAAGATTTTTATATCCGGAACAATATTCCGACAGCGGATTATAAAAGATTTGACGGTTTGTTTACGTTGGAAAATGCGGTCAAAAATAACGACGTTCAAC
>DATHKH010000200.1:0-6830 GCA_035286325.1 Flavobacterium sp.
CCGTGGCAAAGGATTGCTCAATGCAGTCGTCATCAATGACACGGAAGAAAGCTCCACGGCATGGGATATTTGCATGGCCTTGCGCGACAACGGGCTTTTGGCCAAGCCAACACATGGAAACATCATTCGTTTCGCACCGCCATTGGTCATGAACGAAGAGCAGCTTTTGGATTGTGTTTCAATTATTATTAAGACATTGAAACAATTTGAAAATTAATTTTCTGAATAATCACCATAAAAAAATCCGCCAAACAAGCGGATTTTTTTTATTCTTCATTTTCCATCTGTTCCGATTTTAACCTGAGATTTTCCTCAAAATCCTTTATTCCCTGCGGACCCAATGAGAGAAGATAAATACAGAAGACAAGCATGACCATGCTGAAAACCATTCCGATGATAGACAGAATCCTGCCTATATTGAGGTTTTGGTAATTCAAATAAGATTCCGGATCTTGGCGGTATAATTTCATATCAGAATTCGCCAACACTAATGCAATGATGGCAAATATTACCCCAACGCCGTAAAAACAGCAGCTGATGATGGATAGAATCCCTAGAATAAGAACGGCAGTGGCATTCGGAAGGTGTTTTTTCATATTCTTTAAGTTGTCATTTTGTAAATGTAAGCAATAATCACAATCACCGCATTGCCGATTGCGGTGGCAATGACTAATTTGTGGTAATTCCGGGATTTGTCCAGAAGGTGCAGCGCCAGGAAAACGAAAAGCAGTAAAGTGGTATAAATCGCCGGAAAAATATGGAATGCTTTCATGAATTCTCCATGAAAGATAAACTGCAAAGCCCTTTGCATGCCGCATCCGGGGCAATCAAACCCAAAGAGTTTTTTATTCAGGCATGGCAGCATATATTTTTCCATAGTGCAAGTTTATAAAAAAAATCACAAACATGCCTGCTTATAAATGATGCTGTTTTAAAGTTCCCTACTTTTGAGGATTATAATCCGAAAGATGAAAAAGCTATTAATTCCAATCATGGCCATTGCGATTTTCGTGGCTTTTTATGAGCAGGAAAATGCCCATCCAAATGTCTACATCACCATAGTTGCGATTGTGGTTTTTATGTTTGGCATGCTTCGGCTGAGTGCTAAAATCCCAAGTAAAAATCAAGATAAAGAAGAAGACAATGTTCAATAAAGGCGATAAGGTTTCAGTGCTTGACGACGATATCAACGGCATCGTCATGGAAGTGAAAAATCAGGAAGTTGTCATCGAAACCGATGATGGATTTATGATGACATATAATGTCAAAGAATTAATTAAGGTGCACGATTCCAGTATTTTAAATAATAATACCGTAAGATTTAATTCAAATGAAATAAAACAACAAAAAGAAACCCCAAAACCGCGAAGTTTTGTCAAAGAGAAGAAAACAAAAGGCGAAATCCCACCGCCGGAATTCGATTTGCACATTGAAAAACTGGTCAAGAATTTCCGCGGTATGTCGAATTACGATATTCTGACACTACAGGCCGAAACCGCAAAACGTCATATCGAATTTGCGATCAGGAACCGCATTCCGAAAATTGTATTTATCCATGGCGTTGGCGAAGGCATCCTTAAATCAGAACTCGATTTTCTTTTGGGCCGTTACGATAATATTGATTTTCGTGATGCCAATTTCCAGAAATACGGAATCGGCGCCACCGAGGTTTTTATCAAACAAAAAGGGAATTAGGATTACGGAGTGATTAATGTCCCGAAAAGATAATCTTCAGCCAACAGGAATTCACTGTTGCCTTTCTTTAGCGTTACATTTATCAAATGGATTTCGTGCTCATACACACCGGTTCCGCCGCCGGATGTCGTAATGACTTTCACAATACCGCTTATATCAGCTACACCGTCGTTAGCGGCCCAGGTTTCCGTAATCGTCGGTGTTGCCGGAACCGGTGATGTACAGAAATAATCCGCGCTCAAAGCGCCATTGGTAAACAGGCTGTATGTAAGTTTGTTTGTGGTTGTTGAAATCAAACCTTCCAATGTAGTTTGCTCATTCGGCAATAAATTTGGGTCGATGTTGAGCATCAGCGCTTCATTACCGACAAAATTGAAAACGGTATTTGTAGTGTCGCATTTATCCAAATCATCGTCAAAGTTGAACGGTAGCTCAGTCGCATTGGTGTCATATGTCCCAAATGCAAACGTCTCATAAAGTTGGTTTGTCCCGTCAGGTTTTAGGAAGTTGATATTTCTAAATGTAATCGTATGCCTGTATTTATTGATGTTTTCACCGCCTTCAAACCCGGTATCTGTATTGGCTGTTTTAACGGCAATGGTCGTAATTTCAATAATTCCTGATGTCGCGACCCATTCTTGTGTGACATTTGGCGTCGCAGGCGGAATTGTCCCGCAGATATTGGCGCCGGCGACACTTCCGTTATACGACCTGTAAACCACGCGGTTTGCGCTGCTGCTGATTGTAAAAGTAATAGGTTCGCCTTCCGGAGTCGGGTCATTGATAAAAGCCTGATCATATGGAATTTCAACAATCAAGGCTTCAGTATCGGTCAGTTTGTATATCTTGTTGTCGCATCGTTGTGCAGTCTCATTGCTGAAATCAAAGCTGTCAACAGTAAGGTCGCCATCGTCGCAACCATTCAGAATCAGCATACAAACCAACAGTCCCAGTAATCTTTTCATCTTTAAAAATATTTAAAACAAAAATAGGATTTTTAATGGCTCCTGAAAGCTTTCACTGGCAAAATGGGAAATTTTAACGGGATATTAGTATATTTGGCTTCTCCTTTTTTACACGCGAAAACCCATGAAAAAAATTATTTTTCTTGCCCTCATAGCTGGTTCATGGCTGATGAACAGCCAAACTTTGCAATCGCCTTCACAAGCGATAAAACTTGAATTCAGCCTTTCGGCCAATGGGAAACCTTCCTATTCCCTGCAATACAAGAACAAAACGGTGGTCGAGCAGAGTTTCCTGGGTTTTAAGATAAAAGATGGCCAGCCGTTGGATGCTGATTTTGAAATTCTCAAATCAACTCCTTCCGAAGTGAATGAAAAATGGAAACCTGTACTTGGAGAAGTCGCTGAAATCACGAATCATTACAATCAGCTTGCCATTCAGTTGAACCAAAAAACGACAGGCAGGAAAATCAATATTATTTTCAGGCTTTTTGACGAAGGCCTGGCATTCCGCTATGAATTCCCGAAGCAGGAAAAAATGAATTATTTTATTATTTCTGACGAGATGACCGAATTTAACCTGACCGGAAACCACAAGGTCTTTTGGCTTCCCGGAGATTTTGACAGCCAGGAATATGTGTACAACGAAAGCAAAATATCGGAAATCGATACTGGTAAACTCGACCTGAATAATGGTATTAATGTAAAGTCCATCGGCGGGAAATATGTCGTACAATCGCCATTGATGATGAAAACTGCCGATAAACTATACTTGAATATTTTCGAGGCTGCGGTCGTCAATTACCCGGTGATGCATCTTGATGCGGATATCAAGGAATTTAAGTTCACTTCCCATTTGGTTCCCAATGCTATCGGAGACAAAGCGTATTTGCAAACGCCATGTGTAACGCCATGGCGGACATTGATGGTTACTGATGATGCACGCGATATCCTGGCTTCCAAAATGATCCTGAACCTGAACGAACCCTCCAAAATTGATGATACTTCCTGGATAAAACCGATGAAATATGTCGGTGTTTGGTGGGAAATGCACGTTGGAAATTCCACATGGGATTATGCCCGCTCGCAAAATGCACTGAATGCCGCTGACAATACGCTGATTCCTTCCGGTAAACACGGCGCTACAACTGAAAACACCAAAAAATATATTGATTTTGCCGCCAAAAACGGTTTTGACGGCGTTTTGGTTGAAGGCTGGAATGTTGGCTGGGAAGATTGGTTCGGGAACTGGAAAGAAGAAGTATTTGATTTTGTCACGCCATATCCTGATTTTGATATTAAGGCGGTTTCCGAATATGCCAAATCTAAAGGTGTCAAAATGATCATGCACAACGAAACCTCAGGTTCTGTGGCGAATTTTGAAAGACATATGGACCGATCGTTTGAAAACATGGTAAAGTACGGTTATCCGGCTGTCAAAACGGGTTATGTAGGCAGGATTATTCCGCGCGGTGAATTCCATGACGGTCAAACGATGGTCAACCATTACAATTATGCCGCAAGAAGGGCTGCAGATTACAAGCTGATGATCAATTCACACGAATCGTCAAGGCCAACGGGTTACAGCCGCACGTATCCGAATTACGTCGCAGCCGAAGCTGCACGCGGAACCGAATTCAATGCCTGGAGCACGGGAAATCCGCCAATGCATGAAACGATTCTCCCATTTACAAGGCTTTTGGGCGGGCCAATGGATTATACGCCAGGAATCTTTGAAATCAAGATGAGTTTTTACGACAAATCCAAAAAGGAACAAGTCCATACGACGCTCGCCAAACAACTCGCATTGTATGTGACCATGTATTCGCCCATCCAAATGGCTGCCGATTTGCCTGAGAATTATGAAAGATATCCCGATGCGTTCCAGTTTATAAAAGATGTCGCAATGGATTGGGATGATACCAAAATCCTCGAAGCCGAACCTGGAGATTACATCACGATTGCCAGAAAAACAAAGGGAAAACAAACGTGGTTTCTTGGCGCCATTACTGATGAGCATGCCAGAAATTCGAGCGTTACATTCAGTTTCCTCACGCCAGGCAAAAAATACAAAGCGACCATTTATGAAGACGGCAAAGATGCGGACTGGGAGAAAAACCCAAAATCCTATAACATCAGGACTGTCGATGTGACTTCAAAAACAAAATTAAATTTGGTACTGGCGGCTGGCGGCGGAACAGCAATCAGTATTTTACCAGTAAATTAAGCGATGAAAAAAGTATATTTAGACAATGCGGCGACAACGGCCGTCAGGCCTGAAGTAATTTCTGAAATGGTCAAAGTGCTGCAAGAAGATTATGGAAATGCGTCGTCATCTCACAGTTTTGGCAGGCATACGAAAAGTCTTTTGGAACTTTCCAGAAAATCGATCGCCAAACAGCTGAATGCTTCGGCGCAGGAAATCATTTTCACTTCCGGTGGTACGGAAGCCGACAACTGGATTATCCATACTGCCGTAAAGGATTTGAAAGTGCAGCGCATCATTACGAGCAAAATTGAGCATCATGCGGTCTTGCATACTGTGGAAGCCGTTGAAAAGGAATTTGGTGTCCGTGTCGATTTTGTCAGGACGCTGCCTAACGGAGCGATTGATATCATGCATCTGGCGGATTTGCTTTCCGAAAACATCCCGACGCTGGTGACATTGATGCATGTGAACAATGAAATCGGGACTGTGCTGGATTTGGAAAAAGTCGGTGCGCTATGCAAACAATACCATGCATATTTCCATTCCGATACGATACAATCGATTGGCAAAACGACTTTCGATTTGCTGCAAATCCCAATTGACTTTATTGTTGCGAGCGCGCATAAATTCCACGGCCCAAAAGGAATCGGGTTCGTATTTGTCCGCAAAGGGCTGATGATACATCCGATGATTTTTGGCGGAGAACAGGAAAAAGGCCTGCGCGCGGGAACTGAAGCCGTCCATAATATTGTCGGCATGGCCAGAGCATTGGAACTGTCGCATGCCAATCTGGAAGTGGAAAGACAATACATTGCCGACCTGAAAGCGTATGCGATTGCGGAACTTCAAACCCATTTTCCGGGCGTAAAAATCAATGGTGATGGCGGAAATGTGTTTTACAATATTGTCAATGCATGTTTTCCTTTTACGGAAGAAAAAACTGCGATGATCCTGTTTCATCTTGATATGAAAGGCATTGCGGTATCTCGCGGAAGCGCTTGTCAGTCGGGAAGCATCAAGCCTTCGCATGTGCTCTCGGAAATTTTATCGGCAAATGACATCCAAAAACCATCGCTCAGGATTTCTTTCAGTCATACCAATACAAAGGAAGATGTCGATTATTTAGTGGAAGTTTTGAAAAGCGTTTAAATCAAACAATTTTATTCAATTGTTCTAAAGGCAGTAAAATGGTAAATACTGCGCCTTCATTCTGTATTCCGGTCGCCGAAATCATGCCGTGATGGCGATCGACGATTTTTTTGCACAATGCCAATCCCAATCCGGTTCCTTCGTATTTGTCTTTGGCATTCAGCCGTGTAAAAGCGTTGAATATCTGATTCGTATATTCCTGTTCAATCCCGATTCCATTGTCGGCAACGGAAATTTCAGCATAGTCGATTTCGTCGCGGTTTATTATCACCGAACGAATGGTGATGACTGTTGGCACATCTGCCTTTGAAAACTTCAATGCGTTGTTGACCAGGTTGTAAAACAATTGGTAAATCAGGACTGAAGCGCCTTCAATTACAGGAAGCGCATCCGAATTGATGGTGGCGTTTTTGAACTGTATCAGCACTTCAAGGTCGGTTTTGATGTTGTCAATAACCTCATTAAGATCGACATTTTCAATCGTCTGGTCGGAAGCATTGATAGCAGAATAGGTCAAGATGCCTTCAATCATCGAAAACATCCTGTTGGTGGCATTCTGGACTTTGCCAAGATAAACCTGTCCTTTCTCAGGCAATAATTCGCCAAACTGCTCTTCCAGCATATTGCTAAAAACCTTGATTTTTCTAACTGGTTCCTTGAGGTCATGGCTCGCAATGTGCGCAAAATGAAGCAAATCCTCATTTGAACGATTGAGTTCTAAAGTCCGTTCGCGGACTTGTTTGCTTAGTTCATCGGCAAATTGTTTTTGTTCTGTGATATCCTGGATAACGCCCAATAAGGTGACCGGTTCTCCG
>DATHKH010000201.1:0-6078 GCA_035286325.1 Flavobacterium sp.
TGCAGTCTTGCTAAGTTTAAGATGAAAATACCCGGACTACTTAACTCGCAGGCTTCACTTCAACCAAATGCGAATCACATTCCACTTCCTTAAACATATCAAGGCCTTCCTGCCACCAGCCTTTCATTTCGGCGGCGTCAAACACAAAAGAATGGGTTGTCAGGATTCTTTTGATATAATAAAAATGAATCTGAACATTGCTGCCTGCGGCTTCAAGCTCTGAAATGAGCAGGTCGTCGTTCGCAATCTGGTTGAGCATAAAGTCGTAAGTGCGCACAAAAACCTCCAGCGCATTCTGCAATGGCGGGTTGTTGAAAACGCTGTTTTCGAGCCTCAGCACAATAGTATCAATGGTTCCGGCGCCTTTCCTGATGGCATGCTGCACCGGAATCAGGTTCCCAAAACCGCCATCGGCATATTCGTTGTTGTCTTTTTTATAAAGGCTCATTAACGGCGATAAGTTGGCCGAAGCCCATATCCAATGGCAGAAATCCTCATATTCGTAATCATTGGACGATTTGTATTCGATGGAATGCGTCGTAAGGTTGGCCACGGTAACGACGACTTCCTTTTTCAGGGCTTTTATCTGGTCAAAATCCTCCTGGGTAAAGCTTTTCCTGATCAGGTGCTTGAGTCCGGTGCTGTCGCCCAAAGTCTTTTTTCCCCTGATAAATTGCCCAAGAATGGCCAAGTGGTTCATCCTGAGCTTGACTTCCCCGTTTTTTCTCTTGACCTTGAAAGGACACACGGTAAAAATGTCTTCCTGCCTGATGGTCGTATATATTTTTTTGATGCGGTCGATATCGCCGATGGCAAGAAAAGGAATCAGCAGGCTTCCCGTGGAAGTGCCGACATACAAATCGTAATCTTTCTTGCAGTTGTTGATGAGGTGCTCGGCAATACCGCCGGCAAATGCGCCTTTGCTTCCGCCGCCTGAAATGACTAATGCCTTCAGGGTTTTGCCGGTTGGTTGTGGAACGGAAATATGTTTCAGGACGGCGCTGTCAGGGTGTGGGTTTTGGGTCATGCAATGGGTTTTGACCCAAAGATAGGAATTATGGATTTTAAAATGTTATAGAATTATGGGGTATGTTAACGTAGTTGCGATCGGTGTATTCTTTTAGCTCGCGCGAAATTTGCAGCTTAATGACAAATACAGGGAATTCCTGCTCAGATTCCGGATTCTGAAATAGTCCACGATTTTTCATTTGACTTTCATACCCCGTTTTATCCTTCCCATACCCGGGAATGTCCATCCTATGGCATTTTTCTTTCCGCCGGTTTGCTTCTGATGTAGTTTTATCAAAGAAAAAGTGGAGACAGTGCCCACTTTAAAAAACGGGGCGGAACCTGAAAAGCCATACGAGTAGGAAAAACTATTAAATACAGTAATCATGACAGATCAAGCAACAACAAGTTTACCGGGCGGATTTACAGCCTATCGCCCGCTTACAGCAAATGACAAGATTGTTTTCAACGAAGACATGTCGCACATTTTAGGAGTGGTTTATACACCGCTCACCGTTTCCTCGCAACTCGTTGCCGGGACGAATTATCGTTTCAGGTGCACAGCAAGCGTACCGCCAAGCGAAGTATTATGGGAAGCGATCGTGGAAATTTTCCAGCCGTTAAAGGGCAAACCATTTGTGACGGGAATTATAAGGATTTAAGGATTTCCTTTAATTTTTATAATTGAATTTTAAAAGCAACTTTTACGGGTTGCTTTTTTGGCTGGCCATTGTTTCTGTCAATGCCGCCATTCCCAAAAAAATCAAAAAACCCTGCCCATTCCCTTTTCCCATGAGTAAATTTGTATAAAAAACAAATGACCGCCATATCCATCCTCGACCTTGCGATGGTCACCGAAGGCCACACCCCGACAGAAACTTTTGCCAACAGCGCCGACCTCGCCCAACATGCCGAAAAATGGGGCTATAACCGCTATTGGCTAGCCGAACACCACAACATGGAAGGCATCGCTTCGACGGCAACTTCGATACTCATTGGGCATATCGCTGCGGCAACAAAAACGATACGCGTCGGTTCGGGCGGGATTATGCTGCCGAACCATGCGCCATTGGTCGTCGCCGAACAGTTTGGTACGCTCGCAACACTATTTCCCAACCGCATCGACCTCGGACTTGGCCGTGCACCTGGAACCGACCAGCTGACCGCGATGGCTTTGCGCCGCGATCCACGCGCCGTCATGGATTTTGAAGGCAATATCCGGGAATTGCAGAAATACCTTTCGGTAGCGAACAAAACCGCGCCTGTCCGTGCGATTCCCGGCGAAGGGCTCGATATCCCGATTTGGGTGCTCGGCTCGAGTACCGACAGCGCTTACCTAGCCGCAGAAATGGGATTGCCGTATGCGTTTGCAAGCCACTTTGCCCCGGCGCAATTGATGGATGCGATTCATATTTATCGCCATCATTTTAAGCCTTCCGCCCAATTGCAACAGCCGTATGTCATGCCGTGCATCAACATCATTGCTGCGGATAGCGATGGTGAAGCGGCAAAGCTCGCGACTTCCTTCAAGAAATTATTCCTCGGCATCATTACGGGCGAACGCAGGAAAATGCAACCGCCGGCCGACCCGGATGGTTTTATGGATCCGCTCGAAGAAGCGGCTTTGCAGCAAATGATCAAATATTCGTTTATTGGCGGGGCTGAAAAAGTGCGACGAGAATTAAAGGCGTTTGTGGAGATGACCGGCGCTGATGAGGTAATGGTGAGTACGCCGGTTTATGAGCATGAGGATAGGTTGCGGAGTTATGAGATTTTGGGTGGGTTGGTAATGTAATAGCTTTATAAGTGTTATCATATTCTTTTCTTTTGCCTTGATGCAAAAGAAACAAAAAATCGAGGCATGCTTTTCAATTTCTTAATTTCTAAAAACCCGGCTACGGCACCTGCGATCCAAGCCACTCGCCTTGCAGGCTCGACTAGGGGATCGCCTTCCTTCCGCCAACAGTATCCGTGCTTTTGAAATTTTACGAAATTGAAAAGAGGCCGAGGACAAGTAGCATGATGATTTGGATCTTACATGATGTTTACCATCACTTCGAGAGTCCTGATGCACAATTTAGGATGAGTCGAGACAATTCAAGCTTTGTAACTTCTATACCAAATTAATTTATACATTTGGGAACACCTAGCATCAATAAATGAAATTTTACCTCGGAGTAACCGACAATAATTGGTATAATTACTTAAGCAACATAAATCCCGAAGATGTCAATTTCTGGAGGCCCAGCGGTACGCAAAATTTTAAGGCATTAACGCCCGGAGCCCCTTTCCTCTTCAAGCTTAAAAGCCCATTAAATGCTATTGGCGGTATTGGCTTTTTTTCAAGCTATACACTTCTGCCAATCAATATTGCATGGGATACCTTCAAAGACAGGAATGGTTCCGCGTCTGCAGGACTGAGAGCGGCTGGGGTCGCCGTGGGCGCAGCGGGGTTTTAGAAATTGGAGCAATTAAAAAGCGCGCCTTGAAATCACAGATTCATGAACTCCTAATAAAAATAAAAGTGCGTGAATAATTTTTGTTTCTTTTGCATCAAGGCAAAAGAAAAGGTTAATTTAGTTTTAGTACTTGAAGTATATATAAGTGCTTAAAAAAAGCCGTCAAATGACGGCTTTTCTTTAACTAGTTTTTATCAGAACATACGTCCCATCGGGAATTTTAGAGGGTTGAGTCTCAGGCTGACCATTTATTCTCGGCGGAATATGGGTAACACGCTTTTTTACTACGATAACATTATCACCATTTATATTTGTCCTTCTAACAATAATTTCTCCTGCATAGGTTTCAAAGAATCCTAAATTCAATCTAACTTCATTTGGTTCACATTCCGGACACGCTGGCGCGCTGTCATTTTCTAATACACTATTTCCTGCGATTGTATGCCTACTTTGATTTACGTAGTTTGCATTTATCGTATTCAACGTATTCACTTGAGTAATTCCATTCTCGTCTATGTAATGAATTTCTCCAATGATTAGGTCTTCGTAGTAACGATTCGCAGTATGTTGAAGTGTTTTTTTCTGCAGAATAATTTTAAAATATTTTTGACCGTCTGTAAGTTCATACGTCCCAACGAATGGGTTTAATACATTGTTTACGTCTTTGTAATAAGCGTTCGTCTGGTAATTTCCATCTTGCTGGTTTATATCAATAGTTGGATTTTGACCAATTGCAGTAAAATTTATTATAATTATTATTAGTATGGATAAAATATTTTTCATGTCTTTCTATTTACAAGGTTTAGATATCGTTAATGCTGGTTGATTAGGCATTGGATTTGGTACACGAGTTAATTTACTCCATTCAGTTCTTTCCGGGTTAGCCTCATATAGTGAAATTCCATAGTTAGCAAACTTACTCAGAAATGCCCCATCCATATCATATTTATTCTTGTCGTATAACATTTGCATTTTTTGGTTTTCCTTCTGAATTCTCTGCTCCTCACTCATATAATTATAATCCGAATTATTGTAAGCAGCGTTCATAGCATTTGCAAATTTAATAAAATCATTTATCTTAACCGCATAAACGTGTGTAATTGAGGGGTTTTGAGTATCGTGGGCAACTAAAATCGCAACCGACATCGGTCTAATTGCACTTAATGAGGTGTTATGCATATCTACTAATGCCCACATATCGCCCCATGAAAACATCCCTTGAGTTCCATCATAATGAGTATGTATCCATCCATATGACTGCTCAGTAAATTCACATTGAACGACATAGTTTGTAGTCGCATTTTCACAAGGATAGTTGCTGAAAACATTGTTGCTATTTACATTTAAAACGGTTCCATGTTCCTTTGTATCTGTCAATTGATTTTGATGCTCAGTTAGTAATGGAAGTATATTAGATGCTTGTGGGCTTAATAGCTGTTTTAAAGAATTACATGGATCAAAGTCATTATCCTGTTCCGTAGGCACATCATTTATAGGTGCTATTTCTACAATAGTTGCACCACTATCATTGGGTGGGTCTGGTACAGTAGTGCCTCCACCACCGCCACTGCTTCCACCGCCACTTTCTGGATTTCCAATTGGTGTAGACCCTGCGTCTCCACCATATCCATGGTCTCCACCACCAGTCCAAGTAGATTCGCATGACATTTGCTCTGTAGCCCACATACACTGATGAAAGTTGTCAATGCAATTTTGAGTTGGTGTATGGCCCCTATAGTCATTACACCCACTACTGCCTCCATGACATAACATCCGACTTGACATTATACATACACTAATCCATCTTTCAGTTAAAATCGTAGTATGAGTAATTTCTCCTTCGAATCCCATTTCAGGATTAGACTGCACTTCAAGTTTATATTCTTCTGAAGGAGTGTACTTAAGAATAAAAGCACTCATCACATCTTCATCATCTATCTTTTCCATCATAATTAACAGATTTTCAAAGTATGCAGCGTGAACCGAATCTCTTTCAATCAAAATGTTGTAAAAAGTTTTATTATCGACCTCTATAATTTTTACAGGCTTGGTATTAGAAATAGTAAAATCATACTGGTCCTCAAGTGCTGACCTACCTGCGAAATTCTTGTTATTTTTAGTTTGTTCGATTTTTTGATAGGCAGCGTTAAAATCTTTCAAAAGCAATAAATCCTTAAACGGTTTCTCACTAAATTTCTTCTCGTGAGTTTCAGATTTTACAATGTCTTCCTGAATTTCACAACTTGATAATAAAATTATAGCAAGTAAAAAATAAAGATAAAATTGCCATCGGCGAAAAATTAATAATTTGTTCTGTTTTGGTGGGTTCATGAATTGGTTTTTAACATTAAATAATTGGTCTGTAGGATTTTCAAATAACGGTGTTTGAAAATCATTGCACAAAAGTATCTGCCGCCTAATGAAGTAATTCGTCAAGTATATATGCGCTTTGGCGATGATTGGGATAATCCTTTATTATGTCCCCGCTCATGTCGGCAAATGCTTTAAATAACATACGATTTCTGCATCATATTTTTTTCTCAAATCAAGGATTGGTGGGCTTGGAATTAAAACACAAACAGGCAAGCACCAGCAGCTAAAGGCCTCTTTT
>DATHKH010000202.1:0-2052 GCA_035286325.1 Flavobacterium sp.
TTCGACCAATTTGATGTGCGGATGGTTTTTCAAAAAATCCATGCATTGCAACAATGCCATCGGATGCGAATGTACTTCTTCAATATCGCTGATTTTCTGGCCTTCCAATGCCATCAGGTTTTGGTGAATGTCGAGATAATGTTCGCCGATGATTTGCAAATTGTGCTTGTCGATCAATGCGTAATTCGGGATAATGGAACCGGCAATCGAATTTTCAATCGCCATGACCGCAAGCTGCGACTTATCCGCCAATAGGTTGTCGACCAATTCCTCAAACGACAGGCATTCGGCGATATCGGCATCTTCATGGTAATATTCCAAAATCACCTGATGGTGAAAGGAGCCGCGAATTCCCTGTATTGCGATTTTTGTATCCATAGGGCAAAAAAAAATCCCGATTTGCATCGGGATTGTATGTTTTGGTTTGAATTAATAATGTTTCAAATAACTATACGACAATCCCTTTTCTTCTGCTAAAGAAATAAAAAGAATTGCTGTAATATGAATTGTTATTTAACATGCCTTTGATTTGTAACTTGGCTAAAGTAAAAAAAAATGTTTGTGTTTCGACAAAGGAATTTTTTTTTAACAGAATAAAAACCAGTTATTCCTTTTTTACCCGTGTTGGCGTGTCTTTTCCACTGATAATGCTTTGCGAACTGACCGCAATAGATTTGATGATTTCGGTCATGTTCTCCAAATCCAAAGTCGAGACCTCATCACTGAGTTTGTGGTAATTCGGTTCCGAATCCATTTTCGACGTCGAAATCGTGTGCGCCGGAACGCCCAGATACGCCAACCGTGCATTGTCGGAACGGTAAAAAAGCTGCTCTTTCGGATAAGGATCAGGCTCAAAATGAAATGGCGACCCTTTGAGGTTTTGCTGCAAAATCGTTCCGAAATCTGATTTGTCGAAACCGGTAATATAAGCGGAGTTTTTGCCCCATTTGCTTTCCGTGCCGATCATTTCGATGTTGAACATTGCGACGACTTTATCCGCATCGATATTTTTTGAAAAGTACGCCGCGCCAAAACCGCCAACTTCCTCTCCGGTAAAAGCGACAAAAATAATCGTGCGCTCGTTGTTGTTGAGTTGCTTGAAATATTTGGCCAGCGAAATCATCGCGGTCACGCCGGAAGCGTCGTCATTTGCGCCATTATACACTTTGTCCTGGCCGCTTTCCTTTACGCCCAAATGGTCATAATGCGCTGAAAAAACCACATATTCGTCACGCTTTGATTTTCCCGGAATGATGCCGATGACATTGTTTGCGGCTTTGCCTTTGGCTGTGAATTCCTGCCTGAAATTTTTCAATTCTGCGTAATGCGATAATTCTGCTTTTTCAAATTCATTTTCGATAAAGGCAGAAGCAAGTTGATTTCCGGGTTGGAAGATTTCCCTGCCTTCCATTTTGTCGGACGCGAGTTCGGTTTCGATACGGATGACATCGGTCTTTTTGATTTCTGGTTTTTGTTGCGCCTGGGCGATGAATCCCAGAAAGGCAATAAACAAAGCGGCTTTTTTCATAAATATGCTGGTTGATTTTAAGATTGTAAAGTACGTATAATTTTGGATTCGCGATGCCAAAAAGAAAGTTAAAGGACAAAAAACAACAACCAAAAACAATTAATTGGTTTTTTTTCTGTTTACATTTGCTCACCCGAGGCGAAAGCCGAATTGACGAAATAAATCACCAATTATGTCCATCGAAGTCAGCAATATCTCCAAAAGTTACGGTTCACAAAAAGCCCTTGACGCGGTTTCCTTTTCCATTGCAAAAGGCGAAATCGTGGGTTTTCTAGGCCCAAATGGCGCCGGAAAATCGACACTGATGAAAATCCTGACGACCTATATCAATGCAGATCAAGGCACGGCTTCTGTAAATGGCCATGATGTGAATACCAACCAGAAAGCGGTGCAGCAATCGGTCGGCTATTTGCCCGAACACAATCCTTTGTATTTGGATTTGTATGTCCGCGAATACCTCGAATTCAACGCCGGCGTTTATAAAGTCACCAAAGCGCGCATTGAGGAAGTCATTGAATTGACAG
>DATHKH010000203.1:0-13122 GCA_035286325.1 Flavobacterium sp.
TATCACCTTCGAAATGTTGCCTGTAGTCAGTGCCATTCCTTTGCAGATGAACCAGCTTTTCTACAATTTGATCAGCAATGCGTTGAAGTTTTCTTCCGTGACCATCTCACCTGCAATCAACATCACGGCGCATGAACTTACACAGGCGCAAATTGATGGCTATCCGACGCTAAACCCATCGCTGCCTTATTTTGAAATCATCATTAAGGACAACGGCATTGGTTTCGAACAAAAATATGAACAGCAGATTTTCACGATTTTCCAACGCCTTCATAACAACGATGTGTATATCGGAACCGGCATTGGCCTGGCCATCAGCAAAAAAATAATAGAAAACCATTCGGGTGAAATTTTTGCAAAGGCAAAGAAAAATAAAGGCGCGGCTTTTCACATCATTCTTCCGTTGCACCAACTTTCGTAACAATTGGTTTTGCAAAATTGGCAGACTTATCGTAACTTGAGCCTGCAAATGACTCCTATGGAAAATTATAAAATTCCAGACCAGACCAGAATCGGACACGTCCATTTAAAAGTGGCCGATTTGCAGCGCGCGATTGACTTTTATTGCGGTATGCTTGGTTTTGAAATCACAACGATGTATGGCAATGAAGCGGCTTTTATCTCTGCCGGCGGTTATCACCATCATATCGGACTGAATACCTGGTACAGCAAAAACGGCCCAAAACCTTCGCTTAACAGCACCGGATTATTCCACACTGCCATTTTATATCCGCAAAGAAAAGACCTTGCAGCGATTTTTAAACGAATCAACGATGCAGATTATGCATTTACCGGCGCAGCCGACCATGGCGTTTCGGAAGCATTATACCTTGACGATCCGGATGGGAACGGTGTTGAATTGTACTGGGACAAGCCTAAGGAATTATGGCCTAAAAAAGAAGACGGCTCACTAGAAATGTATACGCGGCATCTGGATCTTGACAGCCTGCTGCATGAACTTGACAATCAATAACAACAATCACATGGGAGAAAAAGTGCACTACGGAACGGTAACCGAAGCCATTAACAAACTCAGGGCTCAGGGTTTTACCATCGATTTTAACCTCGAAGAAAACTACATCAGCAGCCATTCTGGCAAATATGAACCGGACGATTTCGAGATTGTCGATGTCTATCGATATGAAGGCAATTCTGATCCCGGCGACGAGGCAGCGGTTTATGCCATTGAATCAAAATCCGGGGAGAAAGGCATTTTAGTGACAGGCTACGGCATTTCTTCCGATACCATATCGACAAAAATATTGCGAAAACTCAGTATGAAAAAAGACTGAAAATGTATCAAAAATCATAACTTTGACATTTAATCAAACTAAAACAATTATGGCATCTTTAAATCCTTATTTACTTTTTGACGACACTTGCGAAGCCGCATTCAATCTTTACAAATCAGTATTCGGCGGTGACTTTATCATGATGGCAAAATTCAAAGACATGCCGCCGGCAGAAGATTGCGCGCCAATGTCGGAAGCAGATGGTGAAAAAGTCATGCACGTATCGATGGCCATTGGCGATACCTATATCATGGGCAGCGACAATCCCCAGACTTCAGGCGAGAAAACCATTATGGGAAACAGCGTTTCGATTTCCATCAATGCCGACAGCAAGGCGGAAGCCGACAGGATTTTTAGCGGGCTTTCAGCTGGCGGGAAAATTTCCATGGCGATGAATGACACTTTTTGGGGCGCTTATTTCGGCATGTTCACCGACAAATTCGGAATCCACTGGATGGTGAATTTTGACGAAAAACCTTCAAAAGCATAAACCCAAACTGCCGGTAAATCCGGCAGTTCATTTTTTAACCAACCAAAACATAATGAAAAGAAAACCAAGATTACTCGTAATTGCCATTATCCTGTCTGTCTCCATTTGGAATTACACGAGAATAGCCGGCACTGTAGACATCCGTACGGTCGAATTCCTGACCATTTTTGCCATCGGCGCGCTGACAGCGATCTTAATCCGTGAAGCCATTGGTGCATTTAAAGGAAACCCAGATGAAAAATAGAGCGATTCTGGTCCTGTTCCTCATTGGGATGGTCGTTACCATTGCCGGTGCCTTGTTTAAAATACAGCACTGGCCGGGAGCAAGTTTATTATTGATTATCGGGATGACATTCGAGGCATTTGCGGGAATTTTGCTGATTGTTAAACTACTGCGGAAAAATGACAATTCCAATGGTTTCCTTGACAGTTAAAATGTCCCAATGAATATTAAACTCCTCGCCATCGGCAAAACCGACAATAAAGCGCTTCAGTCACTGATTGACGATTATACGAAGCGCTTGTCTTTTTACATCAAATTTGACCTGGAAATCATCGCCGACATCAAAAACGCGAAAAACCTTTCAGAAATCCAGCAAAAGGAAAAAGAAGGCGAACTGATTCTCTCTAAAATCACACCGACCGACCAATTGATTTTATTGGATGAAAATGGGAAAAACTTTCCCAGCGTCGCTTTTTCTGAGGAATTGCAGAAGAAAATGAATTCGGGGATCAAGACATTGGTATTTGTGATTGGCGGTCCATATGGTTTTTCTGAAACGGTTTATGCCAAAGCACAGGGCAAAATTTCGCTGTCGCAGATGACTTTTTCACACCAAATGGTCCGGTTGTTTTTTATCGAGCAATTGTATCGCGGGTTTACGATTTTGAAGAATGAGCCCTACCATCATCAATAATTGAAATTCCAATCTTAAAGGGTTGGATTTTACTTTTTGGAATTCATCATATTATATAATTTCACACATTCCACTGCTTCCTTTACATCGTGCACGCGAAGGATGCTGGAGCCTTTTGTCAATGATATTGCATTTAGGGCCGTAGTTCCGTTCATCGCTTCTGACGCATTGGAATTCAACGGTTTATATACCATTGACTTTCTCGAAAAACCAACAAGAACAGGCAGTTCAGGCATGCCGAATAATTCAAGTTTCCGAAGGACTTCATAATTCTGTTCCAGCGTTTTGGCAAACCCAAATCCGGGATCGATGATGATGTCATTTATCCCAAAACTTCTGGCCATGCTGATTTTTTCCGAAAAATAGAATAGCATTTCCTTGACGATGTCTTCATAATCCGTCAGCTGCTTCATCGTTTGCGGATTGCCGCGCATGTGCATCATGATGTATGGCACTTTCAGCCTGGCAACGGTTTCAAGCATGTTGGCGTTGAGGTTTCCGGCAGAAATATCGTTGATGATGGCAGCGCCTTTTTCGATACAGGCATGGGCGACTTCACTCCGGAAAGTATCGACTGAAATCAAGGTTTGCGGAAAACTTTTCAATACCGATTCGACCACAGGGACAATCCGCGCGAGTTCTTCGGCTTCAGACACCAGTTCCGCATCGGGTTTTGAGGAATAAGCGCCAATATCAATAAAATCGGCACCTTCAGCCAGCATTTTTCCAACCTGCTCCAAAATTTCGGTTTCATTCCCGTATTTTCCACCGTCGAAAAACGAATTCGGCGTGACATTGAGAATGCCCATGACTTTGGGTGTATTCAAATCGATAAGTTGCCCTTTGCAATTGATTGTCATTGGTTTACCCTTTTAAAAAACTTTGTCCGGATATTTTGGGTTTAACATTCATCAATGTTCATGAAATACCAACCGAATTAATTCTTATTTTTGGAGAAATTTGATACAAATATAACCAAATAATGGATAGTACTTCCAGCAGATATGACAGCGTAATTGCCATTTGCCGCACCTTATTCTCCAATAAAATGAAAGATTACGGCAGTGCATGGCGTATTCTGAGGCTTCCATCGCTGACCGACCAGATTTTCATCAAGGCGCAGCGCATTCGCAGCCTGCAGGAAAATACCGTCCGCAAGGTCGATGAGGATGAAACGGGCGAATTCATCGGGATAATAAATTATTCCGTTATGGCGTTGATACAGCTGGATCTTGGCGTCGCAGAGCAGCCCGATCTTGACGCAGTAAAATCCGTCGAATTGTATGATGCGAAAATCGCACTGACCAAATCCCTGATGGAAGCCAAAAACCACGATTACGGTGAAGCGTGGCGCGACATGCGCGTGAGTTCACTGACCGATTTGATTCTGCAGAAAATCCTGCGCGTCAAGCAGATTGAGGACAACAAGGGAAAAACTTTGGTTTCGGAAGGCATCGACGCAAATTACCAGGACATGATCAATTATGCGGTTTTTGCCTTAATTTTAATGGATTTTAAATAACAGACATGAAAAACATCATTACACAATTTTCACGCGTATTTGTCGGCGTTTTATTCATCATTTCAGGATTGCTGAAACTCGACGACCCGGTTGGTTTCTCATATAAGCTCGGCGAATATTTTGGCGAAACCGTTTTGAACCTTCCTTTTCTGGTTCCGCTGGCATTGCCTTTGGCGGTTTTCATCGTAATTTTTGAAGTCGTTTTAGGATTTATGCTGCTCGTGGGCTACAAACCCAAATTCACCGTCTGGAGCTTGTTGCTGATGATTGTATTTTTCACTTTTCTTACCTTCTACTCTGCCTATTTCAATAAAGTGACCGATTGCGGCTGTTTTGGCGATGCGTTGAAATTAACGCCTTGGCAGTCATTTACGAAGGATGTCGTCTTGTTGTTTTTTGTCGCAATTCTTTTCATCAACCAAAAATTGATTAAGTCTTTTTTGCCGAAAGGCGTCACGAATATATTGGTTTACATCAGCATTTTGTCGTGTGCGTTTATGGCTTATTGGGTTCTGAATCATCTGCCAATTGTGGATTTCCGTGCTTATAAAGTCGGAACCAACATCAAAAAAGCAATGGAAATTCCGGAAGGCGCCGCGAAATCCGTAGTCGAAATGACGTTCATCTATAAAGTAAACGGCGTTGACAAGGAATTCACCGAAAAGGATTTGATGAATTTGCCTGCAGGCGCAACTTTCGTTGACCGGAAAGACAAAGTCATTTCACAAGGTTATATGCCGCCAATCCATGATTTTTCAATGGAAAAAGACGGGTCGGATTATAAGGATGAATTGCTGGAAGAACCGAAACTGTTGGTTTTCGTGATGTATGATTTGGGCAAATCCGACAAAACCGGCATGGACCAACTTGAAAAACTAAGCCAAACGGCAAAAGCCAAAGGCTATAAAGTCATTGCAATGACGGCTTCTGTTGGCGATGACATCACAAAAGCCAAAGCCGCTTATGGATTGACTTTCGATTTTTACTTTTGTGACCAGACGACATTAAAAACCATTGAAAGGGCAAATCCGAGCATTTTGGTTCTCCAAAAAGGAACAATTGTGCAAAAAGTGCATTATAACGATATTGATACCTTAAATTTATAGTTAAAATTCAAAGCTGGTTTTATGAGCCGTACGAAAAAAGAGCGCAGCAGGAAATCGATCCAGGACAATAGAATCCTAAAAATTATAGCAGGTTGCTTCGGCGGCTTATGTCTGGGTTATTTCCTACTGGAATATGTTTCCACCTGGGAAGATCCGCCATTGGGCAATGCCTTTCATATCGTGATGGGATGCGCACTGATTGCCGTGGCTTTTATCATCATTTTTGTCACCCTGAAAAGGCATTATTTTCCGAAGAAAAAGAGAAGAGGCAGCAAACCTGTGTTTCTGGATGACATTCAAAAAAAAGAGCAGAATAGATAAATTAAAAAAAATGAAAATGAAAAATATTTTTTTACTCATAATAGCATTTTCAATTGTTGGCTGTTCCAATGCGCAGACAAAGTTCTCAAAAGAAGCGTTGTCTGAAAAATTGATTGCATTGGACGGAAGCAGTGTTCCATTTGAAAAAATACTCGAAAAATACAAAGGCAAAAAAGTGGTTATGGAAGTCTGGGCTTCCTGGTGCAGCGATTGCGTCAAGGCCATGCCGAAAGTAAAGGAATTGCAGTCCGCAAATCCTGATGCCGTTTACCTCTTTGTTTCTATGGATAAAGCCGATGACAAATGGAAAGCCGGAATCGAAAAACACCAGCTCAAAGGAGAACATTACTGGGCACCAGACGGCATGAAAGGCGCTTTTGGAACCGCAATCAACCTGGATTGGATTCCGAGATATGCTGTCATCGACAAAAATGGAAAAATTGCTCTATACCGTGCCATTGAAACCGATTTCGAAAAGATAAACGCCACTTTAAAAGATTTGAAATAATGAGAAGAAATATCGTTGCCGGAAATTGGAAAATGCATAAAAATGCCGAAGAAACCGAAGACTTACTCAATGAGTTGATTGCAAAAATCCCTACCGATACGGAAACGCGCGTAATTGTGGCACCAACATTCGTCAACCTCGCATCGGCAGTCGAGCATTTGGAATTCACCAACATTGAAGTCGCAGCACAAAACATGCACCAGGCTGAAAGCGGTGCCTATACTGGTGAAGTTTCCGCAGACATGTTAAAAAGCATTGGCGTTAATGTTGTCATTCTGGGCCATTCCGAAAGGCGTTCTTATTTCCATGAAACCGATTCGATGATCGCTTTTAAAACCGATGCCGCATTGCAGCATGAAATGGAAGTGATTTTTTGCTTTGGCGAAGAATTGAAAGACAGGCAATCCGGAAACCATTTCAATATCGTAGAAAACCAACTCCGCGATGGCCTGTTCCATCTTGAAGCCAAAGCATGGGAAAGCATTATCCTGGCATACGAACCGGTTTGGGCGATTGGCACAGGAGAAACCGCTTCCCCGGAACAGGCGCAGGAAATGCATGCCTTTATCCGCGAAACGATACGCAGGCAGTTTGGCAGTGATGTTGCCAACGATGTGTCCATTCTTTATGGCGGTAGCGTGAAGCCCGAAAATGCCAAGGAAATTTTCTCAAAACCCGATGTTGACGGCGGATTAATCGGTGGTGCAGCATTAAAATCAGACGATTTTGCTGCGATAGTCACCTCAGCGTAAGCACGATATATAAAAGTTAATGGTTTGGTAAGATTTCGTTACCAAACCATTTTTTTTGTAATAACAACATACATTTGTATTTTTGCCGTTCAAACAGCCCATTCTAAATACAACTAATGCGAGTACTTACACTTTTCCTACTGTTTTTCAGCACCGCAATTTTCGCGCAGGTTGATACACAAACCCGTTTTAATTCCGATTCCCGCCAATATTACGTTTGGAATGATGCCAGCAATTCTTACCTGCTGCAGGAAACGGAATACGAACATTCACAGATAGACATTCGTGAAATCGGTTCAAAAAGCAATGGTTACATTGTCATCGGTTTGGTTGACAATGGCAAATCAAGGCTTTTCCACGGATCGATTACTGCTTTTTCAACAAATGAGAAAAAAGAAGGCACCTGGCAGATGCGTTCCAAGACCATGAAAGGAAAGCTGACCTACAACCCTGCCGAAAATACGTTTACCTACTTGTACGATGCCAATGAAAAAAGGTACCAGCGCATCCTGATTTTTACGGTAAATCCTCAGGAAGAAGAACTTCCAAAATAATTCTGTTTACATTAAGTTTACATTGACAACGATAATTTGTCTTCAAATTGACGTTATTTTAAATTTTCTTTACGATTTTTGCCATAATAAAAACCAAAAAAATTATGTCAAAAAATTACATCAAACAAGTATTGCTCTTTATGTTGCTGGCCATTGCCCCGTTTTCTTATGGGCAGGATTTGCTGCATTACTGGAATTTTAATGATAATTCCTCTATCGCTACCATTACCGCTACGACACAGTCTACTATTGCCGGTGCTTCGCTGACAGCCATTCCCGGAGGAGCAAGTGTCATTGATCCTGCAGGCGGAACAGGCCAGAATTTCAACGTCCTGAACCTGAATGCACGCAATGGCGATGTTTCAGGCACACATTTGCGATTCAACCTGCCAATTGGCGGCGCTTTGTTATTTGCCTTGCCAACAACAGGATATGAGGATATTATTGTGAAATTTGCTACGCGCCGTTCAGGTTCCGGAGCCGGAAACCAGCTTTGGTCCTATTCGCTCGACGGCACCAATTTCATTTCATATGGCACAGTCGTTCCCAATAATGGTGATCCGGCTTTGGCAACTTTGGATTTTACGGCCATAACAGGTGCCAATAACAATGCGAACTTCAAATTAAAAGTGGAGTTTGAAGCCGGTGCTGGCGGTGTAGATGGCAACAATCGTTTTGACAATTTTACGGTGGAAGGTAATACCATCGGCGGTGGCGATATTTTGCCTCCGGTTGCAACAGTCACCCCTGCGAATTCAAGTACAGGCGTTGCGGTGAATGTACATCCGGCGATTTCATTCAACGAAGCTATCCGATTGATTAATAATAGCGCCATCAACGACACGAATGTAGATGGGTTGATTGAATTGCGACTGGACAATGCTTCGGGAGCTGCAGTGCCTTTTGATGCTACATTTTCGGCAAATACGATTACGATTGTTCCTGCATTAGCTTTAGCCAACAACCAGGTTTATTATGTTGTCCTACTGGCAAATGCCATTGAAGATTTGAGTAATAATGCCATCGCATCCGTTACTTCGGCCTCATTCACGACAATTGCAGTACAGACCGAATTTGGAACAGGAGATTTGGCTTTCGTAGGATACCGAATGAATGCCACTGCTACAGAAGATGAAATTGCAGTCGTTTCTTTTGTCGATATTCTTGCTGGTACCACAATCAATTTTACCGATTCAAAATATACGACAAATGCACAACCACAATGCCCGAACGGAATCGTTTGGACGGCAAACCAGTGCATCGCTTCAGGAACTGTAATTACGATCCAGACTGCTGCGCTGATTACCAACATTGGTACCGTAGCCGGAACCGGTTTTGGTTTAAGCTCAGGCGGCGATCAGGTGATCGTTTATGCAGGAACTGCTGCTGCGCCAAATTATATCACAGCCTTAAGTTCAAATGGATGGGTTACCACAAATACGAGTTGCGGCGGAAGTTTGTCAATGTTGCCAACTGGTTTGATTGACGGACAAAGTTCCATGAATACAAGCACTTCTCCCGGAAACGTTGCCGGAAATTCGGCAAACGGCTTTTATAGCGGAGCACAAACTGGCACACCTGCTGCTTTGAGGGCTTCAATACAAAACCCTGCAAACTGGACTATTGCTATTAGCGGTTCAGCAGCACAGACTTGGCCAACGTGGAGTTTCCCAAGGACATTATCCGTGCAAAATGCAATTGCCTTGAATAACACTACAATCCAAGTAACATTCAATACTAATTTGGATGTTGCCTCAGCTTCAAATACGGCAAATTATACAGGAATTCCTGATTTGGTTTCTGTTGCAGTTTCAAATAATGTGGCGACCTTGACTTATTCAACACCATTTGCTGCTACCACCTATAATTTGGTCATCAACAATATTGAAAATATAAACAATGCCGTGATGGCTTGCGCCTATACTTATACTTTCAATGGTTCATTGTCGACGCATGGTTTCAACCAGAATGCTGGTTTTACAATGTTCCCAAACCCTTCTAAAAATGGGATAGTGAACTTTAACAGGCCTGCAGATATTGCCGTTTTTGATTTTACAGGAAAATTGATTTATACTGCAAAAGAAGCGTCGGGCATTAATACTTCAGCATTCTCAACTGGATTATATCTCGTGAAAACTGCTGACGGAATAACCAAAAAATTGATTGTAAATTAGATTTTAGTTTCTGTTTAATAAAAAAATCCTGCTGGTTTAGCAGGATTTTTTGTTTGTAAAAGATATGGATTATATTCCGATTTCGACCTGGAATCGCACATACCAATTATGCTTTGTCGTATTGTCAAAAAAAGTTTGCTCTTCAGTCGTGAATTCCGCCTGTAGTTTCAACGCATGTTCCCAGATGTATTTGTTGACGCCAAAAGTAAACTGGTCCGTATCCGGAGAATAAGCCTGGATTTCATTGGCGACTTTCTGTGTCGAATAACGCCCGATGACTTCATATTTCGACGGAAAGCAATAACTCAATTGGTAATCCATTCCATAACCGTTGAAAACCGCACGGCTTAAGGTAATATCATTTGGATTGACCGTAATCGGGTCTTTTGAATCGCGGTTCATATAAGTCACCATTGCGGCAAAACCCTGGTATTTCGCAATCGCATCAAGCAGTAGCGACGACATGTCTTTGGCTTCATAAAGCAAATCTCCAGTTTGTCCCAATGTTTTCCTGGCCTTTTGGTTGATGTTGTATGCCCCGGAAACCATCAGTTTTGGTTTTTCCTCATGCAGCAAGTCACCTTCAAAATAATGGCCGTCCTTTTTAAAAGTACCCAACGGAAGCAACTCGATTTTTCCCGTAAATGACACGCCGTTGTTGTCTTTAACATTGGAATTTGTATTGTTCGTAGTCCAATTCCGGCCTTCGCCCAATGTCACTGCCCCTTTGAAATTATAGGAGAATTTGTCCTTAAACTCATTCAGGTTGGCAAAATGGAACCCGAAATCGCGGTCAATCCCGAATTTAAAATTGTTGATCGAACGGTCTGTCAACTGTATCGCGCCAGACGAATTCACAGTCTGTCTCGTACCGGGCAATTTTGTCACTCCAAAACCAAATTGCCAGTTTTTATTCGGCCTGTAATAAAATACCGCATCGCGAATGACATTCAGGTTTTCGCCGGGTTTTTCAGTCCCGACATCGCCTGCTCCAAAAGAAAGCTGGATGACATACAGGAATTTCGGGTTTCCGACAAAACCGTCAAAACGCAAACGCAGCCTGCGCACTTGTGCTTCGTAAAATCCGGGCTGGTCTTCATTCTCGAAATAGGTCAGCCTGTTTTGCATCCGGAAACGGATATTGAATTGGAAAAGGCTGTCGGGCGATGTGATGCCGAGTCCTTTCCCATAGCTGTAGTAAGGCAGCGACGCCAACTTCAGGTCGTTGTTGTTATTGTTCTTTATAATTTTGATTTCCTGCGCATTGGAAGCCAATCCGGCAATTACAAAGAAAAAAAGTATGATTTTTTTCATGGTCAAAAGATGCTTAGTTGTGTTGTTTGCGCAAAACTAATGTTAATTCCAATAAGATAATATTACCTTTGCCGAAATTTTAAAGTTATGCCAAACACTTACCTCGGATATCATTTTACGGTTGAGCCAAAAGAACTGGGTTCTGAAATCCTGATTGCCGAACTCGGCGAAAAACCTTTTGAGAGTTTTATTGAAAGTGATTTTGGCATTGTGGCTTACATCCGGAAAGAATTCTGGACGGAAGACATTTTAGACGACATGTTCATTTTAAATTCACCGCAGTTTACCATTTCCTATAAAATCGAGGAAATCGAACAGGTGAACTGGAATGAGGAATGGGAAAAGAATTTCGAACCGATTGACGTTGACGGAAAATGCCATGTCCGCGCGCCTTTCCACCCAAAAACGGATGCGGAGTTCGACATTGTCATCGAGCCAAAAATGAGTTTCGGAACCGGGCATCACGAAACCACGCACATGATGATCCAGCATTTACTGGAGACAGATGTCAAAGGAAAGAAAACACTTGATATGGGCTGCGGCACCGCAATTTTAGCGATTTTGGCAGAAATGAAAGGCGCCGAACCGATTGATGCGATTGACATTGACAATTGGTGTTACCTGAATTCGGTCGAGAATGCAGAACGCAATAATTGCACGCACATTTCAGTTTATGAAGGCGATGCGGCGATGCTCAAGGACAGGAAATACGATGTCATCATTGCCAATATCAACAGGAATATCTTACTGAATGACATGCAGCAATATGTCGATAGCCTGAACAAGGACGGGATTTTATTGCTGAGCGGATTTTATGAAGAAGACATTCCGTTTATTGATGCGTCATGCACGGAAAAAGGATTGACATATGTTAAAAAGTTCAGCAGGAACAACTGGGTGTCTTTAAAATTTGTAAATTAGCAATACCCTTTAAATCGATACATATGGCCGTAAAGGAGAAAATACAAGAAAAGGTCGCTACGGACGAAGCCATTTCACTGAACAATGAAATCGTGATTTATAACGACGATGTGAATACTTTCGACCACGTCATTGAAACATTGATGCGGGTTTGCAGCCACACTTCGGAACAGGCTGAACAATGTTCACTGATTATCCATTACAAAGGAAAATGCACCGTCAAAACTGGCCCGATTAAAGAACTCGAGCCGCAATGCACACAATTGCTTGAAGCCGGACTTAGCGCCGAAATCATATAAAAAAAGCCCTTACGAATTGTAAGGGCTTTTTCTTTATTGCTAATTTCTTATTCTGCTGCTTTGGAGAAATATACCGTTGCAGTGGTTGTAATTCCGCCGCTGGTGCTTTCATCAGCAATTCTCAGTTCTGAGCTGGTCAGTTTGGTGATTTCATACGTTCCATCATATTCGCCACCAGTAATTACAAGCGTAGTTCCGTCTTTTACCCAATTGACTTGGGTTGCTGCATCGGCTGTACACTCATCAGAAGCATTTTTGAAATAAATCACATTTGCTAAAGTTCCTGCTTCAAGAAAATTGACGTAATCCTTAGGACAGCCTGGTTCATTTTCCTCATATGGCTGGGTAACTGTCTGTGTGCCAACTTTTAAAGTCGATTTCACAGGATTCCATTTTGCAACGATATTTCCATTTGTAGAATTGCCGTCACTATCACTGCTACAGGACACAACAGACAGACTTGTTACGATAATTGCTGCCAATAAAATTTTAATCTTTTTCATCTTTTTACTTTTTGGTTAAATTCAAAAATAGCTAAATTCATTTTAAACAGCGAAGTGTTTAAGAATAAATATTATACAATAACGGTCCAATAGCGGTATTATTATCCAGATTCCTTAATGCGGAAGGCTTTCTTTGATGACGCCATAAATGAATGTGCCGATCAAAGCGCCGACAAGTACGAACCCGAGCGACAAAAATCCGGCGCCAAGCAAAATAAATATCGGGCCCGGGCAAGTGCCAACCAATGCCCAGCCGAAGCCGAAAAACAATCCGCCAATCCAATACCGGAATGACCCTTTTTCCTTATCTGCAATGACAATAGGCTGTCCTTTGATGTCTTTGAGGTTTTTCCTTTTGATGATCTGGATGCCAATCAGCCCGGTACAAACGGCCGTCATGATGATGCCATACATATGGAATGACTGGAAATGGAACATTTCATAAATCC
>DATHKH010000204.1:0-13939 GCA_035286325.1 Flavobacterium sp.
CATTTTGTCGGTGCTTTGAAGGGGAAAATCCTTACCGAATATGCCGAAGCCAGCATCATTGACATTTCCCACGACATCGATCCGTTCAATACCAATGAAGCCAGCTACATCATCGGTGCGGCTTATATGAGTTTCCCAAAAGGTTCTGTGCACCTCATTGGCGTTGACGCCGAATTGAACAAGGAAAACAAGCACATCGCGATGCAATGGAACGATCATTTTTTCATTTGCGCCGACAATGGCACATTGGGGATGCTCATCCAAAAAATATTGCCGCAGAAAATCGTTGCCATCAATATCCATGACCGTTTGCCTGCTGAGGCCACAGACCTGGATGTATTTGTCAAAGTCGCCTGCCATATTGCAAAAGGCGGATTGCTGAATGTCATCGGAAAAGACGTTGCCGAAATCAAGCAGCCGATGGAATTGCCTGCGGTCGTGTCGGCAAATGCCATTAAAGGTTATGTCATTTATATCGATCATTTTGGAAATATCGTCACGAATATCACGAAGAAAATGTTTATTGACGCGTCAAAAGGGCGTGCTTATGAAATCGTTTTGAACGACAAGTCAAAAGGCGACAAGAAAAACATCAAGCAAATCCGCGAAAAATATTCCGATATCGCAACGGTCAGCCGTTTTCCGCTAAAGGAATACGAAGGAACGAAACTCGCTATTTTCAACGAGGCAGGTTATTTGGAAATCGCGCTTTTCCGCAGTAACCCTTATACGATGGGCGCAGCTTCTACCCTTTTGGGCGTGGGCTACCGCGATGCCATCACTGTCAATTTTATCAATAATTAAGATGTTTGTACGCATTGTAAAACTCAGTTTCCACGAAGAAAACATTCCGGCGTTCCTGGAAAATTTCGAATTGCTCAAAACCAAAATACGAAACGCGCCCGGAAACCGTTTATTGGAATTGTACCAGGACAAAGACAACAAAAACATTTTCTTCACTTACAGCTATTGGGAAACCGAAGCCGACCTTGAAAATTACCGGAAATCCGAATTGTTTTATGACGTCTGGACATTCACAAAAAAACTGTTCAACGACAAACCTGAAGCGTGGAGTGTCGACAAATTAGTAAGTTTGCAGTGAAAGAATTGAGTATTGAGAATTGAGACGCTACTGATAGTCAAATGGCTTAATTGAACCGTCTCAATTCTCAATACTAAAAGCTAAAATCTATAAAAATTAAATGAAATCTATACTTCTCAGAGAAATAAAATCCTTTTTCGGTTCGCCGATAGGCTATCTCGTCATCGCCATTTTTCTGATCCTGAACGGCTTGTTCCTTTGGGTTTTTGATGGCGAATACAACATCCTTAAAAGCGGTTTCGCCGATTTGAGTCCGTTTTTTACCATTTCCCCATGGATTTTAATCTTCCTGATTCCCGCCGTAACCATGCGCAGCTTTTCAGACGAAAGAAAACAAGGAACGCTTGAGTTGCTTTTAACCAAACCGTTGAGCGTCTGGCAAATCGTTAACGGAAAATTCTTTGGGGCACTATTGCTGATTGTCATTGCGATTATTCCAACGCTGATTTATGTCTGGGTCATTTCCAACCTCGGAATGCCCGAAGGAAACATCGATATGGGCAGTACCATGGGTTCTTATTTCGGATTATTATTTTTAATTGCAGGTTATACTTCCATCGGGATTTTCACTTCGGCATTGTCAGACAACCAGATTGTAGCGTTCATCGTTTCGGTATTTTTGTGTTTCTTCTTTTATTTCGGTTTTGAAGGCATGGCAACGTATATCAAAAGCATCGAAAATGGCATTTCTTACCTCGGTATGGACAGCCATTTTCGAAGCATGAGCCGTGGTGTCATTGATACGCGCGATATTTTATATTTCGCCAGCATTTCGATTTTATTCCTGTCGCTGACCGTTTTCAAATTAAAATCCATGAAAGCGTAATGAAAGTAAAAAACAAGAATTTCCGCAAGCTTTTAGTGACTGTCGTTTTATTGGTATTGGTCAATTTCATCGGCAGCAAAATTTTTAGGCGCTATGACCTGACCGAAGACAAGCGCTATACTTTATCGCAGACTTCACTGGCCATCGTCAATGATGTCAAGCAACCGTTGTATGTCGACGTATTTTTAAAAGGTGATTTCCCAGGCGAATTCAAACGACTGCAAACGGAAACGAGCCAGTTGCTCGAAGAATTCCGCGCTTACAACAACAACATTGTTTTCAATTTTGTCAATCCGCTGGAAGACGAAGACCAAAGCGACGAAATCATGAAATCATTCGTCGATCGCGGCCTGACGCCAATCAGCGTCACGATGGACGACAAGGGAAAGCAAACACAGGAAACGGTTTTCCCATGGGCAATTGCGACCTATGGCAACCGCAGCGTCAAAGTGCCATTGCTCAAAAACATGATGGGCGCATCTACACAGGAAAAAGTCGTCAGTTCGGTCCAGCATCTTGAATATGCTTTCGCCAACGCGTTCAATACGATTACCAAAGCAAAAGAAAAGAAAATCGCCGTCATCAAAGGAAACGCTGAAATGCCGGATTTGCTGATTGCCGACTTCGTCAAATCGGTCAGAGAGAATTATTATATCGGGACTTTCACTCTGGATTCTGTTGCCAAACAGCCGAACGAAACGCTGAAATACCTCAAGAAATATGATTTGGCTGTCATCGCCAAACCGCTTGAACGCTTCACCGACGAGGAAAAAGAAGTGCTCGACCAATATATTGTCAATGGCGGAAAAACGCTTTGGCTTGTCGATCAGGTCAATATGGAAATGGACAGCCTTTACAATGAAAGCGGCAAATCACTCGCCTTCCCGAACGACCTGAACCTGAACGACATGTTCTTCAAATATGGCATTCGTTTGAATCCTGATTTGGTCAAAGACATTATGGCTACGCCAATCGCTTTGGCTACAGGCGAAAAAGGTTCTGCGACGCAATACACGCAATATCCGTGGTTTTATTCGCCGATGGTTTATCCGGCTTCGAAAAACCCGATTGTGACGAATCTTGACGGCATCAAATTCGAATTTACCGGCGGCATCGAACCATTAAAAAACGACATCAAAAAGACCGTTTTACTCCAATCTTCACCGTATTCAAAAATCATCGGAACGCCAGTCGAAGTCAGCCTTGACATGGTCCAGGAGCGTCCCGAGCAATCTGAGTTCACCAACAAAGGGAACATTCCCGTAGCCGTTTTGCTTGAAGGCCAATTCCATTCGGTGTACGAAAACCGCGTCCTGCCATTTGCCGAAAAAACCTATATCAACAAAGGGAAAGACAACAAAATGATAGTTATTTCCGATGGCGATGTCATCAAAAACCAATTCGACAAAAACTACCAGCCACTGGAGTTGGGCTATGACAAATGGACCAATAAATATTATGCGAATAAGGAATTCCTGATGAATTGCGTCAACTACCTGCTCGACGACAACGGACTTATTAACATTCGCAGCAAGGAAGTCAGCCTGCCGCTTCTCGACAAGGAAAAAGTACATGACAACTACACATCTTCGCAAATGATAACTGTCGGATTGCCAATAGCGATCCTGGGGATTTTCGGATTGCTGTTTACTTTCCTTCGCAAAAGGAAATATGCGAGGTAATGTTAATAAAATTCTTTTCAATATTTATCCGTTTAGGATATATTTGTAAAATCTAACAATTTATGGCCGTAAAAAGGCGAAACGATTATGAAGTTTATAGTATCGAGTTCATACTTATTGAAGCAACTGCAGGTTTTGGGAAGTGTCATCAACAGCAGCAACACCTTACCTATCTTAGATAATTTCCTTTTTGAATTGGACAGCAAAACACTGACGGTTTCCGCATCGGATTTGGAAACCACGATGTCGGCGACTTTGGAAATCGATTCGGAAAGCAAAGGAAGCGTTGCCGTTCCTGCAAAACTGTTGCTCGAAATCCTAAAAACTTTTCCTGAGCAGCCTTTGACATTTACAGTTGAGGAAAACAGCACGATTGAAATCAGCTCCAACTCTGGTAAATATGCTTTGGCGTATGCACCGGGTGAGGAATTCCCTAAATCGGTCAACCTTGACGATCCGTCTGTGACATTGGTTCCAGCCGACGTATTGGCGACTGCGGTCAGCAAAACGATTTTCGCTGCCGGAAATGACGATTTGCGTCCGGTCATGTCGGGCGTTTTTTTCCAGTTTTCTCCTGAAGGATTGACATTCGTTGCAACCGACGCACACAAATTGGTGAAATATGCGCGTACCGATGTCAAAGCATCACAGGTAGCCGATTTCATCATGCCGAAAAAACCTTTGAACATCCTGAAAAGCATTCTTGGCGCTTCGGATGCTGAGATTAAAATCGAATACAACGATTCCAATGCGACTTTTTCTTTCGATAATTATATTTTGACCTGCAGATTGATTGACGGGAAATACCCGAATTATGAAGCGGTTATCCCAAAAGAAAACCCAAACAAACTGATGATTGACAGGACGCAATTCCTGAACTCTGTCCGTCGTGTCGCGATATTCTCAAACAAGACCACACATCAGATCCGTTTGAAAATTGCGGGCGCCGAATTGAATATTTCTGCAGAAGACATTGATTATTCAAATAAAGCTGAAGAGCGTTTGACTTGTGATTACCAAGGTGACGATATGCAGATCGGATTCAACTCGCGTTTCCTGACCGAAATGCTGACAAACCTGCAATCGGATATGATCATGCTCGAAATGTCGATGCCAAACCGCGCCGGAATTTTAACTCCTATCGACGGATTGGACGATGGCGAAACCGTCACGATGCTGGTTATGCCGGTCATGCTGAACAATTAATGCCAACTAACCAATTATAATAAACCGCAATGTCTTTTGATGTTGCGGTTTATTTCTGAAAATGTTGTAAAGTTTCAAAGCTGCCACAAATTCACGGATTATACATTTTAATTCGTGAATTCGTGGTCATTTTTTTGGCGTTGCCTTCGGCCGCGCTTTACGCTGCAAGTCCTCGCTGCGCTGCGGGCTTTACGCTGCAATCGCTAACGCAGCCGAAGCCGTTACATAAAAAACACATTCCACTTATGTCCGTCCGGATCGGAAAACCCAAAGCCATAATAGCCTTCGCCGAATTCGGCCGGTTCGCTGAAAATCGTTCCGCCGGCATTCCTGACTTCCTGAGCCCAAGCGTCCACTTCCTTTTTGCTTTCTGCCGAGAGCGTGAACATGATTTCATTGCCTTGTTTCAGGTCAGCCAATTCGCCTGCCATCGCTTGCTTTAAATGATCAATCGGAAAAAAATGTACCACAAAGTCGTCGTCGCCAATTAAAAAACTCGCAAGTGTTTTTCCGTTATCGAATCCTGTATTGCGTTTGAATCCCAACGCGTTATAAAATTCCCAGGTTCTTTCGACATCTTTTACGCCAAGATTGGCCCATATCTGTTTAGGCTTCATGATTTATTGTTTTAAAATTATTCGAAAATATAGATAAGTTTTTTATTCATGAATTCCTCAATCCCCAATGGCGATAATTCTCTTCCGTAACCAGAACGTTTTGTTCCGCCAAAAGGCAAATCAGGTTGTGACGCGAGGTTTTTATTGATGAAAATCATTCCCGTATCCATTTGGCCGGCCACGCGAATTGCGCGCTCGGTATTTATGCTGAACACCGCGCCGCCCAATCCGAAAGTCGTATCGTTGGCCAAAGCGATTGCCGCAGCTTCATCCTTGACTTCATAAAATGAGGCAACCGGGCCGAACAATTCTTCCTTATAAGCGACCATTTCCGGTTTGATATCGGTCAGTATCGTAAAATCGTAGAAAGCGCCTTCCCTATTGATACGCTTGCCGCCAATCAGGATTCTGGCCCCGGCAGCAACAGAATCATTGACTTGCTTTTCGAGTTTTTGAACGGCTTCCATGCTGACCATCGGGCCGATATTGGTGTCGCGATCCATTGGGTCGCCGACTTTCAATCCGGTAAGTTTTTGTTTGAATTTCTCCAAGAATTGAGCAGCGATGGATTCGACGACAATAATTCTTTTTGCCGATGTACAGGCTTGGCCCATATTGGAAAATCTCCCAAGTACGGCTTTTTCTACAGCCAAATCCAAATCGGCGTCCTCAAGCACGATAAAGGCATCACTGCCGCCGAGTTCCAATACCGATTTTTTCAGGTTTTTCCCGGCAGCTTCGGCATAACTCGAACCGGCGGCTTCACTTCCTGTCAATGACATTCCCGTGATTCTTGGGTCTTCGGCGAGTTTCCCGACGCGGCTTCCCGACAAATATAAATTGGTGAAAACGCCTTCCGGCGCTCCGGCATCGCGGAAAATGGTCTCTATCATCTGTGCGCACTGCGGCACATTCGAGGCGTGCTTCAGCATCACGACATTTCCGGCGGCGATATTTGGCGCGGCAAGTCTTCCCAATTGGTTGAAAGGATAATTCCACGGTTCTACAGCGAGGACGATACCCGTCGGCATAAGCCTGACAAACGCTTTTCCTTGCCTGACTTCGAGCGGGCGGTCTTTTAGGAAATCAGCCGCGCGGTTGGCAAAATATTCATAGACCGAAGCGCACATCTCGATTTCGGCTTCGCTTTGTGCGATGAGTTTGCCCATTTCGAGCGTAATCAAAGCGGCGAGTTCGGACTTTCTTTCACGCATGATTGCTGCCGTTTTCAGCAAAAGTTTCGAGCGCTCACTGATGTCGGTATTTTTCCAGGATTGATAGGCTTCGTGGGCTTTGGCTATTTTTTGTTCGATGACTTCATCGGAAAACTCGTCGAAGGTTTTGAGGATTTTATTGTTAAATGGATTGGTGGTTTGGATGGCCATGATTTTTATTTTTGTTGCATAAAGTTACGGTGTAATCGCTTTTTGTGTTTTGGTTTTTTGGATTATTTAACTTGTATGGAACGGAAGAGCGACTGTTTGCAATACACCGCGTTAGCGATTGAGGCAAGCACCGCGTGCAGCCGAAAGCGCGGCGCAAGATTTGAAATTAAAAGAAGAACAGCCAGCGACTGTTCGGTTTTATGTAAGACTTCTTTAGGATTGCATTGAAGCGCAACGCCCAAAAACTTTGTATCTTTGCAGCACTAATTTAGTATTCAGCAAATTCATGATTCCACAAGATTCTATCGTAGCATTAGCGACGCCTTCCGGAGCCGGTGCCATTGCGATTATCCGTATTTCGGGGCTTGATGCCATTGCTATTGGCGCGTCGGTTTTTAAATCGGTGAAAGGGAAAGACCTCGCGACGCAGAAATCGCATACGCTGCATTTGGGGCATATTGTCGATGGCGATAAAATCCTTGACGAAGCTTTGGTCTCGATTTTTAAAGGCCCGAATTCGTATTCGGGTGAAAATACGGTCGAGATTTCCTGCCATGGATCGACCTATATCCAGCAGCAGATTATCCAGTTGTTGCTGCGGAAAGGTTGCAGAATGGCGAATGCTGGGGAATTTACGCTGCGTGCGTTCCTGAACGGCAAACTCGATTTGTCGCAGGCTGAAGCGGTAGCCGACCTGATTTCTTCAGACAATGAGGCTTCGCACCAGATTGCGATGCAGCAGATGCGCGGCGGATTTTCGAACGAGATTGCAAAATTGCGTGAGGAACTGTTGAATTTTGCTTCGCTGATTGAGCTTGAATTGGACTTTGCCGAAGAAGATGTCGAATTTGCCGACCGAACCCAATTTTACGAACTGCTGGGCAGGATTGAATTGGTTTTGAAACGCCTGATTGATTCCTTTGCCGTTGGAAACGTGATTAAAAACGGAATTCCGGTCGCGATTGTCGGTGAGCCGAATGTCGGGAAATCGACATTATTGAATGCCTTGCTGAATGAGGAACGTGCGATCGTTTCGGAAATTGCGGGCACGACACGCGACACGATTGAAGATGAACTGGTCATTGGCGGAATCGGGTTTCGTTTTATTGATACGGCCGGAATCCGCGAAACGCAAGATGTTGTGGAAAGCATCGGCATCCGCAAGACATTTGAAAAAATGGAATCGGCGCAGGTTGTCGTTTATCTGGTCGATAGTTCGCAGTTGTCAGATGCCGGAAAATTAACTGATGTGAAAATTGAAATTGAAAAGATAAAAAACCAGTTTCCGTTAAAACCTTTGTTGATTATCGGAAATAAATCGGATAAATTATCTACCGTGCAAATTGTAACATTGGAAGCAGAAATCGATAACTTATTGCTGATTTCCGCCAAGGAAAAAACCGGTGTCGACATTTTAAAAAACAAACTGCTTTCTTTCGTCAACACCGGTGCATTGCGCAACAATGAAACGATCGTGACCAATACGCGGCATTATGATTCGCTGTTGAAAGCCTTGGAAGAAATCCAGAAAGTCAATCATGGGTTGCAGACGAATTTGCCTTCGGATTTGATGGCGATTGATATTCGCGAGGCGTTGTACCATTTTGGTGAGATTACCGGGCAAGTGACGAATGATGAATTGCTGGGGAATATTTTTGCGAATTTCTGTATCGGGAAATAAACATCCATTTTAGACCAATGAAAACGTTAACAACTCTCTTACTTCTTTTATTTTCATTCACCTTCGGTCGACAACCGACACATAAAAAATAATGCGTCACGCCGAAAATACCTTATAATCAGGGCTATTACACTCAAATTTACGTCGATTTAAAGAAACATAAATCTCAATAAATCCATTCAAAACTTCCGATTGTTTCTATCAAACCTATAGTTACCATGCATTTTTGGGAATAAAAACACGCTAAGCTTATCAATTTATGAATTGTAATGATAATCAGCTATTTATAAAACATTATTTCTATATTTAGCCCTTTAAACAGAAACCCGAGCCTACCTTATAAATGGACGCCAAAACAGAGAGAAGTAAATTGACGATATGGTTTGTCAGCAAACCCCGAACCAGCGGATTCCTGGTGTTTCTTTTATTGTTTTTTGTAGTCGCTTATATTATTTACCAACGTTACCAGATCATCAAGGAGAATGACAAGCGCGAGATGTCAAACATCCTGCATGTCGTTTATGAAAATGTCGAGCAGTCGCTCAAAAATTCCTCTACAGCCGCACTGACATTGGCCTTGACCATTAATGATGAAGGCAAACCCGAAAATTTTGACGAGGTGTCAAAGCAACTCATCGTGTCCAATCCCGATATTGATGCGGTACAGCTTGTTCCTAATGGCGTAATTGGCTATGTGTATCCATTTGAGAGCAATAAAGCCGCTTTGGGTTTAAACATCCTGGAATCGAAAGAGAACAGGGATGCCGCGCTTGAATCGATCGCAAATAAGAAGATGTACTTTGCCGGACCATTGGAATTGAGGCAAGGCGGTATTGGTGTCATTGGCCGTTTGCCGGTCTTTCTCAAAGGCAAATTCTGGGGCTTTTCGGGCGTGCTGATCCGCATGGAAAACCTGATTAAAGTTTCCGGCATACACAGCATCGACGAAACAAAATATTATTTCCAGTTTTCACATACGAATACCCTTACACATAAAAAAGAATTCTTTCTTCCGAACAAGGACGATTTCTCTAACAAGTATTATGACACTGTTGTTTTTCCTGACAGCGATTGGACGCTATACATCATCAGCAAAAACGAAAGCAACAATTATTTCGTGCTTACACCGCTTGCTGTTTCGGGTACACTTTTGGCCTTTTTGTTTGGGTTCCTGATATCGATGCTGCTTCGCAAACCCGCAGAATTGCAACTCCAGGTATTGAAGCAAACGCGAAGACTTTTAAATAGCGAAATCAAGTTTAAGGCGATATTCGAGCAGGCTGCCGTTGGCATCGCCCACATCGATACCAACACGGGTGACCTTATTGAAGTCAATGGGCAATTCTGCCGCATGCTGGGCTATTCCGCCGATGAAATTAAAGGAATGAATGTCGCCACGATTATGCATCCGGATGATATCGCACCGACATCGGCGCATATTGAAAAACTTAAAAGCGGTGAAATCTCACATTTTTCCATAGAAAAAAGATATTTTACGAAATCAGGTACTATCGTATGGGTCAATGTCACGGCTTCACCTTTGTGGAAGCGCGGTGAAAAACCAACAGCGCTCATCGCCATTGCAGAAGACATTACGCTGCGAAAAGAGGCAAAGGAACAGATTGCGAGAAGCGAGGTGCGTTTCAAAAGCCTTTTTGACGATTCACCTGTCGCGCTTTGGGAAGAAGATTTTTCGGAAGTGAAAAAGTATATTGCGGATCATATTCCTGATCTGAACGCCGGAAATGCCCAAGCTTATTTTGAAACACACCCGGATGCCGTAAGGAAATGCATTTCGCTTGTGAAAATTATCAACGTCAACAATGAATGTGTTGACTTGCATAAACCCAGTACGAAAAAAGATTTGCTCGAGGCCAACTTGGTTGCGCTGCTGGATGAAGAATCGACAAAATCGTTCATCAAACAGCTTGTTGCCATTGTACAAAGGGTAAATCTCATTACAATGAATACGCGAATCGCAAACCTTGGCGGCGGCTATCGCGATATTTATATGCGATGGAGCGTGATGCGCGGTTATGAAGATACGCTGGAAAGGGTCATTATTTCCACTGAAGACATTACGGCACAAAAGGAATCGGAACGCATTATTGTGAATTCACAGCAGCGGGTTGAAGATTTGATTAACTCCATTGACGGGGTTGTATGGGAATGCGACGCCGAAACATTTAAGCTGACCTTCATCAGTAAAAAAGTCGAGGATATACTCGGTTATACTCCTGAAGAATGGGCTGCCGACCTTGAATTCTGGGAAAACCACATTCATCCTGAAGACAAAGAAATGTGCATCAATGTATTGCACGCTGTGGCAAAAGAAAACAGAAGGCAGGATTTTGAATACAGGATCATTGCCAAAGACGGCTCGATTGTCTGGATACAGGATTTTATGAATGTCAGTTTTGAAAACGGCAAACCAGCGATGGTGCGCGGCATCATGATTGACATCACCAAAACAAAAGTCGCCGAAGAGGATTTGAGCAACTCATTGGAACTGGTCACAGAGCAGAAAAAAAGGCTGATGAATTTCTCCTATATTGTTTCCCACAACCTCAGGTCGCATACCGCCAACATCCAGTCGATTATCACGCTGATTGAAGAAGCCGATAACGATGAAGAAAGAAATGAGATGATTACCATGCTCAAAACTGTTTCCGCTTCGTTAAATGAAACGATGATCAACCTGAATGATTTGGTGAACATACAGGCGAATGTGACGCTGGCAATCGAAGCGCTCAACCTGAAGCATTATATTGAAAATACGGAAAATGTGCTGTCTGAACAAATTGACTCAAAACAAGTGGCCATCATCAATAACGTCCCCAATGATGTGACCGTCAATTATAACCCTGCATATCTCGAAAGCATCCTGCTGAACCTGGTTTCAAACGCCATCCGATACAGCCATCCCGACAGGAAACCGGTAATTACCATTGACTGGCTGCAAGAAGCCGGCAAAAACGTGCTCCAGGTTTCAGACAACGGCATCGGGATTGACCTTAAAAAAAATGGTGAAAAGTTATTTGGCATGTACAAAACATTCAACGGCAATGCAGATGCACGTGGCATCGGGCTTTTCATGACCCGCAGCCAGGTTGAAGCCATGGATGGAAAAATCACTGTGGAAAGTGAGCCCGGAATTGGCACAACATTCAAAATCTGGTTTTGCTAACCTTTATATAAAGAACCTTTATGGTTCTTTTTTTATGCTTTATCCTCACGCTATTTTATAATGATATAACAATTTAGCCGAATTGTATAAGGCATTCCTTCTTAAAGATGTTGAACTTTGGAAATAACCAAAATCCAAACTGCCTTATGCAGCTAAACATCAAAACGCCTGACTCGGTTGAGGAAATTACGGCACTTCGCGCACTATTTGAAGATTACCTTAAAGGTGTGTATTGGTCGGAGAAAGCGTTGGCTCCCGTATTTTCAGATATGATTGCCTATATCCATTCGCAGGATATTGCGAAGATGCTTTTGGAGCATACCGCCAACACACAAATCCATGCCGACAGGATTGAAAATATCTTTGACAGCATTGGAATAAAACCCGAAGAAAGGAAATTTGAGGCGATTGACAGCCTGATCAACGACATTGACCTGACTATTGAACAAATCCGTTCAGGCGCTGTCAGGGATGCGGCAATCATAGCGCTTATCCAACATATCATTCATTGTGAAATCGCTTCTTACGGCACTTTGAAATCGTTTGCCATCACGCTGAAAGAAGAAGAGGTGGTGACTTTGCTTGAAAAAAGCCTCCAGGAAGAAAAAGAATTCGACCTCAAATTATCGGTAATCGCGGAAGCTTATATCAATGATGAGGCGGCAAACAAGGAATTTTAAATTATACTGTTTATGGCAAAGCCAAAATCTTTTCCGAAACAAGAACAAAAAAAACAACCCGGTGATGAATTCAAGATGAATCCTGAACCCGAAATCATACGGCGCGATTATGCCGGAAGCGGAAAACTCAAAGGCAAAACCGCGTTGATTACAGGCGGCGACAGCGGAATCGGCAGAAGTGTCGCAGTCCATTTTGCCCGTGAAGGCGCAAACATCGCCATCGCCTATTTCAATGAGGATGAAGATGCGAAACAAACAAAAATGCTGGTAGAAAAAGAAGGTGTAAAATGTCTTTTGTTAAAAGGCGATTTGAAGAAATCTTCGTTTTCAAAAAAGATTGTATCGATGACCAAAGAAACATTTGGCGGTCTGAATATTTTGGTGAACAATGCGGCGATGCAGTTTCCAACAGATAATCCTGAGGAAATTTCGACAAAAAACCTGAAAGCCACATTTGAGACGAATATCTATCCGTTTTTCTTTACCATAGAAGAAGCGGTAAAATATTTAAAAAAAGGCGATTGCATTATCAATACGACTTCAGTAACCGCCTATCGCGGCAGCGACCATTTGCTGGATTACTCGAGTACGAAAGGCGCGATTGTGACATTTACAAGATCGCTTTCGACCATGTTGGTGGAAAAAGGAATCCGCGTAAACGGCGTCGCGCCAGGACCAATCTGGACACCGTTGATTCCGGCGAGTTTTAAAAAGAATGAAGTGGCCAAATTCGGAAGCGACACGCCGATGAAACGCGCAGGCCAACCATCTGAAATCGGACCTGCCTATGTATTTCTGGCAAGCGACGATGCTTCCTATATGACCGGGCAGATCATCCACATCAATGGTGGCGAATTGGTAGGCGGCTAAAAAAGAAATTAAAATACGAACAATAAAAATTTGAAATCATGAACAAAAATGTAGTTTTAGGGATTGTAGCAGGAGTTGCAGCCGTAGCAGTAGTTGGCTATATTGCCAAAAGGACAGGAATACTGGATTCGCTTCTTGACAAACTTGGCGGCCTCGCCGACGAAGTGGAAGATAAAATAACAAATTTTGAAAAAGTCGGGATGCACGACCTGATTCCAAAAGGCGAAGATAAAAATGTCACTAAGGCCGCTTTAAGCAGCCACAATTAAATAAAAAAACTGCACCCGTATGAGTGCAGTTTTTTTTTGAATCCAATTCGGTTATTGTACAACCAATTTCTTTACAGCCGTATTTCCTGCAGAAGTGATTTTAGCCAGATAGATTCCCGATGCCAAATCAATGTTGATGCGGGTTTCGCCATGTAAAACTGCGGTATGTAATTTTGCGCCGCTGATATTGTATATTTCGATTTCTCCGCTTTCAATTCCGTATACATGGATGTAGCCTTTTGCAGGATTTGGGTAAATACCAACATCCAATCGGGAAACACCATTCACCGACAGACTCGAAAACCATTGTTCGCCGGCATGAACACCCCAAATGTAATCGGCCAAATCAGGGTAATCAATAAACGGATTCCTATTCACCTGCCAAGTATAAATGACATTGTTCCGATGCATTTCAAAATCATCACGCGGATCCG
>DATHKH010000205.1:0-29440 GCA_035286325.1 Flavobacterium sp.
CATTGTATGCGCGTTTGATATCAAAATCTTTTGCGGCAATTTTGAAATCGAAAAATGCGCGGTTTTTGGTTTCACTTCCGTAAACCGCATCCATACTGACATTGCATCCGATCAGATTAAAACCTGTATTTTTCAATGATAAAATGCCTTTGTTAATGGTCATGCTGCCTTTTCCGTTTTCGATGTTTAACCCATTAAACGTGACTTTTCCAATGTTCGCCTTAAGATTCAAATCGAGATTTGAAGGGACGATGATGACACCGCTTTCAGATGTATTTTTTGGGGTTTGCTTCGCCTGTTCGCTATCGCTGGAACCCGTTTTGGTTTCGCCTGGCAATGCTTTTTCCGGGGCAGCCGACATGAATTCGTCGGCATTGATAAAATTGGATGCAAAAGCAAAATTCCCTTTTAGGATTTCCCTGTCGGACAGAGCGAAGTTGATGACATTCTGCATGTAGCCGTTCATCGTAAAATCGGATTGGCCGTAAGCTGCAATAAAGTTCGAAAAATCCATTTTATCCTGGTGGAATTTGAACAATCCTTCCTTGATGACAAACGGTTTTGGGAAATATTCCGAGGTCGTTTTGATATTTTTCAGCGCCAAAGTACCGCTGTTTTTGAGTTTGCCATAACGGCCATTCGTCGCATCGCTTTGTTTGCCCTGAAACGCGACGTCGGCTTTGATATAACCCTGCAGATCAAGTCCTTTCCTCGAAAATACCTTGTAGACTTTTGCGACATCAATTTCACCTTTGGCCTTGACATCATAAGCGACATCCTCAAAATTGGCGAAGCTCGCATTGAGCTGGAATGGTTTGCCCTCAAACACAAAAGACGCCGGACTGATGACAAGTTTCGTGTCCTTAAACGCGCCGTTGCCGTTAGAAAGATTGGCCACGACATTGATATTCTTGATTGGATTTGGATAATAAATGGTTTTGACAGTCGCATTTTTGAGTACGATATTGCCTTTCGTCACCGGAAAAATATTATTGGCCTTATCGTATTTTCCTTTGGACACAATATCCATTTTCAGGAAACCGCTCGCATCCATGTTTTCAAAACCGAAAGCCTGGTCCATTTTATGCAAATCGAGCGATGCTTTTATAGTCGCATCGACGACAGGATTTTTTAATCCCGACGATTTTACGATGGCTTTCATATAATCTTTCCCGACATTGAAAAACAGTGAATCGAGATTGACTTCAAGATTTTCAGGATTCAAAGATGGCAGTTTCGTGTCGAAATTCAGGAAAATGTTCGACACTGGGAACGGCGCATTTCTATATTCGATTTGGCCATCGCGGATTTTCATGTTGAATGCCAGATCGGGTTTTTTGTTTTCGGAAGCGATGTATTGCCCTTTCAATGTCAGCGAGAGACTGGTTTCGCCTTTGACTTTCGTCTTTTCAAGCCAAGTGACATATTGCGGCGGCAGCGCGGTGAAAAAATCGTTCAGTTCACTTGCTGTAGAATTGATGCTGAAATCCATGTCGTAGCCATTTTTAAGGAAATCGAATTTCCCGGTGAATTCGACCGGCAGCTTATTAATTTTCAGGTTGTTCTGTTGGAACACAAATGCGAGTGAATTGGTGTTGATTTTCGTAATCAGTTTCGCGTGGACTTTCTTGTTTTTGAGGTATTGTTCATCGCCGAAAGCAAAATCCAGGGAATCGATTTCAGCGTCGGTATATATGTCGAAAATGGCCTTGTCAAGATCGCCGTTGCCAATATAATTGAATCCTTTGGCATCGATCAGGATTTTTGTCGACTTGTCGTCATAGACCAAACGGCTGTCTTCAATATCGATTTTTTCGAGCTTTAATGACGTTTCGGAAGATTCTCCTTTCTTTGGCTTGTCGTTGGAAATATAAACGTTGTAATTGGCTTCCCCTTTGGCATTGACCTTTACGTTCATCAGTGCTTTGGAAAGATAAATCTTGTCGATATTGACTTTGCTGTCAAAAATCAGGCTTTTGATATTGATGCCAAAAGCAATCTCGCCTGCCGAAACCAAAGTCTGGTCTTTGAACGGCGCAGAACCTTTGAGCGAAAAATCTTTCAGCGTCAGCGTCAGTGAAGGAAAATGATTGAAAAAAGACAGGTTGGCTTCAGAGAAATTGAGTTCACCATTGAGCTTTTCGTTCGCGAATTTTTTAATCTCCGATTCTATTTTGCCAGGAAAAATGATGGGTAACAAAAACATCAGCAGCAGGATAACTGCAAATGAGATTCCTGTAATCTTTAATATCCTGAATGTTTTTGATTTAGCCGGCCGTTTCATATTGCAAAATTAACATTTAAAATCTTACATCAAAAATAATTTAGCTGTCTAAAAAAGAAAAAGCCTCTCTTTTCAGAAAGGCCTTATTCAAACTTAACTATCTAACTAAACTCAAAAATCTATTCTTTAATGAACCTCATTGTTTTCTCGCGACTGTTTTCGTCGGTCGCTTTCACAAGATAAAGCCCGTTGTTCAAATCATCAATATTGTATTGATAATCTTCAGACTGGTTCGCAAAACTTTTCACCAATTGTCCTGTAAGCGAAAACACTTCGACTTTTGAAGTCGCCATATTGATGGTGAAATAATCCGATGATGGATTTGGAGACAGGTGGATCTGGTCGGTAATCTCAAACTGGTCATTGTTGAGTGACGTCGCGATTTGGTTGCCATAAATCCTGAATTGCCCGGCCGGAACACTGATTGTAGCCGTTTGCGTTGCCGCGGTAATGGTCATTGGTGTATTGTCCATCAGGTTGTACCACGTTCCCGCGTAAGGGAAACTCGGATTGATGCTTTGTGCCGCTACCGAGAAGTTTGCAATGATCACAACATTCTTAAGCTGGGTTGTTGGCATCGTATCATCGTAGACATAAATACGCTGCCTGATGTTGCTGCCGTCAATGCTGATGGCGTAATTGCCTTCAAAAACCGGCTCATTGATTTTCATCTTGATCATCTTGCTCCAATCATTGTAAATCTGAGCCCTTTGCGCGACGCCGAGCCAGTTTCCTGTCCATTGTGGTTGTTGTTTGGTTGCCAGTTTACAGTCGCCTGCGGTCGCGTCTGCTTCGGTGTTGACCGTTCCGTCAGTACACTGATAAATAGATTGCTGCATGCCAAGATCGGCAAAATGCCAGATCATTTTCGGGCCAGGGATCAATAATGATGTCGCTCCAATAGCCGACATTCTGGCCAATGCGTTGTTCAGGTTGTTGAATACCGGGGAAGTTCCGCCACTGTTTCCATAAAGCAAAGCGCTATACATCAGTCTTTCCTTGTCATGGCTTTCTGGATAACCAATTAGTCTTTTGGCCGTAAATCCGTGGGCAACGTGGCCCATTCTTGTAATGTCACCACCAGTTGAATAGCCTTCCATCAATTGCGTATATGGATAAGTCAATTCGCCCCACATCATGACACCTTTACTTGGAGTTTCACCAATCCTGTAATTGGCCCATGCCTGCTCTTCAGTATCGCTTCCCAAATGCTCGAAAATGGCATAGTGATATGGGTCAAGTGACCAGCAGTAATCGGCATAGCCTTTTAGGATTGCAACCCTGTCTGCCTGATAGGCATTGGTACAAGTATCATCACCTGCGCTGCAAGCCTGCGTAAAACCTTTGGTCAAATCCCAACGGAATCCGTCGATGTGGTATTCCTGGATCCAGTTTTTGATGACACGGTGAACATAATTTTGGGTAATGGCTGTTGAATGGTTGAAATCGGCGCCAACGCTATAACTGTGTTTCGCGACTTCATTAAAATATGGGTTTTCTGAACTTGGATCGCCCCATCCGTCACCGTCAGGGTCTTTCATCCACATCCTGACCATTGGGTTTCTTCCGAACGCGTGGTTCAACGCTACGTCAAGAATGACTGCGATACCATTTTGGTGGCACAAATCAACCAATTCCCTTAGTTTGTCGGCTGGCCCGTAGAATTTGTCGTTCGCCATATGAAAGACAGGATTGTAGCCCCAGCCTTCATCTCCTTCGAATTCCATGACCGGCATCAATTCGATGGCATTTATTTTTAAGTTTTTAAAGTAATCAATCCTGTTGATCAGGTCCTGGTATGTCCTGTTGGCATCAAAATCACGGATCAATACTTCATAAACGACTAAATCTTCTTTTTTAGGTTTTGTAAAATTGGTCACCTGCCAGTTGTATGGCGTTTGCGCAGTTTGCAATACGGTCACTTCCCTTTCCTGTCCGACCGGATATGGCGGAAGGTTTGGATATGATGTTGCCGGAATGTACTGGTCATCAAACGGTGACAAAACTAATGTTGAAAATGGATCCGCAGTTTTTACCAAAGCCGGAGAATTGGCTAATGGCGTTGTGTCTACAACCCAATATTGATATGTGTAAACCTGGTTAGCGACCAAACCTGTCAGTTCCAACCAGAATTTCCCGGTTGTCGCATCTTTTTTCATGGAATATGATGCATTCGGCTGCCAGTCATTGAAACTGCCGGCAACATATACAAAGTCTTTGCCCGGAGCATTCAGCACCAATGTGGCTTTTGTGGGGTCGGATGCATTGTAATTGATTCCGTCATCGACACCTGCCGGAAGCGCTGCATTGACAGTTCCCGGATTGACAATCACGTTGAATTTTTTTGTAAATGTTGTTGCGCCCTGCGTAATCTGCAATTGGTAGCTTTTATTGATGGTAATGTTGGTATCGGTATAAGAATATGCCGCAGTGGTTGCAGTATTGATGCTTACGCCGTTCGCCAATAAATTGTAATCGGCATTTCCATTTGTATTGGAAGCTGTAACAGCCAAATTTTGGCCGCTTGGGATAATAGTATTGCTGTTTTCCACCGGCGCAGTTAAATTGGCTTGAAAAGCCCCGATTGGAAGGAAAGTATCCGCTGACTGTGCAGTACCGGCCGCATTCCTGAATACGACACATACTTTTGTGACCGTACCTGCAGGCGAGCCATAATATTGAAGTATGGTTGGCGTCAAATCCAGTTTGTAAATGGTTCCTGAAACCAATGTCAATGCGGGCTGGGTAGTATTATTTGCCCATGTCCCTTTTACACTTTGCCAGTCGACACCATTTATTGTCAATCCTGTATGTGCATAAATCACCCCGGAATAAGTTGCCAGTGGCGTGGTACTTTTATCAAAAAGAATCGTTGCCGATTGGTTGGTTTCCGGATTTACACCTCCTTGCCAAGTGGCTTGGGAAAAAGAGAGGAAGGTAGAAAAAATTGTAAATATGAGTAATAGTTTTTTCATAGCTGAAAAATTGAAAAAAGGGCTTTCGTTAGAGAAAGCCCTTTTCAGTTTTTTATAATATAAATTAGTTAGGCGTAATGGTATATGAATACGCTCTTGGATGGCTTAAATCAAGTGTGATTGTAAAGTTTCCGCCACCTGCTGGAACAGGGATGTCATCTCCGCCTTCGTTGAGACTTCCGTCAGCACCTGTATCGCCATAATTCAAATCCCATAAGTCGTTAGCCCTGAATTTAATTTTGTTGCCATCGCTTAAGTTCATACTGATTGAGAACGTTTTTGCAACTGGGTCATAAATCATGTCAGTATCGGAATCCCAGCCTGTTGGTGTTGCAGAACCGATGATTCCCCAAGATGTTGGCTGAGCTGAATAAGTCAAAGCAGCAGTATCTGCTTTTACACGATAGTAACCCGGGCCACCAGCTGTAATGTTAGATTCACCTGTTTGTACCAAAATACCTGAGAAAGATCCATCATCGCCATAATCACCGTCAAAGCTTTCGTTTGTTGGCAATATTTTGTATTCCGGGCTTGCTACGTTCATGAAAACATATCCTTCGTAATCTGTCTCTCCAAATGCAGATGAAGCCAACGGCACTGCCGATGAAGGCGTCCAGTCACTACCGTAACCGCTTGCACCTTGGAAACCGCCTACAACATATACTTTAGGAAGTTCAGAAGAATAACTAGTAACCAGGTAGTTAATGACATTTGAATAAGCATTTTCTGCAGCAGGAGTTCCTACTGTTGACATAACCCTTACATCAAGCGCGCCTTCAGTAAAAGGAGTCAGGCCAGCACCAAGAGCTGCACCGTTTAATGTTGCTGAATCAATGCTGATGAAATTGTTGGTAGTTGTCGCCACATCAATTGGCTCGGCAAAGTCGGTACCATTTGTTGCAACCTGAATGGTATAAGTTACAGCTGTCGGCGTACCATAATCCATATCTTCCCAAGAAAGCACTAATCCTGGGTTTGAAGGATGTGCCTGATCGAGCACTACTCCATCGCCACTTGTAGGCGTTAAGATGCTGAAAGACGCATCCGGGCTTACAAATTTTAAATCCTGTTCGTCTTCACAAGACCAAAATCCTGCAAAAAGTGTTAAGGCAATAACTGATTTTATAATATTTTTCATTTTTCTATTTATTAATTTTTATTAATTATTTAGTATCCAGGGTTTTGTGATAAGTTCGGATTGGCTGAAAGCGAAGCAGACGGCACAGGGAATACTTTTAAAGTATTAGGCAATGCAATTCCGTTAGATCCGTTTCCTTTCCATGCCCAGTTGTATGCACCACCGGTGAATTTGTTGAAACGAATTAAATCCTGCCTTCTGTGTCCTTCCCAATAAAGCTCCCTAGCCCTTTCGTCAAGGATGAAATCCAATGTAAGGTCAGCTTGAGAAACAAGTGCCTGAGTCGCTTCATTGCTATCAGCCCTTGTACGAAGATCATTTACATAAGTAACCGCTTGCCCCATTGTAGCGTTGCCGCTGCCTCTTACAGCACATTCGGCATACATCAGGTAAACATCAGCCAAACGGAATAAGGCGAAATCCGAATCTACAAAAGTACTGTTAGGCCCAGGCGTACCTGTTGACGAAACGTTAGAGTATTTTGTAAGTATATATCCCTGATCCCTGTTAGCTATATTGGTAATATCAATTGGACGCGTTCCTGAAATGATGGTATTTCTCGAGTCGTTCTCGAAATCAGGGCCATCGAATTTCTGTACGAATTGTTTCCTAAGCCTTAAAGCGCCGCCCCAAGCACCTGAAGAAACACCAAGCGAGGCTCCGTTTTGTTCCAAAGAGCCAACAGCGCCGTTAACCATTACAGTTGTGGCGCCATAGTTTTGCGTCACATTGCCATCAGATTGCAATGCGAAAATCATTTCGGTAGAAGTATTGTTGTCTGCTTTGAAATTGTCCTGATAAACAGGTTCCAAAGTGTAACCGCCAGCGATGATTTCACTACATTTTGTAGCACACTCATCATACATTGCTGTACCTGTGTATACTTCAGCATTCAGATACATTTTAGCAAGTATCATTTGTGCCATCGCTTTGTCAAGACGCCCATATTGGTTAGTCCTGGCTGCTTTCAGATTTGGAATCAGAGCCGTAAGTTCTGTATCGATGAAATCAAACAATTGCTGTCTGTCGTATTCAGGACCGGCAAAGTTTAATGGATCCGCTTCCGTCAGGAATGGTGCTTTTCCAAATAAATCCATCATGTTGTAATAAGCGTAAGCCCTCAACACTTTGGCCTCATTCCTATAATCCTCGATATTGGCGAGTAAAGCAGGGTCGCTTTGTCCTCTTCCGGCTACTTTTTCAGGAGTAGTCTGTCTCAAGAATTCATTAGCTAATGCCACTTCGGCCATTGTCCTACTGAACATCCCTAATATTAGCGGGTTGCTCGCAGACCAAGTATTTCTTTGCAAATCCTTGGTTCCCGCATCAGCTTCATAACTCCAGATGACTTCATCTGTAGTCAATTCCTGCATATACCACAAGCACCTGTTAAAGTTACTTGTTCCTGCATCAATCCCCTGTAAGAAGGAAGAACCTGCATCACCAGTACCTGTTAAGGATAGGTTTCCATAAACCCCAGCCAATGCCTGCTGATAACCAGCTGGCGTACTGAACAGAAGCTCTGGTGATGAATTGTCATCATCCTCAGACACGACATTCAAATCGTCTGTACAGGAAATAAGTACAGTCGAAGCCATGAACAGGTAAAGAAAGTTAAATTTAATTTTTTTCATAGTTTTTTAATTAAAATTTCAAATTAGCCCCAAACAAAAGTGATCTTTGTCTAGGATAAATAGTTTTGTCAACACCATTATTTGTAATCTCAGGATCCAATCCGCCGTATTTTGTCAATACAAAAGCATTTTGGACACCAGTATACAATCTTATTGAACCCAGACCTCCAAATCCTTTAGTGAATGTATAACCCAAGGTAATATTATCCATTCTCAGGAAAGAGGCATTTTCAACATACACATCAGACAGCAATACGCTAGAAGTGGTGGTGAAGTCATATTCCTCAACCTGTGTAGGTATATTTCTTACTACACCATTCAGTAAATTTGCATATTGCGCATTACCCGCATTTACACCATTCAGTACGCGGTTTCCTATACTTGCTCTCAAACTGAATGAGAAATCAAAGTTTTTATAATTCATGTTGGATGTAAATCCAAGGACAGCATCCGGATCAGGGTTTTTATAGATGTACTTGTCGTCGTCATTTACAATACCATCACCATTCAAATCCGCATAAGCGCCTTCTATAGCATCACCATTGTCATTATACAGTTGTTTGAACACGTAAAATGAGTAAGGCGTATATCCTTCTCTTAATATCTGGCCCGGTGTACCTGTACCAGCGATGTTATCACCTACGAAAATATCACTGTCATGGATTAATTCTGTAATTCTTCTTTCAAATTTAGTAAAGTTGAAATTGACATTCCAGTTGAAATTATCAGATTTCACGACTTGGGCATTAAGGGAAAGCTCGATACCTTTTGTGGTAAAGCTACCTACATTTTGCCAAGCTCTGTTTGAGAAGTTACTACCATCAGCCACTACCGCGTCTACCAATAAATCTTTGGTGTCCTTATAGAACACATCGATAGCGCCCGTAAACCTGTTGTTTAAAAACCCGTAGTCAAGTCCAACATTCGCAGTTGTCGCTTCTTCCCATTTCAGGTTGTCGCTTCTTCTTTGTTCGATTGCGATTGGCAATGGATCGGTTCCGAAATAATACTGTGACGTTCCGCTACCAGTATTATATTGTATCAGGTAATCGTTCGCAGCAGGAATATCTTGCTGTCCTGTAACACCATAACCCAATCTCAATTTCAAGTCAGATACCAATGTTGATTCTTTAAAGAAATCATCTTTCATTTTCCAGGCAAAAGCCGCAGCTGGGAAATTACCCCATCTGTTGTCTTCACTGAATCTTGAAGAACCGTCTCTCCTGTATGACAATGTCAGGATGTATTTGTCATTGAAGCTTAAATTCGTCCTTGCAAAGAAACCGATCAAAACATTAGGAATGTCGATATTGGTTTCAGGAAGCTGCGGATTAGACAAATTCTGGATATTCGATCTGTTTCCAGTGAAGAATTCGGTGCTTTGGAATTTTTGGTAAGAATAACCTCCAGTCAAATCAAAGTTGACTTTATCGAATGTTTTGGCATACACGAAGTAAGCATCCAATAATTTGTTTCTTCTCATCCTGTTTGAATATTCATCTGTTCCATAAGGAATGTTGTTGTTGCTTGGCGCTGAACCTTCGTAAGTCGGCACCAATCTTGTCCTTGAACCGTTGGCTTCGTCAAACGCACCATTTACAACCAATCTCAAGCTTGGAAAGAAATGAAGTTTGTAATCCAATTCTATATTCCCAAAAACCCTGTCGTTGATTCCTGTATCGTATGTGTTAAGCAATTGCGCTACCGGGTTTCTTGGAGCGATTGCGACCAGTTGATAATTGTTCATGTTTGTTCCGGTGTAGTATTGGAAGAAACCGCCATAAGGCGAATTGGCGTCATAAATTGGCTGGGTCGGGTCAAAATTAATTGCTGTTCCTTCAACGCCATCAGCAAACCTGTTTCGTTCGTTTGCAAAATTTGCATTGACCCTGATTTTTAAATGATCCGTAAAAAAAGAAGGGTTCATTGCCAAACTAACAGAATTTCTTTTGAAAACGTTGGTCAGCCTTATACCTTCCTGATATGTATTACCCAATGTCAAACGCGTTGGAATGGCTTTAAACAAATTCCCTCTTACTGTCAAACTCTGGTCAATATAATCTGTTCTTCTATAAATAGCATCCTGCCAATTGGTGTTTGCCGTACCCAAGTTTGCAACTTGTCCTGGAAGTTGCTCAGCAATCAGTTCCCTGTAGGCATTAGCACCAAAAACATCAACCGTATTCGTTACTTTACCCGAACCGTATTGAACGTCATAGTCAACAGCCAAATCTTTTCCTCCTTTTTTGGTGATGATAAGGATAACACCATTCGAAGCGCGCGAACCGTAAATAGCCGTCGCAGAAGCATCTTTCAATACCGTAATCGATTCAACCGTATTTGGATTCAATGAAGCCAGGAAAGATGTAGAACCCGAATTTACATTATTGCTGATCGGCAAACCATCAATAACAATCAATGGGTCATTGCTGGCAAATAAAGAGCCACCGCCCCTGATCCTGATTTGCGAACCTGAACCTGGCGCACCGCTCGTGTTGATCGTAAGACCAGCGACTTTACCATTAATCAGATTCTCAGTGGTCACATTCGCGCCCTTGTTGAAATCTTTTGCGGTAACTGTAGTCAATGAACCTGTCGCGTCTTTTTTCTTGACAGTTCCGTAACCAACCTGCACTACGACTTCGCTTAACTGGTTGGCATTCTCTTCGAGACTGACATTAACCGAGGTTTGTGAATCATAGGTAACGGTTGCATCGGTGTAGCCCACATAAGAAAACACGATCACGTCGCCTTTCTTAACATTAGACAGTTGGAATTTACCGTCAAAATCCGTAGACACGCCATTTGAGCCGCCACGAACAACTACATTAACTCCCGGTAACGGCTGGCCCGAACCCTGGTCGGTAACGACACCGCTTAACGTACTCTGTGCCAGTACGCTAAAAGGAAGAATGAGTAATAAAAATAACAACTTTTTGTAAATTGTTTTCATACATTTTGTTTAGGTTAAAATTGAATTGTTTTGTGCTTATACTTCACTTCGAAAGTTAAATTTATGTAAAAATTTTAACAATTATAATTTAGTGTTGTTAAATATGTACCGAAAACGTTTTCGTGTTGAAAACTTTCCTAAAATCTTAGATTTTCCGTGAAAAATTGATATAAGTAAAAAATACTTTTACCTTTATTCCGAAAATGTTATTTATCGATGAAAAGAAAAGTTACTTTAAAGCAAATTGCCAAGGAATTGGATGTGTCCATTTCGACCGTTTCAAAATCCCTCAGAAACAGTCCGGAAATCAGCGAAGACACGCGACAGAAAGTCCAGGCATTTGCAAAACTCTACAACTATAAACCGAATAATATTGCGCTGAGCCTCAAAAACCGCAAGACCAAAACCATCGGGATTATCATTCCCGAAATCGTACATCATTTCTTCGCAACCGTCATCAGCGGCATTGAGCAGGTCGCCAATGAAAGTGGCTACAATGTTATCGTTTGCCTGTCCAACGAGTCGTTTGACAAAGAGGTCATCAACATGGAAATGCTGGCCAACGGAAGCATTGACGGCTTCATCATGTCTTTGTCCAAAGAAACCCAGTTCAAAGGCGATTTTCACCACATCACCGAAATCATCAACCAGGGGATGCCGGTCGTCATGTTCGACCGCGTAACCAACGAGATTTTATGCGACAAAGTCATCATCGATGATAAAGCAGCAGCTTATGATGCCGTGCAAAGCCTGATCAATGCCGGCAAGAAAAAAATCGCATTGGTGACAACCGTCGATTATGTCAGCGTGGGCAAATTAAGAACCGACGGCTATACCAAGGCGCTGCTCGACAACGACCTTCCATTTGACGAAAACCTAATCATCAAAATTGAGGATATCGAAAACTGTGAAATACAAATCGGGAAATTGATCGAGGATCTGGCTATTGACGCCGTTTTTGCCGTCAACGAACTGTTTGCTGTCGTCACGATAAAAACTGCACACAAACTCGGGTTAAAAGTGCCTGAAGACCTTTCTGTCATTGCCTTTACCGACGGCATCATTTCGATGTATTCGACACCGACGATTACAACTGTCAGCCAAAACGGAATCAAAATGGGCGGAAAAGCCGCAAAAATGCTGATCGAAAGACTCGAATCCGAAGAGGAAGAGGAAGAACACTACAAAACCGAAGTCATCGAAACGCACCTCGTCGAACGCGAATCGACAAAATAATTTTTCAACACGCAAACGTTGTAAATAGTGATTTGTTCCCAAATGTTGGCAATTATCAATTATCCGTTGTCAATTGTCTCCTAAAAAATTTTATATTTACAGCCAGTTATCAAAGCTTATACTTACTTCGAAAATAAATAAGTTTTGATAAGCATCGCGCTTATCGTACCAATTCATTAAAATACGATATGGAAAAGCGTAAGTTAAGTTTCCTTGAGATCTGGAACATGAGTTTTGGGTTTTTGGGAATACAATTCGGTTTTGCCCTGCAAAATGCAAATACTTCAAGAATTTTTGAGACTTTAGGTGCCGATGTCGACAAACTCGGACTTTACTGGCTTGCAGCTCCTTTAACTGGGTTGATCATCCAGCCGATTGTCGGTTATTTTTCAGACAGGACATGGACCAAATTGGGCAGAAGAAGGCCTTACTTTCTGGTTGGTGCCATTCTATCAGCAGCAGCTTTGTTTATCATGCCAAATTCCCCGACTTTATGGGTGGCCATCGGAACGCTTTGGATTATGGATTCGTCAATCAACATTTCCATGGAACCTTTCCGCGCTTTTGTTGGCGACAACCTTCCAGAAAAGCAAAGAACGCTTGGTTTTGCCATGCAGAGTTTCTTTATCGGAATTGGCGCTGTCGTAGGCTCCGCACTTCCCTACGTATTTACGAATTGGTTCGGGATTGAAAATACCGCTCCCGAAGGAATCATTCCGCCGTCGGTAAAATGGTCGTTTTATGTGGGCGGAATCTGTTTTCTGCTCGCCGTATTGTGGACCGTTTTCAATTCCAAAGAATATTCCCCTGAAGAGCTTGAGGCTTTTGAAGAAGCCAAAAAAGAACACGCCACCAAAAACCATCATGAGAAAATGGCGACCCAAAGCGGCGTGACCATTAAAAGACAATTGATGATTGGGCTGTTTTTGCTTGTTGTCGGCGCTATCGCTTCGGCTTATGTTCATCACATCAACACAAAAGTAAATGCCGAAGGCCAGGACAACCAACACAAGGAATTGTACATCCTTTCCATTGGATTATTGGTGGTCGGATTCCTTTTTGCTTTGGTTTCCCAATTGCGGAAAAGCGACGTGCGCAACGGCTTTACGGTGATCATTACCGATTTGCTGAACATGCCAAAAACCATGAAACAATTGGCATGGGTACAATTTTTCTCTTGGTTTGCGTTATTCTCGATGTGGATTTATACCACGAAAGCGGTAACCGGCCATGTTTTCGGGACTTCGGATCCAACTTCAAAACTGTACAATGATGCCGCCGATTGGGTATCGGTCATGTTTACCGTCTACAATGGTGTTGCTGCCGCTGTAGCTTTTTTACTTCCGGTTTTGGCCAGGAAGACCAGCAACAAATTCACACACATGCTGGCTTTGATTGCCGGCGGACTTGGCCTGATTTCCATTTATTTCCTTTCGGATAAAGTGGGATTGTTATTGGCCATGGTCGGTGTCGGAATTGCATGGGCGAGTATTTTATCCATTCCTTATGCGATGCTTTCGGGTGCTTTGCCATCCAACAAAATGGGTTATTACATGGGTGTTTTTAACTTCTTTGTCGTAATTCCGCAAATTGTCGCCGGAACTATTTTAGGGTTTCTCGTAAAGGAATTCTTCAACAGCGAACCGGTTTATGCCCTAATCGTAGGAGGTTGCTCAATGATATTGGCAGGATTGCTGACATTGGGCGTTTCCACAAACAAAAAGATTGACATTAATGAATAAGAAAGCTTTCATATTCGATCTCGACGGAGTGATTGTAGACACGGCGAAATACCATTTCCTCGCGTGGCAGAAAATCTCCGATGAACTCGGAATCGAATTTACACCTGAACACAATGAACAATTAAAAGGCGTCAGCCGCGTTCGTTCCCTTGACATTATCCTGGATTTGGGCAAAATAAATGCCTCACAGGACGACAAGAATATTTGGCTGCGCCAGAAAAATGAAGATTATCTGGCTTACATCCACAACATGCAGGAAGACGAAATACTCGAAGGCGTTTTAAACATCCTGCGGTTTCTAAAAGAGAAAAACCAATTGATCGGATTGGGATCGGCCAGTAAAAATGCGAGGCCAATCCTGGAAAAAGTCAACATCATAGATTATTTTGATGCGATCGTTGACGGGAATGACGTCACCAATGCCAAGCCTGATCCGGAAGTGTTCCTGCAGGCGGCAAAATTATTACACGCAAGACCCGAAAATTCGATTGTATTTGAAGATTCTGTTGCGGGAATCCAGGCGGCGAACATTGCCAATATGACCAGCGTCGGAATTGGCGAAGCGTCGATTTTGCGGGAAGCACAATTCATTTTCCCCGACTTTACGCACATCGATTCGAGTTTTCTCGAAACACTTATCAAAAAATGAAACGATAAAATCAGCGGTGGTTTTTAAATGCCAAAAATTAAAAGAAAAGAATGAATCAGGATTATATCAAACCAGACAGCTGGTCAATCATAGAGGAAGGATTTGACGCCGAAAGGGTCAAATCGTCCGAAAGCCTTTTCAGCATCGGAAACGGTGCGATGGGCCAACGCGCCAATTTTGAAGAAACATACACTGGGGAAACTTTCCAGGGCAGTTATATCGCAGGTATTTATTATCCCGACAAAACCAAGGTCGGCTGGTGGAAAAACGGGTATCCGGAATATTTCGCCAAAGTGCTCAATGCCCCGAACTGGATCGGAATCGACATCGAAATCAACGGTGAAAACTTCGATCTGAACAAATGCACCATCAAAAACTTCCGCCGCGAACTGAATATGCAGGAAGGCTGGTACCATCGTTCATTTGAAGCGGTGTTGCAAAATGGCACCGAAATTTCAGTCAACGTGCGCCGTTTTCTTTCTTTGGATCTCGATGAAGCCGGATTCATCAATTATGAAATCACACCTTTAAATAAGGATGCCAAAATAATCTACAAGCCTTACATCGACGCCGGCGTACACAACGAAGATGCGAACTGGGAAGAGAAATTCTGGGAACCACTCGAAGTCAGGCACACTGCAAATGAAGCTTTTGTCACGGCACGGACGTTCAAGACGCATTTCAATGTCACGGCCTTCATGCAGAGCAGTATTTTCATCAACGGAAAAGACCAAAACCTTTCGCCTTCAACTGTTGATGCCGATAAGGAAAAGGTACAATTCGATTATTCCATCAATGTCGCTAAAGGTGATACTTCCGCCATTCGTAAAATTGGCGGTTATACTGTTTCATTGAATCACGACAATACATTATTGGCTGCTTCAAATGTCATCAAATCCGCTGTAGCCAAAGGATATGACGGTTTATTGAATGAGCAAATCCAGGCCTGGGCCAAAATCTGGGAAATGTCCGACATTACCATTGAAGGCGATGTCAAAGCACAACAAGGCATTCGTTTCAATATTTTCCAGTTGAACCAAACGTATCTGGGAAAGGATTCCAGGCTGAATATCGGGCCGAAAGGATTCACGGGCGAAAAATATGGCGGATCGACTTATTGGGATACCGAAGCGTATTGCATTCCGTTTTACATGGCGACAAAAGACCAGCATGTCGCAAGAAACCTACTGACGTATCGCTACAACCAATTGGACAAAGCCATTGAAAATGCGGCCAAACTCGGGTTTAAAAACGGCGCGGCATTGTATCCGATGGTTACGATGAACGGCGAGGAATGCCACAATGAATGGGAAATCACATTTGAGGAAATCCACCGGAACGGCGCAATTGCATTTGCCATTTTCAACTATTACCGATTCACCGGCGATTATTCATACATTCCTGAAAAAGGGCTCGAAGTGCTGATTGCGATTGCAAGATTCTGGCACCAGCGCGCGACCTATTCGACGCATAAAAACCAATTCATGATTCTTGGCGTCACCGGCCCGAATGAATATGAAAACAACGTCAACAATAATTTCTATACCAATTACCTTGCGAAATGGTGTATCGATTATACGATCGAACAAATCGTGAAAATCGCTGCCGATTACGCTTCCGACCATTCCCGAATTCTGTCAAAAGTCAAATTAGACGATGCCGAAATCGCAAAATGGAAAATGGTCGCCGACAAAATGTACCTGCCGTTTTCAGAAGCGCACGATGTGTATTTGCAACAAGATGGTTTCCTGGATAAAGAATTGGTCAAAGTGTCAGATTTGGACAAATCGCAACGTCCGATCAACCAAAAATGGTCATGGGACAGGATTTTGCGTTCGCCATATATCAAGCAAGCCGACGTTTTGCAAGGGTTTTATTTTTTTGAAGACCATTTCTCCACTGAACAATTGGAGAAACATTTCGATTTCTACGAACCGTATACCGTGCATGAAAGTTCGCTTTCGCCTTGCGTGCATTCGATCCAGGCTGCGGTTTTGGGCAAAATGGATATGGCCTACACTTTCTATCTCCGGACATCGCGTTTGGATTTGGACGATTACAACAAGGAAGTCGAAGAAGGCTGCCACATTACCTCAATGGCCGGGACATGGATGAGCATCGTCGAAGGTTTTGGCGGCATGCGTGTCAAAGACGACGCACTGCATTTCACGCCAAGAATTCCCGAGCAATGGAAAGGGTATTCGTTTAAAATCAATTTCCGCAACCAGATATTAAAAGTGTCCGTGCATCCGAACGAAACCAAATTCTCGCTCGAAGGCGGCAAGGATTCGGGCGGCAGCGAACAGGCGAAGCAAATCACAGTTTTCGTCAACGGAAAAGAAGTTTCGGTCGAGCCGAATAGTTTAGTCACTGTATAGTTTGGATTTTGGCGCCACGGGCGGGCTGTACGCTTTTATCTTTTTTTGCAAAAAAGGATAACCGCTTCCATCCCTGGCGCACATTTTTGCAAACCGTTGCATTGTGATTTTGTGATTGCCTCCTTGAATTTTTGTTTCTTTTGTTTCAAGACAAAAAGAAAAAATTAAAACCACAACATATGAACAAACTACTATTCTTTCTTTTCATCACTTGCGGAATGTCGGCGCAGATTGCCAAAATGGAACCGCCATTCTGGTTCTCCGGAATGAAAAATCCCGAGCTGCAAATCCTATTCTACGGCAAAAACATCGCACAAAACGACGTGTCCGCTTCAAACAATATCATCATCAAAAACATTGTCAAAACCGAAAACCCAAACTATGTTTTCGTCACGATTGACACGAAAAATGTCCCGGTATCTGACTTTACCTTTTCCTTCAAAAACAAAAATAAAGTCGCCTTTACCAAAAATTATTCACTAAAGCAAAGAAGGCAAAACTCCGCTTTGCGCAAAGGATTTGATGCATCAGACCTCATTTACCTGCTGATGCCCGACCGTTTCGCCAACGGCAATCCCAAAAACGACTCAACGCCCGATACCGCCGAAAAAAGCGACCGCAGCAATCCCGGCGGACGACATGGCGGCGATATCGAAGGCATTATCAAAAACCTCGATTACATTCAGGAAACCGGCGCGACTGCACTTTGGAGCACGCCGCTTTGCGAAGACAATGACAAACGCGGTTCCTATCACGGCTATGGTCAATCTGATGTCTATAAAATCGATTCGCGCTACGGCACCAACGAAGATTACCTCAAGCTGTCGTCCGAATTGCACAAAAAAAACATGAAGCTCATCCTCGATTATGTCACCAACCATTGGGGCGATCATTGGACGATTAAGGATCTGCCAACCTACGACTGGCTACACCAATTCCCAGGGTATGCCCAGACGAATTATCACATGACGACGCAATTCGACCCGAACGCTTCGGATATCGATACCAAAATCTGTATGGATGGATGGTTCGTCAAATCGATGCCCGATCTGAACCAATCAAATCCATTGATGCTGAATTACCTGATCCAGAACGCGATTTGGTGGATTGAATACGCCGACTTAGATGGTTTCCGTGTTGATACCTATTCGTATTGCGACAAACCCGGCATCGCCAAATGGACGAAAGCCATCACCGATGAATATCCCGATTTCAATATCGTCGGCGAAGTCTGGATGCACAACCAGGCGCAAATGGCCTATTGGCAGAAAGACAGTAAAATCGGCGCCATCGAAAATTACAATTCGTACCTGCCAAGCGTCATGGATTTTACCTTGCACGACGCCATCGGAACCGTATTCAACGAAGACAAAGCCCAATGGGACAAAGGCATGATCAAAATCTATGACAATTTCGCCAACGATTTCCTGTATCCAAACATCAACAACATGCTGGTCATGCTTGAAAACCACGATACGCAGCGCTTCAACCAAACGTATCCGGATTTCAGGAAATACCAAATGGGAATTGCATTGATTGCAACCATCCGCGGAATCCCAGAGATTTATTCGGGCTCCGAAATCGGCATGAAAGGCGACAAAAATGTTGGCGACCATGACATCCGCCGCGATTTCCCAGGTGGCTGGAACGGCGATTCCCACGATGCGTTTACAAAAACCGGACGTACGGCCGAAGAACAGCAATATTTTGATTACACATCAAAAGTTTTCAACTGGCGGAAAACCAAAGATGTCATCCACTTCGGCAAGATGAAACACTATATCCCGGAGAACAATGTCTATGTCTATTTCCGTTACAACGACAAGGAAAGTGTCATGGTGGTCATCAACAACAGTACGGAAAAACAGGTTTTCAAAACGGCGCGTTTCCAGGAAAGCCTCACCGATTTCAAACGCGGAAAAGACGTCGTTACAGGAAAAACCATCGATCTTTCAAACGAAATCACTATCGAACCCAAATCAGCATTCATTTTAGAATTAGAAAAATAAGGAGTTGTTTCCCGCTTTACGTTGCAAATGCGCAGCATCCACCGAATAGCTATAAAAAATATTAACCAATGAGGTAATCTTTTTAAAATACCTAAAGCCCACTGGGCTTCCTCCTTTTAATTTCAGATACTGCAATCAGGGCTAAACCATACCGCATGAAAAAAATTATCCTTTTACTTTTGATTTCGACGGTGGCTTTTGCACAAAACGCGAATCGAAAATTCATCAGCCATAAGCAAACCGGGAATAACCTCGAAATCATGACTTCCGACGGGAAATACCAATTGAAATTCTACAATCCCGAAATCGTCGAAACGTCATTCATCCCAACCGGGCAAACGTTCGACAGCGAGTCGCATGCGGTTGTCCTGAAACCCGGAAACGTCAAAATCAAAACCAGCGAAACTGCTACGGCAATCGAATATAAAACATCCGGAATCACAGTCGGCGTCCAGAAATCGCCATTGAAAATCACTTATTTATATAACGGCAAGGAATTGATTTCCGAGAAAAGCGGCTATTCCAAAACCGACAAATCCGAATTCATCGATTTCAACATTGATGCTTCCGAAGCATTATATGGCGGCGGCGCACGCGCTTTGGGCATGAACCGCCGCGGCAATCGTTTGCAACTATACAACCGGGCGCAATACGGATATTCGACCCGCGCGGAACTACTGAACTTCACGATTCCATTGGTATTGTCCTCAAAAATTTACGCCGTCCATTTTGACAATGCACCGATTGGCTACCTCGATCTTGACAGCAAAAAAGACAATACGTTGGCGTATGAAACCATTTCCGGCAGGAAAACCTACCAGGTCATCGCCGGGAAATCATGGGCAAATCTTATTGAAAATTATACAGCTTTGACCGGGAGGCAGCCGTTGCCTGCGCTTTGGACGCTTGGAAATTTGTCCAGCCGTTTTGGCTACCACGACCAGGAACAAGTCGAGAAAACCATCAAAAGATTTGAAGACGACAAGATTCCGGTTGACGGCATTATCCTCGATTTATATTGGTTCGGCAAAAGCATCAAAGGCACAATGGGCAATCTCGATTGGGACAAAGACAACTTTCCGAACCCTGAGAAAATGATGGCCGACCTCAATGCAAAAAACATCAAAACCATCCTGATCACGGAACCATTTGTCTTGACGACTTCACAAAAATGGCAGGAAGCATCCGATAAAAAAGTACTGGCAACCGGCAAAGACGGAAAACCATTTGAATATGATTTCTATTTCGGGCATACCGGCATCATTGATGTTTTCAAGCCCGAAGGCAAAGATTGGTTCTGGAATATCTATAAGAATTTGGCCAAACAGGGCGTTGGCGGCTGGTGGGGCGATTTGGGCGAACCCGAAGTTTTCCCTTCCGAAGCCATTACAGCCAAAGGCACAGCCGATGAAGTGCACAACATCTACGGACACAATTGGGCAAAACTCATCACCGACGGCTATAAAAAAAATTTTCCCGATGTGCGCCCATTTATCCTGATGCGCTCGGGTTATTCGGGTTCACAGCACAACGGCATCATTCCGTGGAGCGGCGATGTCAGCAGAAGTTGGGGCGGATTGCAGTCGCAGCCTGAAATTGCACTCGAAATGGGCATGCAGGGCATCGGCTACATGCATTCTGATTTAGGTGGATTTGCAGGCGATTATTTCGATAATGAATTGTACATCCGTTGGCTGCAATATGGCGTTTTCCAGCCGATATTCCGTCCGCATGCGCATGACGATGTAGCGCCGGAACCGGTTTACAAAGACATTGTGACCAAAGCAAAAGCGAAGAAACTCGTGGAATTGCGTTACCAATTGCTGCCATACAATTATACCCTGGCATTTGAAAACAGCCAAAAAGGAACGCCGCTGATGCGTCCGCTGATTTTTGAGGAACCGGAAAACAAAAACCTGCAAGGCTTTTCAGAAGAATATTTCTGGGGCAATGATTTTCTTGTGAAACCGATTACAGGCGCGGGCGTGATTTCGACATCTGTTTATTTCCCGAAAAGCGGCAACTGGTTTGATTTCAATACTGAAGAAAAACACCCTGCCGGAACAACAGAAACCATTACCGTCACTGAAGACCATATCCCGGTATTTGTCCGCGGCGGCGCATTCATCCCAATGATTAAAACAATACAGAATACATCTAAATATTCATTGGAGAATTTTGACCTGCATTATTATTTTGATGAAAATGCGACTGCGTCAAAAGGCAAACTGTACAATGACGACGGGAAAACACCTGATGCATTCTCAAAAGGGCGATATGAAATCCTGGATTTTGCAAGTAGTTTCCAAGGAAGTGTCATTACTATAAACCTGGCATCGGAAAACGGAAAATCATTCCAGCCGACAGCCAAAAATGCAACGCTGATTATTCACAACATCACCCAGAATCCCCAAGTGACCATTAACGGAAAAATCAGTACTTTTAAGACTTCAAAAAACACAATCGAAATTCCTGTTTCCTGGGAAAAGGGAAAATCACAGGAGATCAAAATCAATATCAAATGAGAAAAATTATAATTTTATTAGCGCTGCCGTTTCTTTTTATTCCCGAAATTTCATCTGGACAAAAAAACAAAACTGTCGTGGATACCAATAAAACACCCTTTATCTGGGAAGGCGCGAATGTCTATTTCCTGATGACCGACCGTTTTAACAATGGCGACAGAACCAACGACATCAACTTCGGCAGGGCAAAACAGGCTGCCAAATTGCGCGGTTTTGAAGGCGGCGACATCAAAGGGATTTCCCAGAAAATTGACGAAGGTTATTTTGACCAACTTGGTATTAATGCGATTTGGCTGACGCCGGTTGTGGAGCAAATTCATGATGGTGTCGATGAAGGTACGGGACTGACTTACGGTTTCCATGGCTATTGGACACGCGATTGGACCAAGCTCGACCCGAACTACGGAACAGAACAGGATTTGGCCGATATGGTTGAAAAAGCCCATGCACACGGCATCAGGATTATCCTTGACGCGGTCATCAACCATACCGGACCGGTGACAGCAGTCGATACCGTTTGGCCGGAAGATTGGGTGCGCACAAATCCGCAATGCGATTACAAGACTTTTGGCGGAACGACTTTATGCACACTTGTGAAAAACCTGCCGGACGTCAAAACGGAAACCAGTGGTGAAGTCAAACTGCCGCCTTTTCTCGTTGAAAAATGGAAAGCCGAAGGCCGTTACGAAAAGGAAGTAAAAGAACTCGACGAATTCTTCAAACGCACGGGTTATCCGCGTTCGCCAAGATATTATATCATCAAATGGCTGACGGATTACATTACAAAATTCGGCATTGACGGCTACCGCGGCGATACTGTGAAACATACTGGCGAAGATGTCTGGGCCGATTTCAAGACACAATGCAATTATGCTTTTGCGCAATGGAAGAAAAAACATCCCGAAAAAGTATTGGACAACAATGGTTTTTATACGATTGCCGAAGTATACAATTACGGCATCAGTGCAGGCCAAATATTTGATTTTGGCGACAAGAAAGTCAATTATTATGAGCATGGTTTCAACAACATGATCAATTTCGAGTTCAAATGGAATGCGAAAGAAAGCTACGAATCGTTGTTTTCGATGTATTCCGACAGGCTGAACACACAGCTTGAAGGTTATAGCGTGCTGAATTATATGTCGTCACATGACGACGGGCAGCCGTTTGACGGGAAACGCGAAAAAAACTTTGAAACCGCAAACAAATTGCTGTTATCTCCGGGCGTCGCACAGATTTATTATGGCGATGAAACAGCACGATCGCTGGTTGTCGAAGGAGCGGAAGGTGATGCTACATTGCGCTCGTTCATGAATTGGGACGATTTAAAAAACAACGCCAACACCAAAAAAGTACTGGCGCATTGGCAGAAAATAGGAATGTTCAGGAAAAACCATCCTTCCATCGGTGCCGGAATCCACAAAGAAATTTCGTCAAGCCCATATGTTTTCAGCCGTGGTTATTCGAACGGAAAATATATCGACAAAGTCATCATTGGATTGGATTTGCCAAAAGGCAGAAAAGAGCTAAAAGTCTCATCCGTATTTAAAGAAGGATCGAAATTGTATGATGCCTATTCGGGGCAATTCTCGACGGTAATCAATGGCAGGGCAACGATTGATTCGGAGTTCGACATCGTGCTCTTTGAACAAATCGGAAAATAAACACCAAACGCCTTTAGAAATGAAGGCGTTTTTTTATGTTTGCACCATGGGAAAACTCCTGAAAATCGGGCATCGCGGCGCCAAAGGTTCGGTAGCGGAAAACACGTTGGCGTCATTCCAAAAGGCCATCGACTTTGGCTGCGACGGAATCGAAATCGACGTGCACCTCAGCGCCGATGGGGAAATCATCGTCATCCATGATGAAACAGTCGACAGGACTTCAAATGGGAAAGGCTTTGTAAAAGAGTTGTCTTTGCCGCAGCTGAAAAAAATGCGGATTAATGGCAACCATGAAATCCCGACATTAGCGGAAGTTTTTGACCAAGCCAATAAAAATTACCTCATCAACATCGAAATCAAAGTCGAAACTGCCGCGAAACCGGTGGTCAGACTGATTGAAAAATACGTCGCAAAAAACGATTGGAAGTATAATCATTTCCTGGTTTCGTCATTCGATTGGAACGCATTGAAAGCGATCCGTGAAGCAAATCCTGAAATTCCGCTGGGCGTATTGACGGAAACGGATCTGGATTTGGCGATTGGCTTTGCCGAATTCATAAAAGCGGAAACAATCCATCCGCATTTTCATTTGCTGACATTGGAAAACGTCGCGCAAATGCAAAACAAAGGCTTGCAGGTCTTTCCATGGACCGTGAATGAGCATGCGGATATTGAAAGAATAAAGTCGTTCAAAACAAACGGAATCATCACCGATTTTCCGGAAAGAATATGAAAAATTACGACATCATCATCGTTGGCGGCGGCGCAGCGGGATTTTTTACGGCAATCAATATTGCGGAAAAAAATCCAAAATTAAAAATCGCCATCCTCGAACGCGGCAAAGAAGTATTGACGAAGGTCAGGATTTCGGGCGGCGGAAGATGCAATGTCACGCATGCCTGTTTTGAGCCGAATGAACTCGTCAAATATTATCCACGCGGCGAAAAGGAATTGCGCGGCCCGTTTCACCAGTTTGCCGCTGGCGATACGATCGAATGGTTTGAAAAACGCGGTGTCGAATTGAAGACTGAAGACGACGGACGAATGTTCCCCATTTCCAATTCTTCTCAAACAATCATCGATTGTTTTCTCGAATCGGCCAAAAAATTAAAGATTGACGTATTGCTCGGCCAAAGCGTACAATCGATATTCAAAGCGGAAAATTATTGGAAAATCGAAACGCAGCATGACAATTTCACTTGCGAAAAACTCATTCTTACCACAGGCAGCAACCCGAAAATATGGGATATGATTGAGGGTTTCGGGCATTCGGTTGTAAGTCCGGTTCCGTCGTTATTCACCTTCAATATCAAAGATTCACGCATAAAAGAATTGCCTGGGGTTTCGGCTGTTGTTTCCGTCAAAGTCAAAGATACAAAACTCGCATCAACCGGCCCATTGTTAGTGACGCATTGGGGCATGAGCGGTCCGGCGATATTGAAATTATCGGCTTGGGGCGCGCGGATTTTGTTTGAGAAAAATTACAGGTTTATAATTTACGTCAATTGGCTGAATGATGTCGATCCCGAAGATGCCTTGGCTATTTTAAAGGAATTGAAATTGGAACATTCGAAAAAAGCGGTGTCCAAAAAATCGCCGTTTAATTTCCCGAACCGTTTGTGGGAAAGCCTGGTTTTGGCGTCGGGAATTGATATCGAAACTAAATGGGCTGATTTGACAAAAATCCAGTTGATAAATCTTTCCAATCAATTGACCAATGCCGCGTTTGAAGTCAACGGCAAAAGTACATTTAAAGAAGAATTCGTCACCGCAGGCGGTATCGATTTAAAGGAAATCAATTTCAAAACCATGGAAAGCAAATTGCATCCCAATCTTTATTTTGCAGGCGAAATCGTCAACATCGACGCAATTACCGGCGGATTCAATTTCCAAAATGCATGGACTAGCGGATTCATATTGGCGAATGCCATTATTTCTGAAATCAAATAATCTACTTGTTCAACCACCAAATGCTCGCATTCAATACGGTTGCAAAACCTACCCAAAGCAAATACGGTATGAATAAATAACCCGAAATTTTATCGATTTTCCTGAATTTGAGATACGTCTCATAAATCATCAACAGCAATAAGACGATTTCAACGAGCGCCAAAAGCGGGTTTCCAAGTCCGAAAAACAGGAACGACCACAGCATATTCAAAGCGAGCTGGGTGCCAAAAAACACCAACGCTTTCCTGACAGCATCTTTTTCGATTTCAATCCGGCTCCAAACCAATCCGGCAGCAACGCCCATCATAATATATAAAGTCGTCCAGACTGGTGCGAAAATCCAGCCCGGCGGATTGAATACCGGTTTTTTCAGCGTTGGAAACCAGGTATTCACACCTGATTGTGTGGCAATTCCCGAGAAGTAACCAACAGCAAGACAGGTGACGACGACAAGTGCGATTCTGGTATATTTTCTCATAGGTATTTTTGTTGAAATTTAATCAAATTCCAATAAACCAAAAAAAGTATCTTTGTGTAAATTTAGCCAATGATTACAGCTCACGATTTTATCCCAAAGCCTTACACCAATTCCGTGGAAAGCGGCAATTCAAAATGGAGTGCGCCGAGCAATATCGCCTTGGTCAAATACTGGGGCAAAAAGGCCAACCAGATTCCGGCAAATCCTTCAGTAAGCTTTACGCTTAATCATTGCAAAACCATTACATCTTTGGCTTTCACCAAAAAAAATACCGACGGCTTTTCTTTCGACTTGCTTTTTGAAGGAAAACCAAAGTCAGCTTTCAAGCCCAAAATCCAGAAGTTTTTTGAACGGACTGAACAGTATCTTCCTTTTTTAAAGGATTACCATTTTACGATTGACACCGAAAATACTTTTCCGCACAGTTCCGGGATTGCTTCTTCGGCTTCGGGAATGGCCGCGTTGGCAATGAATTTAATGAGTCTTGAAAAACAATTGGATCGGGGAATGACCGATGATTATTTCTTTCAAAAAGCATCATTTCTTGCACGATTGGGCTCGGGAAGCGCCTGCAGAAGCATTAAAGGAAATGTCGTCGTTTGGGGAAATCATGCGGAAATTGAAGGCAGTTCTGATTTGTTCGGGGTCGAATTTCCAACAAAAATCCACGCCAATTTCAACAATTACCAGGATACGATTTTATTGGTCGACAAAGGCGAAAAACAGGTTTCGAGTACGATTGGCCACGACTTGATGCACAACCATCCATTTGCCGAAAGGCGTTTTGCACAGGCACACGAAAACCTGTCGAAACTAAAAGCGATTCTTGAAAACGGAAACCTCGCCGAATTCGTAAGTATCGTTGAAAGCGAAGCGCTGACATTACACGCTATGATGCTGACATCGATGCCCTATTTTATTCTGATGAAACCGAATACGTTGGAAATCATCAATAAAATCTGGAAATTTCGCAGCGAAACCAATATTCCGGTCTGTTTTACGTTAGATGCAGGAGCAAACGTACATATTTTATATCCCGAAAACGTTAGCGTAAAAGTTTTACAGTTTATTCAGGATGAATTGATTGTGTATTGCCAAAACAAGCAGTACATTTGTGATGCGATTGGCTTTGGAGCAGAAAAATTAAACTAAATTTTGACTATGAAAGGACCACTATTCTACTCAAAAATTTTACTTTTCGGAGAATACGGAATCATCAAGGATTCCAAAGGTTTGTCCATTCCCTATAATTTTTACAAAGGCGCTTTGAAAGTCGATGCCAACCCATCGCAGGAAGCCATTAAATCCAATGCTTCATTGAAGCGTTTTGTTTCCTATCTTGAAAATATCGACCAGGAGTTGGTGACTTTCGACCTCCAGGCACTCAAAAATGATACTGACGCCGGAATGTATTTCGATTCCAGCATTCCACAAGGATATGGCGTAGGAAGCAGCGGCGCATTGGTTGCTGCGATTTACGATAAATATGCCCAGCAAAAAATCACCGTGTTGGAAAACCTGACGCGTGAAAAATTGCTGAAATTAAAAAACATCTTTGCCCAAATGGAATCTTTCTTCCACGGCAAAAGCTCAGGGCTTGACCCGTTAAACAGTTACCTGAGCATTCCAATCCTGATCAATTCCAAAGACAATATCGAAGCGACCGGCATTCCGACGCAAAGCGCAAACGGAAAAGGCGCCGTGTTTTTGCTCGACTCCGGAATTGTAGGCGAAACTGCACCGATGGTCAACATCTTCATGGAAAACCTAAAGGACCAAGGCTTTCGCGCGATGCTGAAGAATGAATTCGTCAAATATACCGATGCTTGTGTCGAGAATTTTCTTGGCGGCGATCTCAAATCGCTGTTCTCGAATACGAAGAAACTGTCGAAAGTTGTCCTGAACAATTTCAAGCCGATGATTCCCGAGCAGTTCCACAACATCTGGCAGAAAGGCATCGACACCAACGACTATTACCTGAAACTCTGCGGTTCCGGCGGCGGCGGTTATATCCTTGGCTTTACCGAAGATCTTGAAAAAGCGAAAGCTTCCCTGAAAGACTACAAACTCGAAGTCGTCTACAACTTCTAGAAAATGGATAATGCACAATGGATAATTGATAATTATTGCCTGCGTTTTGGGATTATGATTGTCTTTTTCATTATCAATTTTCCATTACCAATTATCAATTAAATTATGCTGAGCAGAAAGAACAAGCTTTTAGTAATGAAAATTATCAGCCTGTTTTCTGTGGTGCGCGGCTACAACATTCCTGTCATTGTTTTGGCCCAATACCTGTCGGCGATTTTTATTTTGGCGACGGAGAAAAGCGCAAAATCCGTCATTCTCGACGTCAATTTATTTTTGATTGTCCTTGCTTCTGCCCTGACGATTGCTTCGGGTTACATCATCAACAATTTTTACGACTCGAAAAAAGACCTGATCAACCGCCCGAACAAATCGATGCTCGACCGTTTGGTCAGCCAGAAAACAAAATTATATGTTTATTTTTCCCTGAATTTTCTCGTCGTGTTTCTCGCATTTTTTGTGTCGTGGCGCGCCGTGATTTATTTTTCGGTCTACATTTTCCTGATCTGGTTCTACTCGCATAAAGTCAAGAAATATCCAGTCGTCGGCAATGTCATGGCGGTTTTGATGGCGATTTTGCCTTTCTTCGCAATCCTGCTGTATTATAAAAACTTCTATTCGGTGATTATCGCGCATGCGACTTTCCTGTTTTTGCTGCTGCTGATACGCGAAATGATCAAGGATTTGGAAAACCTCAAAGGCGATTTGGCCAACGATTACAACACCATTCCAATACTTTATGGCGAAACGGTATCGAAGAAAATCATCACAGCCTTAACCGTACTGACCATTTTCCCGGTGTATGTGCTGATTGACATTTACAGCGTCGGTTATATGGACATTTACTTTTACATCTGCCTGATTTGCCTGGTCTTTTTCTTGATTGGCTTATGGAAATCCGATACCAAACCGCAATTCCTAAAACTCCACAACCTGCTCAAATTCCTGATTGTCGCCGGCGTTTTCTGCATCGTACTGATCGATCCCTCGGTGTTGATTCATGGGCGGAACATGTTGGATTTGTAGCTCTTTCCGGCTATCCGCTATATCTTTTGTTCCATTGCATTACACAAAAGGATGCCGCTTCTATCTGGGCTAACTCCGTTCTCTGTTGTTTTTAGGTCTAGCCCCGATAGCAGTGAAAATCCTTTTTATTGCCCCCGATTTGCTCTTTAAAATCGCCTAACTTCAAGGCAATAAAAAGATTGCAACGGATAGCGGGAAACAGCTCCCATAAAAAAACCTATCTTTGCAGCAAATTACAGAAATAATGACCAAAAAGGAAGGCAACAATAAAAGAAGTGGTACCAGTTCAAGGCCATCTTCCAATAAGCCAAAGCCTGCAATGCAAAAACGCGCGCAAGGCCCGAAAAAAGAAAAGCCGGTGAAAGCATCGGAAGTGTCGCCAAAAACGCGCGCGCCGAAAAAGCCGAACCAGGCACCGAAAGTGAAAGCCAATCCCGATGAAATCCGCTTGAATAAATACATTTCCAACTCTGGAGTTTGTTCACGCCGTGATGCGGATATCTACATCCAGTCGGGCAACGTGAAAGTCAACGGCATTCCCGTTGTTGAAATGGGCTACAAAGTCAAACCCGGCGATGTCGTGAATTTTGACGGTTCGGTATTGACGCCGGAACGCAAGGAATACATCCTTTTGAACAAGCCTAAAAATTTCACCACATCAGCTGATGAAGACGATATGATGCGCAACGTCAACGAACTCGTACGCAACGC
>DATHKH010000206.1:0-16366 GCA_035286325.1 Flavobacterium sp.
ACAGCGCAACTTCCATCGAACAATTGCTGTCATTTTATATGGGAAAAAATACGCCTGACAGGCAGAAGTTTATCATCAATAATTTGAAGGTTGAACTAGATGTCATTGAAGGATAAAAAATAATTAATAATTGATAATTCCAAAAACGGAAATTTGACATAGTGGAAAATTATCCATTATCAATTTTCCATTAAAAAAATATGGACGAAGAAGAAGAGATCAATTTACCTGAGGAAAACCAATCATCTGAAGGAACACATTTTTACGACAATAAAACAGAAGACAGCGCCGACACGATTACGAAAGTAACCGGGATGTACAAAGACTGGTTTCTGGATTATGCGTCGTATGTGATTCTGGAGCGTGCCGTTCCTGCGATTGAAGACGGTTTTAAACCGGTGCAGCGCAGGATTATGCATTCGCTGAAAGAACTCGACGATGGCCGTTACAATAAAGTCGCGAACGTGGTCGGGCATACAATGCAATACCATCCGCACGGTGACCAGAGTATCGGTGATGCGATGGTGCAAATCGGGCAGAAGGAACTATTGATTGACACGCAGGGAAACTGGGGAAATATCCTGACCGGCGATGGCGCGGCAGCATCGCGTTATATTGAAGCGCGGCTTTCGAAATTTGCTTTGGAAGTATTATACAGCCCAAAAATTACCGAATGGGTTGCGTCATATGACGGACGAAGAAACGAGCCGAATAACCTTCCGGTAAAATTCCCATTATTATTGGCACAAGGCGCAGAAGGAATTGCCGTAGGTTTATCCACGAAAGTGTTGCCGCACAATTTCAACGAACTCATCGATGCGTCGATCAGGATATTAAAAGGCAAGCCATTCCAGATTTTTCCGGATTTCCAGACTGCCGGAATTGCAGACGTTTCTGCATACAATGACGGTTTGCGCGGCGGCCGTGTGCGCGTTCGTGCGAAAATCGGGCAGTTGGACAAAAATACTTTGGTCATTACCCAAATCCCGTTTTCAACGAATACGACGACATTGATCGACAGTATTTTAAAAGCGAACGAGAAAGGGAAAATCAAGATTAAGAAAATTGAGGACAATACCGCTGCGGAAGTCGAGATATTGATCCATCTTTTCCCCGGTGTTTCCCCTGACAAAACGATTGATGCTTTGTTTGCATTTACAGCTTGTGAAACTTCCGTCGCACCGCTTGGCTGTGTGATCGAAAACCACAAGCCGTTGTTTATCGGCGTGACCGACATGCTGAAAATTTCCACGGCAAGGACAGTCGAATTATTAAAAAGCGAACTCGAAATACACCTTTCCGAACTTGAGGAACAATGGCATTTCCTGTCGTTGGAACGCATTTTCATCGAGAAGAAAGTCTACCGCCTAATTGAAGAAGAAACGACGAAAGAAGGCGTTATTTCCGCGATTGATGAAGGTCTGAAACCGCACATCAAAATGCTCAAACGCGCCGTGACTGAAGATGATATTTTACGCTTGACGGAAATCCGGATCATGCGTATCTCCAAATTCGACAGCAACAAGGCACAGGATAAAATTGATGCGCTCGAAGGTGATATTGAACAGGTGAAACACGATTTGGCACATCTTGTTGATTTTGCCATTGCATATTTTACAAGATTAAAAGAGAAATACGGGAAAGGCCGCGAGCGCCAGACTGAACTCCGTATTTTCGATGATATTGAAGCGACGAAAGTGGTTTTGCGCAACACCAAATTATACGTTAACCGCGAAGAAGGTTTCATCGGCACAAGCCTGAAAAAAGACGAATATGTCGCAGATTGCTCCGACATTGACGACGTGATCGTATTCCTTCGCGACGGAAATATGATGGTGACCAAAGTCGCCGAAAAGGCATTTATAGGCAAAGACATCATCCATGTCGCGGTATTCGACAAAACAGACAAGCGCACGATTTACAACATGATTTACCGCGATGGAAAATCCGGGCCGTCGTATATCAAACGTTTCAATGTTTCGGGAATCACGCGCGACAAATTATACGATTTAACCAATGAAACCAAAGGCTCGCAGGTATTGTATTTCTCCTGCAATCCAAATGGTGAAGCGGAAGTCATCACGATTTTGCTGCGTCAGGTCGGAAGCATCAAGAAATTGAAATTCGATATTGATTTTGCAAGCATGGCAATCAAAGGCCGCGCGTCGAAAGGAAACCTGGTCAGCAAATATCCAATCAAGAAAATTGAGCTCAAGGAAAAAGGCATTTCAACATTGAAGCCAAGGAAAATCTGGTTTGATGATACCGTGCAGAAATTGAATGTCGACGCGCGCGGCGAACTGCTCGGAGAATTCCGCCCGAATGATAAACTGTTGGTCATTAGCCAAACCGGTAAACTCAAAACGATTACGCCGGAAATCACGACGCACTTTGATTCGGATATGATTATCCTCGAGAAATGGCTTCCGAACAAACCGATTTCCGCCATTTATTTTGACGGCGAAAAAGAACGCTATTACATCAAGCGCTTTTTGGTCGAGAATGAAGGCAAGGAAGAAGTTTTTATTTCTGAGCATCCGAATTCACAACTCGAAATCGTCGCGACGGATTATCGCCCGGTTGCCGAACTCGTTTTTGCGAAAGTCAAAGGGACACAAAAGGAAAACATGACTGTCGACCTCGAAAGTTTTATCGCTGTCAAAGGCATCAAGGCACTCGGAAATCAATTGACAACCGACAAGCTGAAGCAAGTCAACCTGCTCGAACCTTTGCCATATGAAGCGCCCGAAGAAGTCATTCCCGAAGAGTTGGAAGTCGAAGGCGATACCGATGCAAACGATAGTGAGCCGAAACAAAGCCCAACCGACATTCCGGACGAAGACATCCAGATTGATGACGAAGGCCAAATCACATTATTCTAAATAAAAAAACTCCCGAATTGGGAGTTTTTTATTGCTATTTCTGAACTGCCGCTTCTTCTTTCTTTTTCTTTTCGTTATCGATGATCGCGCCTGTTACTGCGCCACCGCCGGCTCCAATCGCGCCGCCAATCAAGGCGCCTTTTCCAGGGTGTTTTTTATCTACGATCGCACCGGTTACCAATCCGACGCCAGCACCGATGGCCGCACCTTTAGCAGTATTGCTCCAGCCTTTTTTCTTCTTTTGGGCAGGTGTTGCATCATTGGCTGCTGTTGCATTTTGCGCTGCTCTTTGCTGCGCCATGACTGTTTTCATCGAATCAATCGATTTTTGTTTTGCCAATTCAGCTTGCTGTTTTTGCATTTCCACATTCTGTATGGAATCAATGGTCGCCTGCTTTGCGGCTTCTAGTTCCGCCTTTTCTTTCGCCGTATCCTTACAAGAGAAGGAAAGAACGGCTATTGCTAATATTAAAAATGCCTTTTTCATAATGTTTAGATCTTAAATTGTTTTAGGTATTACAAACCTAAAGCATTATTGTAGGCTAGCCCTTATAGAATTCCCATTTAATATTCCAGGATTTTGTGCTGCTAAACGGCTTTCTTCTTGCCTTTTTTCATTTTCATATTCAGCATTTCGACTACCAGTGAAAATACGATGGCAAAATACAAATAGCCTTTCGGAATCGGCACGACTTCATTTCCAAAGAACGAAGCGTTGGCCAAATGCGCACTTTCCGTCACCAGCATAAAACCAATCAGTATCAGGAATGACAACGCAAGAATCTGAATCGATGGATGTTTGTTGACAAATGTCCCAACCGGAACCGCAAACTGCATCATAATCAATACCGAAATAACGACTGCCGTAATCATGATAATCAAAGCGCCTTCAACACCATTGGTCATTCCGACAGCGGTCAGAATGCTGTCAAATGAAAACACGATATCAATCATGATAATCTGCACGATCACTTTTCCAAAAGCCGTAGCGGCAGTTTTGCCAAGGGTTTTTTCCTCTTGTCCGTGTTCATCGACTTTCTCGCGGATTTCGTTCGTGCTTTTATACAGCAGGAACAAACCTCCGGCGAGCAATATCAGGCTTTGGCCCGTAACCTGCGCGGTCATGAAACTGAAGTCCAATGTGAACCACGGTTTTTTCATTTTCGTCAGCGTATTGATGCCGAACAACAGCAAAATCCGCATGAACATCGCCAGGAACATCCCGATTTTTGTCGCGCGTTTGCGTTGCGCTTCCGGCAATTTCCCGGTCGTGATTGAAATGAATATGATGTTGTCGATTCCAAGGACAATTTCAAGAAAAGTCAATGTCAGTAAGGCAATCCAGGCATTCGGATTCAGGAATATTTCCATTTGATGGCGTTTATTTGATTTTGGTTACGGTTCCGGTTTGTTTGATGTCGCTGCCGACAATACCGAACTCAAAGGTATACGAATTTTTCGACGTGGTCAATATTTTCATGGCTATGGCTTTCTTTTCTTCCATGTTTTTAGGATGTTGTTTTTCCAGGATGTATTCGCAATCGCTGACCCAACGCACGGTCGCCGTATCGATTTTCCCGTCAAAAGTTTCAATCTCAAGGCTGTCGGTGCGCTCAAAAAGCGTGGTTTTTTTGACACCGCCGACTTCGTGTTCAAACTTAAATTTCCCGGTCTTGAAATCGGCGCAGTTGCACTGCTGCTCGTAGCAGGAAACTAAAAGCAAAAGCATTGGAAGCAAAATTATTTTTTTCATTTTATTTTATTTATTTGAAGCTATTCCTGCTATCCGCTGCAATCTTTTTCGCTTCGCAAACTCCGCAAAAAAGGATTTCCACTTCAATCAGGGCTAGGGTTTAGAATTCAATTCGTGTTATTTCTTCAATCTTTTCAATTCGTCATCCGTAAAATTCCGGATGCCTTTTTCCTGCGAAAACTTATCGGCGTTGTAGCTTCCCGATTTGTTTTTCGGAATCGACAGGCTGTCCCAATGTCCTTTTTTCAACAGTTTCGCATAAAAAATGATCTGCCCAATGTGATAAGGATAATGCGCCAATTGCCTGTTGATCGCCTCGACAACCGTATGGCCTTCATTCCGGATGTAAATGATATCCGAAAGCTGTTCGGGTTTCACGCTGTCCAACGCATCCGAAAAGCATTTCCAGCCTTTGTCCCAGGCGGCAACGATTTCGTCTTTGGTCGTGAACGTTTCCTCAAACTCATCATCGCGGTTGCGCCATTCCTTTTCACCGTCTGTCGTCAGGAAATCTGTCCAGCGCGAGAGCATATTGCCCGACATGTGCTTGATGATCACGGCAATGCTGTTCGTATCTTCATTCAGCGACACGAAAAGCTGCTCCGGCTCGAGTTGTGCCACGGCTTTTTCGCCCAGCATTTTGTAATATAAAAACTGTTTTCGGGCGCTTTCAAGATAGGATTCGGCGGTTTCCATCATTACAGGATTTTGATGTCATATTTTTCGAGCAGGCCGGGAATGCCCTGCATTGCAAACTTCGCTTTTTTCATCGGGTTGAATTCCGGGTCGATCGTATAATTGTAAGCCGTCATGAAATTGGCTTCGTTGAGTTTGGTGTCATTGAAAATGGCATGTTCGAGATTGCAGTTTTCAAAAACCGATTTCGTCAGATCCGTCCCAATAAAACTGACTTCCTTCAGCGAACAATTTGTGAAATGTGTTTTCGGCATTTTCTTATTGGCAAACGACGCATAATCCAACGCGCAATCTGTAAAAGTGACATCAAAAAGGAAATCCTCACATTCATGGAATTGGATGCCAAGCAATTTACACTCGCGAAATATGACGCTTTTCAAGCTGCTGCCTTTGAGTTTCGTCATCGAAAGGTTGCAGTCGATAAACTCGCAATCGCTAAAAGTGTTCAATGAGAAATCGCTGTTTGAAAAGTCACAATGTTTAAAAATGCAGCCGTCAAACTCACGGTTATTAAGCGTTTGATTGATATAGACTTCCTTTTCGAAAGTTTGGTGGATGTTGATAAAATCTTTCATTCCTTATCGTTGAACAGGCTTTTCGTCAGTGTTTTCAATCCCGTAAAAAGCAAAATCACCGCCATCGTACTGATGATAATCCCGATGCCAAGCACCGGAATGAACAGCGTATGCTGCTGGTTTTTAAATGCGCTCATGATAATCGTCGGCCCGATGAAAAACATCGGCAATGCCCAGACGATGTATTTTAAGCCTTTATTGAGGATTTCCTTGTTGGCCATTATAAATTGAATTTTTCACCATTAAAATGATCGACGGCGTTCCGCACACTTTTATATTTTTCGAGAAGTACAGCCGCATCTTCATAGGAAACCGGAATTTCGCCCATGATTATTTTCACGCCGCGGTCAACAAGTTTGCTGTTGCTGAGCTGCATGTCGACCATTTTGTTGCCTTTGACTTTCCCCAATTGGATCATCGCTGCAGTCGAAATCATGTTCAGCACGAGTTTTTGTGCGGTTCCGGCTTTCATGCGTGAGCTTCCGGTCACGAATTCCGGCCCAACGACGACGACGACAGGGAATTTTGCGGTCAAAGCCAACGGGCTGCCTTCGTTGCAGGTGATGCAGCCGGTCGAAATATTACTGCTGTTGCATTGTTCGAGTCCGCCGATGACATAAGGCGTAGTGCCCGATGCCGCAATCCCGATGACGACATCGTTTGTATTGATGTTGAATTCAGATAAATCTTTCCAGGCTTGCCCCGGATCGTCTTCGGCATTTTCTACGGCACGGCGAATGGCTTTGTCGCCGCCGGCAATGATGCCGTTGACCAGGTCGAATGGTACGCCGAATGTTGGCGGGCATTCCGAAGCGTCTACAATGCCCAAACGTCCCGAAGTTCCGGCGCCGATATAGAACAATCGTCCGCCTGATTTTAGTTTTGAAACCACTTCTGCAACGAGCTGCTCAATTTGTGGCAATGCTTTTTCTACGGCCAACGGAACGGTTTTGTCTTCGTTGTTGATGTTGGAAAGCAGTTCGGAAACGGACATCTTTTCAAGGTGTTCGTATTTGGAGGATTGTTCGGTGGTTTTTGTGAAGGCCATAGAAGTTGTAAAGCTCCAAAGTTACAAAGTTTTTGAATGGGACACGCCTTGCAGGCTTTAGATTTTTTGACATGCTTCGCTTAGGATGATTACCAGACAATCTGAAAATCTAAAGGCGTAGCCGTGCCTAAAGCCCGCAGGGCGTGTCTTCCTTCGCGTTAGCGATTGAGGCGATATCCTTTTTGAGGAACGAAAAAAGATAAAGCCGAAAGCGCGGCCGCAGGCAACGCCCTATATAAAACTCGCCAGAATAATCCCCAGAATAATCATCGATACTTTCTGGATGTTGAATTTATGGCCTTCGGTCGTTTCGAAAATAATGGTCGACGAAATGTGGAATAGGATTCCGATGACAATCGCGGTGATTTCAGTGTAATAATCATTCAGGAACGGCAGGTATTTTGAGAATGCCGTACCCAGCGGTGTCATGGCGGCAAACGTGACCATGAAGATGAAAATCGAGATTTTACTGAGCTTGGCATTCAGGAAAAATGCCGTTAAGATAATCGCGATAGGGAAGTGGTGAATCGCGATTCCGAGTGCCAAATCGTTGTGGCGGCTGACCGGAAATCCTTCGAGGAACGCATGAATGCACAAACTGATGAACAACAGCCACGGAATTGTTGCCATTTCGCTGTGGCCGTGAACGTGGCCGTGTTCGGCGCCTTTGGAGAAAAATTCGAGCACAATCTGGAACAAAATCCCGACCATGATGAAAATACCTATATGATGATTGTGGGTTTCGTAGACTTCGGGAAGCAAATGCATGACCGTCAGAGACAACAGGAATGAACCGCTGAAAGCCAGCAGCAGCTTGATGTTGGTTTTCTTTTCGGGCTTCAGTACCAGCGCAAAAACGTACCCGAAAAGCACCGCCAATAATGGTAAAAGGTAATTCATTATTTGAAAATCATGATTAGTCTTTCAGAGTCTTTTTTGCTGAATTTCCGCAGTTTGTAATCGCCGAAAATGTCGAGTAAATGAATGTCGGCGGTTTCCATCATCTGTTCGAAATCTTCGAGTTTCAACGCCTGGACTTTTTCGGTGAAATGGTATTTGCAGCCTTTGTCGACAAAATCAATTTCCTTGTAAATGTGGTTGTCGATGTGGAAACGCCTGATGTGGAAATCGATGCCTTCGACGGTCTTGGTTTCTTCGGGCACGAGGTTCGCGATGACTTGGTTGGCATTCATGAAATCAATGACGGCAAACCCATATTCCGAAAGGCTTTCCTTGATCGCGATAAGCGTTTTTAAGTTGTCGGCGTCATCTTCAAAATAACCAAAACTCGTGAACAGGTTGAAAACGGCATCGTATTTTTGTTCAAATGGCTCGCGCATGTCGTGCATGACAAAATGGAGTTTGTCATTGGCGAATTTCGAGGCTTCGCTGATGCTGTTTTCAGACAAATCGGCGCCGGTCACATCATAACCCAATTGGTTCAGATAAACGGAATGGCGCCCTTTTCCGCAGGCCAGATCGAGGATTTTTGCATCTTCGGGAAGATTCAGGTATTCCGTAATGTTGTCCATGAACAACTGCGCTTCGGCATAATCGCGGTCTTTATAGAGAATATGGTAATACGGCGTGTCAAACCAGGAAGCAAACCAGCAGTTTTCATGGGCTGGATTCTGGGTATTGTGTTTCGGGTTTTCTGAATTCGGCATTTATCTTTCCTAAAGGATTTCTGACTTGCAAATTTAACGTATTTTTGCACCCGATACCTGATTTTACTATGGAAAATAATTTTAAGATGATTGCCAAAACTTTTTTTGGCTTTGAGGAGATTCTCGCAAATGAACTGATGCTGCTTGGTGCACAAGATGTCGAGCAAGGCGTGAGAATGGTCAGTTTTAAAGGCGACAAAGGCTTTATGTACAAAGCCAACCTGTCGTTGCGCACTGCCTTGAAAGTCCTGAAACCGATTTATTATTTCCGTGTGACGAATGAAGAAAACCTCTATAAAGGCATTTCAGGCATCGACTGGTCGAAATATCTGAGTTCCGGGAATACGTTTGTGATTGACACGACAGTCCATTCCGACAATTTCAGGCATTCGCAATTCGTATCCCAAAAAGCCAAAGATGCGATCGTCGACCAATTCAGGAACAATACCGGCCAACGCCCGAGCATCGATAAGGATTATCCGGATTTGAGGATCAATATCCACATTGACAAAGACCAGTGTTCGGTAGCGCTTGATACTTCGGGCACTTCTTTGCACCAACGCGGTTATCGTACGGCGACGAATATTGCCCCAATCAATGAAGTTTTGGCGGCAGGCATGATTTTGCTTTCGGGCTGGGACGGGCAAGGTGATTTTATGGACCCGATGTGTGGCAGCGGAACGATATTGGCGGAAGCCGCGATGATTGCGTGCAACATTCCGGCAAACATCAACCGCAAGGAATTTGCCTTTGAGAAATGGAACGACTGGGACAACGACCTGTTTGATATGATTGTCGATTCACAATTGAAAAAAGTGCGTGAATTCCATCATACGATTAAAGGGTACGACAAAGCGCCATCAGCCGTGATGAAGGCGAAAGACAACATCAAGAATGCGAATCTTGACGAATATATTACGATTGAAGAACGCAATTTCTTTGACACTGAAAAAGAGACAAAAGGGCCATTGCATATGGTTTTTAATCCGCCTTATGGCGAAAGGCTCGACATCAACATGGAGCGTTTTTATGAAGATATCGGAAATACATTGAAGAAAAATTATCCGGGAACAAATGCGTGGTTTATCACTGGAAATCTAGAAGCATTAAAATATGTCGGGTTGAAACCTTCGCGTAAAATCAAATTGTTCAATGGAAGCCTCGAAGCACGTTTGGTGAAATATGAAATGTATGAAGGCAGCAAGCGGACAAAATTCAATTCGCCTGCCATTACCGACGAAACAAGTCCAACCAACGAAGAAACCAATTAAATCATGTCTTTACAAACAAAATCAATCCTATACCAATTCCTCAGTTTCGCGGTATTGTTCATCGGATTCCATTATTTGATCACCGCTTATACCAATCTCCAGGGTTTTTGGATTCCGGTTACGGCATTTGTCGTCGGAACGATTCTATGCCCGAAATTCCAGGCAGTGCGCACGAAAGACGGCGAGAAATTGTTTATGAAATGGCTTTTCGTTAAAGGAATAAAGGAAATCAGGTAATTATTTCTTCTGCTCTTCCTTCGCTTTTGCTTCTTTGACTTTTGTCTTTACGGCAGATTTGTAAAACGGGATAAAGTAGGAAACGGTGTAATTGAATCCGACGCCGAATTTTCCATTATAAGTCCGATTGAATCCAGGAATATAAAGGTTCTCGAAATTATTTGGTTCCTTGTTCGACACCAGCCTGTTCAGCCTGACGCTGAATCCCGCATATAAATTGTCTAATAATTCGACTTTGATACCGGCAACGACTTCAATCCAGCTCGCAGACAATCCGTCGAATTTTTCTCCCGAAACAATCACCGGCGGTTCGCCAAAATAAGGATGCGGATTATAAATTTCGTAGGAGTTCAATTGCTGGGTGAAACTGCTGACGCCATAACGCAGCCCAACGTAGGTCATGTTTTCCATGTCGAGCCAGTTTTCATAGGTATTGTAATCAAAACCGACTTTAAAATAGGTGCCTTTTGTCGTGAAATTCAGGCGGTCGTCATCGGTGGTCTTGTTTTCGTTGCCGAGTTCTCCGGCGATATAAATCTTCTTTGTCAGGCGATAATCAGCGACAAGTTCAAGGCCTTTGTATTTGTCATCATATATCGTTCTGGCAAGTTTATACAAGTCGACGCCAACACGGACGCCGAAGCGCTCTGTCTTTACAGGAAGGCTGTCTTTTGGTTTTACAGCGGTGGTTTCTTGTGCCAATATTGAAAATGAGCACAACAGCAGGGCACTGCTAAAATAAAATGCTGACGTGTGTCTCATCTTCTGAATTGATGTTGGTTTGGTTTATAGTGACGCTCCTGATCCACAATTGCGCCGGATCGACAGGATCGGTATAAGTAAATCCAGTCAGGTCAAATACTGTTTTGTAACCGCAGGCGCGCGACACAAAAAGATTATCACGGGTATAATTGATTTGGATTTTATCTTCATTGGCCAAATCGGTGTCAGTGCTGTAGAGGATAAAGCGGTATTGCGTAATATCATCGGTTGTTTTCAATGGCAGCATGACTTTACTGACATTATTGAACGTTCCGAGTGCGAAATCTTCGGCTAATCCTTCGCCGATGATTTTGAGGTTGGTGACATTTTGCAGAACGGTCGGATTGTCGGCATCATAAAACTCAACGATAAGCCGCGGTGTGGTCATGGTATTCGCGTCGCAGATGTCGTCTTTTTCACAGTTGGTGGCTGAGAATGCCAGAAGCACGACGAGAGAAAGGGTCAATAGTTTCTTCATTTGCAATTTTATCTTTTTTCCAAAAGTACGACATTTTCGACATGATGCGTTTGCGGAAACATATCCACCGGGCGTACGCGCGTGACTTTGTATTGTTCGTCCATCAATGCCAAATCGCGGGCTTGTGTTGCCGAATTGCAACTGACATACACGACTTTTTCAGGTGCGATTTTCAGGATTTGCTCAATCACATCCTTGTGCATGCCATCGCGCGGCGGATCGGTGATGATGACATCCGGTTTGCCGTGCCTAGCGATGAAACTTTCGTTGAATACGACTTTCATGTCACCCACAAAGAACTCACAATTCGTAATATTGTTGCGTTTGGCATTTTCTTTTGCATCGGCAATCGCTTCGGGAACAGATTCGACACCGATGACTTTTTTGGCTTGTTTCGAGACAAACTGGGCAATGGTTCCGGTTCCGGTGTATAAATCGTAAACGAGCTCGTTTCCGGTCAGTCCGGCGAAATCGCGCGTGATTTTGTATAATTCGTATGCCTGCTCTGAATTGGTCTGGTAAAATGACTTCGCGTTGATGCTGAACTTCAGGCCTTCCATTTCTTCAAGGATAAAATCACGGCCACTGTACAACAGGATTTCCTGGTCGTATAATGTGTCGTTGGCTTTTCCATTGATGACATATTGCAAGGAAGTGATTTCGGGAAAGCGGTTGGCGATAAAATTGAGCAGCAAATTCCGGTTGTCGATATCATCTTCAAAAAATTGGATCAATACCATGATTTCACCGGTCGAGGCCGTACGGATCATCAAAGTGCGCAACAATCCTGCATGGTGACGCGGATTGAAAAACGTCAGGTTATTGGCATTGGCGAAAGCCCTGATTTCATTGCGTATCGCATTTGACGGATCTTCTTGTAAATGGCATTTTTTGATGTCAAGGATTTTGTCCCACATTTTCGGGATATGGAAACCAAGCGCATTCCGGTCGGCGATACTCTCGTCATTCCCGATTTCATCTTCGGTCAGCCAACGGCTGTCGGAAAACGAGAACTCCATTTTATTGCGGTAGAAGAACTGCTTTTCCGAACCCAGGATGTTTTCAAATTCCGGCAATTCTATCTTTCCAATTCTTTTCAAATGATTGAAGACTTCATTATTCTTATAAAAAAGCTGTTGCGAATATTTCATGTTCTGCCATTTACAGCCGCCGCAAACCCCAAAATGGATACAGACCGGCGCGGTGCGATGTTCCGAATATTCATGAAAATGGATTGCTTTTCCTTCGTAATAGGATTTGCGTTTTTTGAATGTCTGCACATCCACGACATCGCCGGGAACGACGTTCGGGATAAAGATGACTTTGCCGTCGGGCGCTTTGGCAACAGAAACGCCTTTGGCTCCGGCGTCAAGCACTTTGATATGGCTGAAAACAGCTTTGTCGGTATTTTTTCTTCCCATGCGACAAAAATAAGCCATTAATTGTTTTCCGTTTCCAAAATGACAATAATTTTAGGAATGATTTGGGCGATTTTGCTTAATTTTAAACTTCTCTAAATAATCGCAATGCCAACACATATCGCGCTGCTTCGCGGCATCAACGTCAGCGGACAAAAAATCATCAGAATGGAAGACCTCAGGAAACTGATGGAAACCGCAAATTTTGAAAATGTCAAGACGTATATCCAAAGCGGGAACATCATTTTCGACAGTAAGGAAACTTCGAAAGCAAAATTGTCGGAACAGATTAAAAAGATCATTTCCGAACATTATGGATTTGATGTCAGCGTGTTAATGATTAATGAAAAAGATTTGGCGAAAGCGATCAAGGAAAACCCATTTATAAATGAAAAAGAGGTGAACCTGAAACAAGTTTATGTCACGTTTCTATCCGAAAACCCAATTGCGGAAAATATCGAAAAATTCAGACTGTTCAATATCGGATCTGATGTCGCCGAATTTGCCGACCATGTCATGTACCTGAAATATTTCGATTCGGCCGCCAACACCAAATTATCCAACGCTTTAATCGAAAACAAGCTCAAGATCAGGGCGACGACAAGAAACTGGAATACGACCTTAAAACTGATGGCGCTTTTGGAAGAAAGGAAATAACGCGTTACGTGTTAAAGTTTCTCAAATCCATGCCTTCCATTTTTCACAGATTGACTATTTTTAAGGGATTATTAACCTTAACAAATCATATCATGAAAAGAAAAGCTACAGCTGTATGGCAAGGCTCAGTCAAAGAAGGAAAAGGGACGCTGACTACCGAGAGCAAAGTGCTTGACAATGCCCAATATTCATTTAAAACCCGGTTTGAGGACGGCATTGGAACCAATCCCGAAGAACTCGTAGCCGCTGCGCATTCGGGTTGCTTTACGATGCAGCTTTCCGCGTTTATCGGTGAAGCGGGATTTGAGATCCAAAATCTTGAAACGACTTGCACCATTGATTTCCAAAATGGAAGCATTGTCGGCTCTCACCTGAATGTCACCGGGAAAGTTGCCGGAATTTCGAATGATGTTTTCCAGGAATTGGTCACCAAAGCCGAAAAGAACTGCCCAATTTCAAAACTGTTGAATACGGCAATTACATCGGAAGCGGTTTTGGCATAAAATAAACGGCAATCTGAAGTTGCCGTTTTAGTTTAGAAGTAAATATCAAAAGTGCCGTTTGAAAAAGTCACGACATCTCCGGAACCGTCATCGGCCATGACATCGCCAAAAAACGATCCTGCAACCCTGTTGTTCTTGCTTGTGGTAACATCTGTAGCGAAAGAAGGCGTTTTTGGGAAAGCTGTGCCATCGAGGAAATAAGCGAAATAATAGCTGGCACTTGGACCGGTCATGCCTTTTTCAACAATGATGGTAAATATTTTATCGGGATTGCTGTCAATCGAAGCCGTAATGGTGACATCGGTATAAGTGTGCGTCTCGTCGGTAAACTGTTCCTGTGTGACACTGAATGTGTTAAAAGTGTATTCTACGCCGTCTATAGTCGCTTTAGCCGTCGAAATTTTGGGTGAATTGTCATCCGAAGAGCAAGAAACCATCAGCCCTGAAGCAAATAGCATCAATAAAAATATCTTTTTCATTATTTAGTTAGTTTGAGCCAAATATAATTTTTTTCAAATTTTTATAAAATCCTTTTAAGTTTAATTTGGGATTTAAAGCAGATAAATATGATAAACGAATCTAATTTTTTAAGTGACATTTCCAGTACAGAATATCCCGAATCAGAAAGGGTTTCAGCAAAGCTGATCACCAAACCGCTATTCAACCTGATCAGGGATGAAAACCCGGATTTTACGCGAGACAGCTGCATTTCCATTTCAGAACTCAATTCGTATAAGGTAAAATACATTTCGCATTATTTCGCATCCGAAATCGGGGATTTGTCACCGCTTGAAAATACCGTAATGAATTCATTGAGTACGGATAAACTGTTGGTGAGTAAAGTGGAAGATGAAGATGAAGGATTCACTTTTGGTGAAAAAATAGCGGATAAGGTAGCGGAATTCGGCGGCAGCTGGACGTTCATCATCACGTTTGGAATCGTCATTGTTTTATGGATTGGCGCCAATGTTTATATGCTTTCAAACAAAGGCTTCGACCCATATCCGTTCATTCTTTTAAACCTAGTGCTTTCCTGCCTTGCCGCGCTCCAGGCACCAGTGATCATGATGAGCCAGAACAGGCAGGAAGACAAAGACCGCGACCGCGCCGGAAAAGATTATATGATTAACCTGAAATCGGAACTCGAAATCAGGATGATACATGAAAAGCTCGATTACCTGATTATGAACCAACAACAGGAGCTGATTGATTTCCAGAAGAAGCAGATGGAAATGATGGATGAAATCCTGAACAGGATGAATAAATGAATCCAATAGCCTAAAATTCATGGAATAATCGCTAATTTTGCGGCTTCCGGGTGATTTCTCCCCAATAAGCAGGAATCGTAGAATCAGCGTTAAAAATTATCACAATGGCAGTTTTAGAAAAAATCAGTTCAGAAGAAATTATGGCACTTGAAAACAAGTATGGTGCACATAATTATCATCCGCTTCCGGTCGTTTTGAGCAGGGGCGAAGGCGTATACGTCTGGGATTTGGAAGGAAAAAAATATTACGATTTCCTGTCGGCTTATTCGGCAGTCAACCAAGGGCATTGCCACCCGAAAATTGTCGACGCGATGATCAACCAGGCAAAAACACTGACCCTGACATCACGCGCTTTTTACAACGACCAATTGGGTCCATACGAAAAATACCTGACTGAATATTTTGGTTTCGATAAGGTTTTGCCAATGAATACCGGAGCTGAAGCAGTTGAAACTGCCATTAAGCTTTGCAGGAAATGGGCTTATGAAAAGAAAGGCATTGCCGAGCAGGAAGCACAGATTATCGTTTGTGACGGTAATTTCCACGGAAGGACAACGACCATCATTTCTTTTTCAAATGATGAGAATGCGCGAAAAAATTTCGGGCCTTATACTGCGGGATTTATTAAAATTGCATACGATGATTTGGATGCGCTTGAAAACGCATTGCAATCCACAAAAAATATTGCTGGTTTCCTCGTGGAGCCGATTCAGGGCGAAGCTGGCGTTTATGTTCCGGCCGACGGTTATCTCGCGAAAGCCAAAGCGCTGTGTGAAAAATACAATGCTTTGTTCATTGCCGACGAAGTACAGACCGGAATCGCACGTACAGGGAAATTGCTTGCCGTGAATCACGAAAACGTCCAGCCAGATATCCTGATTTTAGGAAAAGCCATTTCCGGAGGCGTTTATCCGGTATCGGCAGTTTTGGCAAACAATTCGATTATGGATGTCATTAAACCCGGCCAGCACGGTTCGACTTTTGGCGGAAACCCGATTGCTGCTGCCGTTGCTATTGCTGCGCTTGAAGTCGTGAAAGATGAAAAACTGGCGGAAAATGCGGTTTATCTTGGCAATATCTTCAGGGAAAAACTGAATGAGTATATTGAAACTTCGAATATTGCGACGCTTGTCCGTGGCAAAGGATTGCTC
>DATHKH010000207.1:0-2404 GCA_035286325.1 Flavobacterium sp.
ACGAAGGCACATCACACGCCGTTATAGACCTGATGGAAGAACAAAAAACCATCACCGACAAAGGCGGAACCATGCGCCTCGGTGCGTGGAAATGCGACATCAAAGACAATACATTGGCAAAGAAAATCTATGGACAAAAATCCATCCTCGAACGCCATCGCCACCGTTATGAATACAATGGCGAATATGCGAGCCAACTCGAAAATGCCGGCCTGAAATCTTCGGGAATCAACCCTGAAACCGGACTGGTCGAAATTATTGAAATCGAAAAACACCCGTTTTTTATCGGCGTGCAATACCATCCTGAATATAAAAGCACGGTTGCCAATCCGCATCCGCTTTTTGTTAGCTTTGTAGCCGCAACGGTAAAAGCAAAAAAGACAGCCAGCTAAAAAATACTGGTTTAAATAAATAGATAAATGGAGCAAAAAAAATTAGACCTGAATTCCATCATAGGTTTTGTATTGATTTTCGGAATCTTAATCTGGATCATGTATCAGAATGCGCCTTCGGAAAAAGAAATCGCAGCCGACAAGGCCAAACAAGGGCAAGTCGACAAACAAAAGCAGCAGCAAAAGATTGAAAAATTATCCCATCAGGGCGCTTTGACAGCGATTGATACGACGGCAAACGATTCGGTCAGGCTTGCAAAACTGAAAACGTCTTTGGGTGATTTCGCCTATTCAGGGACATTGGCTTCGGCAAAAGATGATTCGACAATTCTTGAAAATGAATTGATTCGCCTGGAAATTTCGAACAAAGGCGGCTACATTACCAAGGCGACTTTAAAAAAATACGACAAATTCCAGAAAGGTTCGGGACAAAAGGTTGAACTTATCAAAGACAACAATGCGCAATTCAACCTGAAACTGAAAACCCACGACAACCGTTCACTGGATACGAAAGATTTGTATTTTGAGCCGTCGTTTACAAGAATCGGCCAGAACCAAATCCTGACAATGCGCCTCAAAGCCGGTGCCGATGAATTTCTTGAATACCGCTACGTATTGAAGCCTTCAGATTATATGCTCGATTTTGACGTGCGTTCACAAGGCCTAAGCAAAGTGCTCGATGTGTCAAAACCACTGGACCTCGAATGGGATTTAAAAGGCTACCGAAACGAAAAAGGCATCGCTTATGAAGACCGTTATGCTGAAATCCGCTATGAATATGAAGGTGGAAAAGCGAACAATCTCGGACTTGGGAAAGACAAGCAAACTACAGAAGAAAAGGTCAGTTACATCGCTTTCAAGCAACATTTTTTCACTTCAATCCTGTTGACAAAAACGCCGTTTGAAACCGCAAGCATGCATTCAACCGACCTGACGATGGATAAGGTCAAACCGGATACGGTTTTCATCAAACAGTTCAAGGCCAATATGCCGCTCGCATTCACCAATGGCGAACTGGATTACAAAATGAACTGGTATTATGGCCCGGCAGATTACAAAATATTAAATGCCTACGACAGGAATCTTGACGAAATCATTCCGCTAGGCTGGGGTATTTTTGGCTGGATCAACAAATGGATCTTCATCCCGGTATTCGGATTCCTGAGCTCATTTATCCCTTACGGAATCGCCATCATCATTTTCACGATATTGATTAAACTGGCGATGTCGCCAATTACATACAAATCGTTCCTTTCGCAGGCAAAAATGAAAGTACTGCGCCCTGAAATCGCCGAGCTGAACGAAAAGTACAAGAAAGATGCGATGAAAAAACAGCAGGAAACCATGAAGCTGTACAACAAAGCCGGCGTAAACCCAATGGCTGGCTGTATTCCCGCATTGATCCAATTGCCGTTCATGTATGCGTCGTTCCAGTTTTTCCCGTCGGCGATTGAGCTGAGACAGAAAAGCTTCCTTTGGGCCGACGATTTGTCTTCATTTGACCAGATTGCAAAACTGCCGTTCAACATTCCGGTTTATGGCGACCACGTAAGCTTGTTCCCAATATTGGCTGCCATCGCGATTTTCTTCTACATGAAAATGACGACCGGCGACCAGGCGATGAGCCAACCGCCGCAGGAAGGTATGCCGGACATGGGCAAAATCATGAAAGTCATGATTTATATTTCGCCTTTGATGATGTTGCTGTTCTTCAACAATTACGGTTCGGGACTGAGTTTGTATAACTTCATTTCGAATTTGGTGACGATCGGAATCATGCTTGTCATTAAAAGGTATGTCGTCGATGAGAAAAAAATCCACACCCAAATCCAGGAGAATAAGTTGAAGCCGAAAACGCAAAGCAAATTCCAACAGAAAATGGCGGCGATGATGGAACAGGCGGAAGCGCAAAAAGCAAAAAACGCCAAGAAATAAATTTTAAAGCACTTTTCGGAGTGCTTTTTTATTAGGAGCTGTTTGCTTCGCCTGTTCACTCCCAATTTTTTATTGGG